>AQSI01000001.1 GCA_000402655.1 Fidelibacterota bacterium SCGC AAA298-D23
GGCGGAAATTCTGGTGGTGGCGGAAATTCTGGTGGCGGTGGAGATAATTCTGGCGGTGGTAACACTGGTTACAACTACGATCCAGCTTCAGGAGTTATTACGATTGACACCTCAATGATTTACCAAACTCTGCAAAACACTGGTGGTGCAATTGCTCTAAGTGGAAGTGATACTTTCGATAATAGAGGTATAATTGTTCTAAGAACTAGTACAACTGGTGTTAGAGCTTTATCAAGAAACTGTACGCATGCAGGATTTACAGTAAATATTAATTCTGCGGCAAACAATTTAGTATGTCCAAGTCACAATTCAATTTTCGACTTAAATGGCAATGTAGTTTCAGGACCTGCTTCAGGTGCACTTACTCGTTACAGTGCTTCCTTGAGTGGTTCAATAATTACAATTAGTCAGGGCTCTTAGTTTCTTTAAGCTCTTTTACGGCTTCAGAAATCTTGATTTCAAGATCTTTGGTTATTTTTGAAAGGGCTTTATTATAAGCTGTTTTAGAAAGTTCTTTGGTTTTTGGGGGATCAATTTTTGGTAAAACTTTCACAGTAATAGGAAAAGGCTTAATAAACTTTTCGCCTTTAGGCCATGCCTTTTCTGCTCCCATTATTGCGGCTGGTAAGATAGGTACGTCCAATCCCATCGAAAACTTTACTGCACCTTTTCTAAATCTTTGTATTTTTCCAACTTCACCTCTTGAACCTTCCGGAAAGATAATAATGTTATTTCCCAAATCCATAAATGCTTTTGAAAGAGTCATGGTGTCATCCAAATCTAAAGATTCAGGATTTGGTTTACGACTAATAGGAATAAGGTTGATTAGATTTTTAAAAAATCTTCTGCGAAAATTGTTATCGAACCAATAATCCTTTGCAGCCAGAAAACCAAATTTTTCATAACCCATTCTTGTTGAATAAGCCAAAATTGCAATATCCATGTGGCTATTGTGATTACTAACAAAAATGAATGGTTCATTTTTCGGTATATTTTCTCTACCAATAACTTTTACAGGGGAATAAAATGTTAAAACAGTGTTGGCATATAAATCAAAAATAAATGAAAAAATTTGAAACAATATAGATTTAGGTTCAGCAATATGTTTGTAACGGGGATCTTCTAATATGCTATATTTCATAAAAAATTATGCTACTATTCTTCTTGCGAGGAAAAAATACAAACGTGGGGCTAGTTTTCTTATGTAAACAGCTAACCATGCAATATCATTCCACTTTGCAATAACAGCTTCCCTTTTCTTCCTTTTAATGGCAGTAAGAATTCTTTTTGCTGCTTCTTTGGATGTTAAACCTTTATTATGTCCTCTATCATCTTTTCCATATGGTTGACCGCTTGGAGTTAATGCATTTTTACCGACATCAGTTGCTACTCTTCCAGGAGCAATTAATGTAACATGAACATTATGGTGAATAATTTCAGATCTTACACTATCAAAAAATCCATGTAAAGCAAATTTAGCTGATGAATAAAATGATCTATTTCTTGATCCAACCAACCCCGCAACACTTGTGTTTGTAACAATTTGACCAGATTTTTTAGCTATCATATGAGGTAAAATTGATTTTGTGAATTGAACAACGGAAAAAAAGTCAAGCTCCATTATTTTATCTAAAACAGATAAATCGCTTTCCTCAAAATATCCAAATTGACTTACCCCAGCATTATTAAATAAAATATCAATTGGACCTTCTTTTTTTATTAGCATTTTTGCAAAAAAATCAATGTCATCTAAATTAGTTAAGTCAAATGGGTAAATAGAGTATGAATCTTGATTAAAGTCTTTAAATGAATCGTGCATTTTAGACTCACTTCTAGCTACTAAAATTACTTTAGCACCCTTTAATAAAAACTCTTTTGCTGTTGCTTCTCCAATGCCCGAAGAAGCTCCAGTTACTATGATAGTTTTTCCTTTAAAATATGACATTCAAGGAATATAATATATTTTATCCTTTTACATTCATATTAAATAGTTTGCTCGTCAAAGAAACCATTACAAAAGATGCTAAAATTAATGATAATCCCAGAAACAATAATTCATTTGAATATGATGGTGCTACGCCAAAATCAGTAGCAGCAAACCTGTCATAAAATCGCATAAATAATGTATAAAATGGGATCATTGCATAGTTATTCTTAATAATATATTTAAAAATTGTAAAAATTAAGGCTCCATAAAGTAGTGCAATCATTATAGAGCTTGCTATATCGTATTGAAACCCTATGTCGCTTGTAAATACTGTAACAACTAATATATAAGCAATCAGATTTCCTTTGATATCATTGCTCCACCCTTTTGTAATTTCATACAACATTGCTGCAAGAAATATATTAAAAGCAATAGGTCCAAAAAACGTATATGCATTTAATGTATCATAGATTGGGTAATATGAAGTAAGATTAAAATTTGCAAAATTTGGATTCAAATTTAGTTGAAAAGAACCAGCTAACACCAATGAAGCAATCATGGTTAATGCAACAATTATTCCTCCAAGAATTGCATCTTTTATTTTGATATTATTTATTGATGGTTGTACAAGCTTATTCAGTGTTCCAAACAATAATATATTAATTAGTCCTAGAGCAATTAAAGCCCCACCTATTGAAGATATGTAGTATGTGGTCATCAAATTTTCAATAGGTTGATTTGTAGGCAAAGTATTAAGGAATGACGAATCATTAAAGACACTAAGAATTCCAAAAATAGCAAATGAACCAAAAATTAGACCTTTTCTAACATTAATTTTTCGATCCATTAATAACTTAAATGACCTCATTAATAATAACCCTATAACAAAAATTGCACCAGGAACGGTAAATAGAGTGCCTACAATACCTGATAAACCTTCACGATCTCTTTTCATTCTTACCCAATCTTCCGGAACAAAAACAAATTTAGTGAATCCTGATATCTGATCACCTGATATTGAAATAATATTTTGAAGTTTTGCGCCCTCATAGTCTAACTCATTATTATCTGTAAAAGTAAATGTCCAATCTAACCTATTTGGCTTTTGAGATTCTTGAGCACTGGTAAGAGTAGCAGCGGATATATTCATACCTAAATATTCAGATAACGCATTTTCAGCAATTACTTGCGCTTCTTCTCTGCTTAGCTGCTTACCTTCTTCATCTTCTGGAAACCTATTATTAAATCTCAAAATATTTCCATCAAAATCTATAGATACCATCACCTCTCTTGCGCGTGACTCTACTGGTCCATCAAATTTTGCAAACCTCACTTTCCACCTAGGTCCTAAAACATAAGATCCAAGTAACGATAAATATGTCTCTTCCCCAAGCTCCTCCCAAATAAATGAGGATGCAGGATATGAGCTATCATCAAATGCATAGGCATTATATCCATCAGGCAATGTAATATTGTTATCAGATAAAAATTGATTTGCTATTGAAATTGCCTCTTCTTTGTCAATTGATGGTGAACTAACAGGAACCTCTACATTAGACAATTTAAAAGAACTAAAAATTCCAATAACAAATATTAGAGCTATTCCTATAATTTTTGGGTTTAAAACATTAGAAGCTGATGGAACAGTAC
The DNA here is from genome assembly GCA_000402655.1 of Fidelibacterota bacterium SCGC AAA298-D23. Lineage (GTDB taxonomy): Bacteria > Fidelibacterota > Marinisomatia > Marinisomatales > Marinisomataceae > Marinisoma. The sequence goes on from AQSI01000001.1 coordinate 3,578, forward strand.
TGATGACTTCTGGTTCTTCAGCAGTTTTTTTCTCTGGTGGAGTAGGTACAAAACCTTCATTCAATGATGAAGAATCTACATCAGACCATTTCTGATGTTTTATTCTAAAATATAAAATAACAAGCAAAGGAATTAATCCTCCAACAACTGTCATAAACTTATCAAAAATATATCCTGAAGAATACCAAATTGGTAAAGAAAATAATACAACATCATACACATAATGAGTAATAGCTCCAAAAACAACTCCTAGTCGTAAATAAATCATACCATAAACCACAATTGATGGTAGAAATAATTCAACAACCCTCGCATATGATGGTTGTGCGGGATAATTAGCATGTCCAGCACCAAAAATTAATGCCTGTACTACCATAGCTAACACTAATCCTGTAAAGCGCATATTGTATCGTTGACCAATTAAAACCCCCGCAGCAATTGGAACTGCTCTAAATAACATTTCTTCCCAAAAACCAGCTTGTAAGGATATAGCTAAACCTGTGTACCACGGAAAAATAGATGCTAGGTAATTAGGATCAAATGACGATGAAGCTGGAGACCAGAATCCAAAATTTCTTTCCATGAGTATATAAAATGCTCCTACAAGAGCTAGTTTAATAGGAACAATTAAGTAAGCAAAAATAGTATCATTTAACACACGTTTTGAGTTTGCAACATTAGAACTCCATGTCTTCCAAATTTGAATATGCTTAGGAAATGCTCTTCTAGTCAACGACTCTGCTGTAATAAATGACGCAGCCAAGATGAAAAACATGAGAATTCCATTGGCTATCATACCCAATAATTGTTCTGATAAAAATTGCGATTTTGAAGATGCCGTATCATAGGCCATCCAAATTGTAGGAAAGAAATTTAGATTTAAAAGAATATTTGAAAATAGAGCAACAAAAGCAGCAGCTAATACTGACTTCTTCCATCTTAACCAGCCATTTCTATAAAAAATGATTAGTGAAGTCACACCAATACCTAATAAATAAATTCCTAAGAATGCAAAATTAGCGAAGATAGCAATTGTATCGTTATCAGATCTAATATTAGCAAATTCTCTTTGAAATGATTCCGGCACAAATGCAAAAGGGCTTACAGAATTCATAATTGAGCCTGAAACTGTTGCTCGTAATCTATATTTTGCGTCTCCTATATCTTGTAAATTATGCTCAAAAAGAAAAGAATGATCTATTCTTCCATTTGGCATTTCTTTGAATGAAGATTCTATAAGATTATAATCACTGAAATTTCCAGACCATTGATTATTAATATTTTGTTTAACTAATGCTAAAGCATCTTCTTCATCAAGACTATCTGAATCATAATCTTCAGGAATTTTAATTCTATATCCGTTTGGACTTCCATCAGGCTTAAATTGAAACATTGCTTCAATAATCTCACCTTCTTTATAAGAGCGGACCATCCAATTGTAAGGTGAATAAATATCATTGTCGATTATTTCTTGAAATTTTTGTTTACCACCCTGCTTTAGCTCCACAAAATTTCTTAATGATCCATCAAAATTATATATAGACGCTTGCTCATACGAATCATCTAACATTGTAAATTGCTTTGAAGCATCTGTTGCAGCTTTAATTGCTTGTTGACGATCCATAGAGACATTTACGTTCAAGGTACCAAAAAAATCGTTCCAAACACTCCCAAGATACAGTGTTGAAAGAACTGCTAAAATAAATGTTGTTATAAGACCTTTATTATTAATCATTGTTTCTCCATAAAATTGATAAGATGTAAAGTACACTTTACTTGTACAAATGTCAATGTACTACCTACAAAAACTAATAGAGCAAAAAATTAAAAAAAATAGTAAAATTGATTACTAAAAAAAGGAAACTATATGAAAAAAAAATTAGAAGGAAAAGTAGCACTCATTTCCGGTTCTGGGAGAGGAATTGGAAGAGAGCTAGGTTTAATGCTAGCAAAAGATGGTGCTCATATTGTTGTAAATGATTTAGATGCAGATCCTGCCAATCAAACTGTATCTGATATTACTGATATGGGAGGAAAAGCAGTTGCTTGTAATGGAAGCGTTACTGATGATGACTTTGCAGAGCGATTTATTAATACTGCTTTAGATTCATTTGGTGGAATAGACATCATTGTTAATAATGCTGGATACACCTGGGACAATGTCATTCAAAAAATGGATGATAAACAATGGGATGCAATTTTAGAATGTCACCTTACAGCTCCTTTTAAAATTCTTAGAGCTGCACAACCTCACATTAAAAAATTGTTTTTAAAAGAAAAAGAAAATGGAATTACCAATTTTAGAAAAGTAGTAAATATCTCTTCTACATCTGGAATGTTTGGAAATGCTGGACAAATAAATTATGCTACAGCAAAAGCTGGAGTTGTAGGAATGGCAAAAACTATGGCAAAAGAATGGGGACGATACAATGTAAACGTCAACGCTGTAGGATTTGGACTCATTAAAACTCGCTTAACGGACTCAGATGCTGAAAAAGAAGAATCGCTCATTGATATTGAAGGAAACAAGATTAAAGTTGGTGTGAATTCTGCTGTATTTCAATCTGCTAAGACAATGATTCCATTAGGCAGACCAGGAACTCCTCAAGAAGCTGCTGGAGCAATATATATGTTCTGTATTCCAGAATCCAACTATGTCACTGGACAGATATTAATGTGTCATGGTGGTGGATTTGGATATTAAGCCTCAAGATGTAGACAGAATTATTGAAATGGCATGGGAAGATCGTACTCCCTTTGATGCAATTGAACTCCAATTTGGATTGAAAGAAAATGGTGTTCGAAAAATTATGAGAGCGCATTTAAAAAGAAGCTCTTTTGAACTTTGGAGAAAAAGAGTCAAAGGAAGAAAAACAAAACATAGCTTAACTTCCTCTTCGACAAGATTTAAATCAGCAAACCAAAAATAAAAAATGAAAATTGTTAGTTTAGTTCCAAGCGCCAGCGAAATCATATGTGATTTAGGTTTAGAAAAAAATTTAGTGGGGGTAAGCCATGAGTGTAATTATCCAATAAGCCTTCTAAAAATTAATACTGTAACCTCTTCAAATATTGACAGTGCTAAATCTCAGAGGGAAATTGACAAATCAGTTAGAGAAAAAGTGAATGAAAATTCACCATTATATGAAGTAGATATCAAAAAAATTAAACAATTAAAACCTGATATTATAATTACACAAGGAATATGTGATGTCTGTGCAATATCGAGCAATCAAGTTGAAGTGCTTTTAAAGGGTCAATTATGTACTTTACCTTCATCAACAAAGATAATTTCTCTTAATGGAAGATCATTTGATGATATATGTAATGATATTCTTACAATTGGAGAAACCCTAAATCAAAAAGATAAGTCGCAAAAGATAGTCAATGATGCAATTGATGAACAAAATAAAATGTCATCAATGAGCAAGTTTAATTTACGTGTTTTATGTCTTGAATGGATTGACCCTTATTTTTCAGCCGGACACTGGGTTCCTGAACAAATTGAGCTTGCAGGTTTCATTTCAGCAATTGGAAGACCTGGTGATCAATCACGAGTACTTAGTATTGATGAAATAATTAATAGTAATCCTGATATTATTGCAATTATCTGTTGTGGATACAGTGAAGAAGAGAATAAAGTTCACTTAAAACAAGTAATGGAAGACCAAAGAATCAATAATTTGCCTCCTTTCAAAAATGGTAAAATTTTTGCTTTTGATTCCGATGGATTATTTAGTAGACCAACATTAAGAATACTTGAGGGAGCAAAAAAACTTCGCGAAAGTATATTAAAAAAATAATTAGACTTACTTTTCTAATAAACTATCTATAACACTTGGATCAGCTAGTGTTGAGATATCACCCAAATCTTCAGTTTCATTTTGAGCAATTTTCTTTAGAATTCTTCTCATTATTTTTCCAGAACGTGTTTTGGGAAGTCCTGAACAAAATTGAATAACGCTAGGCTTTGCATGTGGGCCAATAATTTTGGTGACGGTATCTAAAATATCTTTTTTGATTTCTTCCGATGATGCTACTCCTGTCATAAGCGTGACAAATGCATAAATACCCTCTCCTTTGATTTCATGATTATATCCAATGACTGCAGCTTCTGCTACACCACTTGCAGCACCAATAGCTCCCTCCACTTCAGCAGTACCAATTCTGTGTCCAGATACATTTAATACATCATCTACTCTTCCAGTAATCCAAAAATATCCATCATCATCAATATAAGCTCCATCTCCAGTAAAATAATTTCCTGGTGCTTGAGAAAAATACGTATCAATGAATCGTTGATGATCACCATACACTGTTCTCATTTGTCCAGGCCAGGATTGTGTCATAACTAAATAGCCAGTAGTATTTCTTTCTGTTATTACTTTTCCTTCTTCATCTAAAATTTCTGGTATAATACCTGGCAGTGGAAGTGTGGCTGATCCTGGTTTTGTTGGAATGCATCCAGGAATTGGAGACATTAAAATTCCTCCAGTCTCAGTCTGCCACCATGTATCAACAATAGGACATTTTTCATTACCTATAACGTTAAAATACCAATGCCATTCTGGAGATTTAATAGGTTCACCAACTGTTCCCAACACTTTTAAGCTAGATAAATCATATTTTGTTACCCAGTCATCTCCTTCTTTCATTAATGCTCGCAATGCAGTTGGAGCTGTATAGAATACATTGATTTTGTGCTGTTCAACAATTTGCCAAAATCTTCCAAAATCTGGATAATTTGGAACCCCTTCAAATATTACTTGAGTTGCTGCATTTGATAAGGGTCCATAGACAATATATGAATGACCTGTAATCCAACCTATATCAGCAGTGCACCAATATACGTCATCTTGATGATAATCAAAGACTAGTTCATGCGTATGAGAAGCATAAACAAGATATCCTCCTGTTGTATGCATTACCCCTTTTGGTTTTCCAGTTGAACCTGAAGTATATAAAATAAATAATGGGTCTTCTGCATCCATTACTTCAGGAGGACATTCACTTGAGCAACCATCAATAAATTGATTCCATGTAATATCTCTTCCTTCTTTCATAAACATATCATTTTCAGAACGTTCAACCATAACTATTGTTTTTAAAGAAGGACATTTATCTGCAATTTTATCTGCATTTTCTTTCATTGGAATATCAAATTTTAATCCTCGTACTCCATTATCTTGAGTAATAAGTAGCTTACACTCAGAATCATTGATTCTGTTTTTTAATGCATCGCTAGAGAATGCTCCAAATACCACTGAATGTACTGCTCCAATTCTAGCACAAGCAAGCATCGCTATAATTGCCTCTGGAATCATTTGCATATAAATGCATACTCGATCACCTTTTTTAATTCCGGCTCGTTTTAATCCATTAGCAAATAATGAAACTTTTTTCAATAATTCATTATAAGACACATTTGTTGAGGTAGTTGGATCATTTGATTGCCAAATAAGGGCTGTCTTTTCTCCTAAGCCATTTTCAATATGCCTATCTATGCAATTATAAGATGCATTTAACTTTCCATTTGAAAACCACTCAATATGCGCTTTAGAATAATCTGTATTATTAACAGTGGTCCACTGATCAAACCAATCAATGCGCTTTGCAACAGACTCCCAATAAGAGTTTGAATCTTGCTCGGCATTTTTTCTTAAAGATTGATAATTATCTAGACTATTATGCCCAATGGATGAGTTGAAATTTTTTGGAACAGAATATTTTTTCATTTTTATTAAGGTAGGTAAACTAAATGTAAAAGTAAATTGAGATGTAATGAAACACACTTGCAAGAAGAACAAAAATATGCCAAATGAAATGATTGTATTTGATCTTCGAATCGGCTAAATAGAAAAAGACACCAATTAAATAGGTTGAAGCTGAAGCATATATCCACATTAATGCATTTTGAGGAATTTCATTTATAAAAGCATCAATGAAAAATAACCAAAGACCCCCCATAAAAATATATAATAATGTTGAACTAATATTATAGCTACCAACAGTAAAAATTTTCCAGATTATTCCAATAAAAGCTATCACCCAAACCAATAAGAATAGTGTTAAACCTCCACTATCAATTAAAACAGTTAAAGTAAATGGTGTATAAGATCCAGCAATTAGTAAATAAATAGAAACCATATCAAAAAGTCTGAATTTGTACCTTCCTTCTGGTGTTTTGGAGTTATGGTATAACGTTGAAGCAATGTACATTGTAGATAAACTTATACCGTAAATAAGAAAGCTCAAAAAACGAAGTAGGTTAAAATCTTGGAGGCCTTTGTTTAATAAAAAAATTAATCCAATGATACTAAGTATAAAACCTATTCCGTGAGAGATAACGTTCAATCTATCTTCTTCTTTGGAATAAAAAAATTGATTTGGGAGATTTTTCATATAAAAAAATAGCTATAAATACTTAAATCATAAACCTTTAAAAATGGCTAGTGCATTACCTTCCATTTTTTTTATCTTATTAAATGATAAAACCAGATAATTCAAAAAATGAATCAAAAAAAATTCAAATAAAAAATATGTTTAATGATATATCATCACGATATGATCAAATCAATAAAATGATGACATTAAACATGGATAAGAATTGGAGAAACATCGTTTATAAACTTTCAATGCAGAATGGTCCAAGCAAAATAATTGATATCGCAACTGGTACTGGAGATATAGCGCTATGTTTTGCAAATGATAATGTTCAAGTTGTTGGAGTTGATAATGCATCGATGATGTTGGATTTAGCCAATAAAAAAAGTATGGGATTATCAAATATTAGATTTCAATTAGAAGATGCAGAAAATATGAGTTTTGATGATAATACTTTTGATGTTGCAACAATAGGTTTTGGAGTTAGAAATTTTGAAAATTTGGATCAAGGATTATCTGAGATTAAACGTGTTTTAAGACCTGGCAAAAAATTAATTATACTTGAAACTGCTGTACCTTCCTTTTTTATATTTCGATTTGGATACTTCCTTTATACAAAACTTATTGTTCCAGTTTTAGGAAGAATGATTGCAAAAAATCAACAAGCTTACCAATATCTATCAACCTCAGCTGAACATTTTCCGCATGGGAAGGAATTTAAGATGATTTTAGAGAAAGCTGGTTTTGAAAATATTCAAATAAAATATTTATCTCTTGGTATTGTTAACATTTATAGTGCCTCAAAACCAATTTAATTATTTTAATATCTCTTTTTGGGTAATCACATAATCCATCTTGATATCGTGTTCTTCTTGAAATGAGATGTTTTCAAACTGAAAACTATACGCAATACCAATCAAAATAGTTGATGTCTTTTTTGAAAAAGTTCGATCGTAAAAACCACCTCCCATTCCTAAACGAAATAATTGTTTGTTGAATGCAACACAAGGTACCAATACAATGTCGATATGTTTAAGATCAACAAATTCTTTATCTTTTGGCTCGTATATTCCGTATTTATTCGCTAATAGCTTAGATTGAAAATTATTTTTAGCAAAAGAAAGAGTTTTTGATTGATTTTCAATCACAGGAAGTAATACTTCTTTATTCTTCGAATGAAGATAATTTATTATTTCAAGCGGAGATGCTTCATTATCGAACGGATAATAAAGACCTACAGTGTTATATGATAATTCTTTTGAAATCTTTAACCACTGTGACAAAAAATTATCAGACAATCTTGAAATATGTGCATCCGAAAGAAGAGATCTTTCATAACGTTTTTCATGTCTTATATTTTCTTTGATAGACATCTCAAGATAGTAAAATAGTACGCAATCGGAGCAACAAACCAAATGAGTTGAGGAATAATAGTTAAGCCATTACCATTAATAGTTATAAAAATAGGATTATACCAGTTATCAATAAATAACCACAGCTTTCCATTTCCGTTCAAGTCTACTAAAAACTCAGAAATACTTCCCCAAATAATCATTATTAACAATGCTGTTGAGTTGAATGTATAAAGAAATTCTTTATTTTTAAGAAATGCTTTTGCTAAAAAAATGCCAACAATAAAAATTAGACCATCAATAAATGAGTATGTAATATTTCTCACTAAAGGTAGATTAATTGGCCAATCAATTAGAATAAGGTGAAATGATTTTCCTGCCAATGCGAAAGGAATCTCCCATGTAAGTCCCACTAATACTCCCAAAAAATATAACTTGAACAATTCTGCTGTTATTTTTTGATAATAATAAAGTATGAAAAATATTACAGGAGCACTATTACCAACTATAAAAGCTGCCCACATTAATTGATTAGCTGAAAATAAATCCATTACCCTTTAACGATAGTTGTACCAGCTTGACTTTTATCTGAGAGAGCGTTTCCTCCGAGTGCAATGATTGCAGTTTTTTCCATGAAGACAATATATCATTTTTTTACTGCAAAGGCATTATTTGTGGTTTTAATTACTTGAGAAAAAATTCCACATTAGTTCCTCCATGGAATTTCCATTATATGATAAGGTAAACCAATAGTGATCACCGTTTACAATTTTAAATAGATCTACTGTTGTGTTATTATCTCCATTTAAGTAAGTGTAGTTTTCTATATCTCCAACAATATTAGTTTGCGGTGAAGAATCAGTATTATTATACTGAGACCAATAAGCTACTGTTTGATCTACGCTCATCATATATCCAGCAATACCATTGTAAGGTCTAGAATAATCAATGGTTCCATTAAATATCATTACTGAGGTTGCATGGCTTGGTTGACATTCGCTTGAATCATTCATTGGCATTAATCCTGAAACAGGTGCAATAGCTGTTACTAGTGAACTTTGATAGCATGCCATTGAATAAGAAAAGTCAGCTCCATTTGAGTACCCAGTTAAAAACACTTTTGATGCGTCTATATTATAATTGCCTGATATCTCATTAAGTAATGCAGGAAAAAACCCTATATCATCTTGACTACATTTATTATCTCCTCCTGGAGGATTAGTGTTCCATGTAGTTCCACCACCACAAACTAGTCCTTGTGGATAAACTGCAATAAAATTAAACTGATCAGCTAGAGATCTAAAATCTGCTGTATTAATAAAATATTGACTATATCCACTAAATCCGTGGAATGCGAACAGAATTGGAGTAGCAGAATTTGGGTCATATGATGAGGGGATATAGATTAAATATTCTCTCGTTTCATTATCATAAGACATGGTTTCACTTAATAATCCTGTTTCAGTAGATGTGTCAGGCTCAATTATTGATATTATATCATTTTCGGTATGGACATTTTGGCCACCGGGTCCAATAACTGTTAATGATACATCATATGTACCTGGATTTTCATAAGTATGAGAAAATGTGTAATATGTACTTTCAATATCACTATCATCATCCACATTCCATAACCAAGAAGTGATTTCACCGGTAGATGTACTTGTAAATGTAATATCAAAAGGAGCTTCACCGCTATAAGAGGAAACTGTAAAGCTAGCTACGGGTTCAGGAATTATTCCACCACCATTTCCTCCTGAATTATCGCCTGGGGTATCGTCGCCAACATCTTCAACTGACTGGGTTGAACTTCCTCCAGAACAAGAAAATATGATCGAAATAAAAATAAGAATGGTTAATCTGTATATGTTCTTCCCCATTAAAATAATTTAATTAAAAAGCTTTTATATGTTCAATCTCTAATAAAAAGTTACCTTCCTGCTTATCAGAAATAAGAATTCCCATAGAATTTACTTTTTGTACTTTTAGTTTTGGAGCTCTTATGCTTCTACCAAAATAGTAAGGTTGAAAGTTTTCAACTGGGATTTCAATATCAACCCATTGACCTTTAATAGTCTTAAAATTAGCAGAATAATTCGCATAACTACCCTTCATTGTCAAACGAAATTTATATATATTTCCATCACCCTTTACTCTTAGTAAAAATTTAGAAGTTTCTTTTAATTGATTTCCATCGAACCCTCTTCTTATTGACGCAAATCCACCATTATTTTTTAGGGAGACATTACCAGAAAAAATAATATTGTTTACTTTATTAAGATAAATATTGGACTGTGAGATTCCTCCCATTACACCATCATTGACAATTCCCCATTTATCAATTCCAATATTATTTGACGGATCAACCATAGTAATGTTTTGAGAAAAAATAATTGTTTGAAGTACTAAATAAATTGAGAAATAAAATTTATATCTTTTCATGGAAGTGGGCGATGAAGGATTCGAACCTCCGACATCCTGCGTGTAAAGCAGGCGCTCTGACCAGCTGAGCTAATCGCCCGAGACGAAAAGTTAAACTACAATACAAGAAATTCCAAAAAAATTTGTTTATATTCTAAAAGTTTAGAAATCAAAAAAAAGGGGATGAAAATGGAAACAAGTTTAGCATTTACAATCATTGCTGTTGCTCTAACACTTTTAGGATTATTTAAGTTTATTGCTCCTAAAAAATTTAATGAAAATTCAATGGGAGAACTGCATAAAGAAGCAGTTAATCCTGCTGCAGCAATTCGTTCAGCTCTTGGAGGAATGGTCTTAACAGTCGCTTTAATTGCATTCATGTCTCGAAATTTAGAGCCAGCAGCTGCAAGTGTTGTTCTTTGTTCAATTGGAATAGGACTTGTAACAACTATTTGCATTGTTGTTCTTAACACGGTAAGAGGATTTACTGATGAAGTACCAGTACCTCCAATGATTCTATTGGGAGTGTTGAGTATTATTGCTTTTGTAGCAGCTTGCTAAAAATAAAAAAGGCTACATTTGTTGTAGCCTTTTTTTATCAAGTTTTAAATTCAAACTACTTTTTCAAATTAGGGATTGCAACATCAATTACATCCATCACTTCTTTGGCAAAGTGGAAAGATAAATCTTTTTTGATGTGTTCTGGAATTTCTTCAAGATCTCTTTTATTTGCATGAGGAAGGATAATTGTTTTAATACCAGACCTGTGAGCAGCTGTTACTTTTTCTTTTACTCCACCAATAGCTAGTACATTTCCTCTTAAGGTAATTTCACCTGTCATAGCTACTTTACTTTTAACTGGTTTATTAGTTAGTAATGACACAAGAGATGTAAACATTCCAACACCAGCTGATGGTCCATCCTTAGGAATTGCTCCCGCAGGACAGTGAACATGAATATCCGTTTTATCAGCAAAATCATCTTTTAAATTCAAAATATCAGTATGCGATTTTACATATGTGAATGCAGCAGATGCAGACTCTTTCATTACATCTCCTAGCTGACCAGTTAAGGTTAAAACACCTTTACCTTTCATTTTACTTGATTCAATAAATAATATATCACCACCAGCCGCAGTCCATGCCATTCCAGTGACAACACCAGGTTTTGTAGTTCTTTCTGCTAAATCAGATTGAAATTTTGGAATACCAAGATATTCATTTACTGATTTTTTAGAAATACTAGCTGTCTTAAGTTTTTTGTTTACCACATCTACAGCTATTTTACGTAATACATTAGAAATTTCTCTTTCAAGACTTCTCACTCCAGATTCTCTGGTATATGAAGAAATAATTTCTTTAATTCCTGTGTCGTTAAATTTGACTTGTTTCGAAGTGAGCCCGTTTTCTTTTACTTGTTTAGGTATTAAATGTTTTTTTGCTATCTGAACTTTTTCATCATCAATGTATCCTCTAAAATCAATCATTTCCATACGATCATAAAGAGCAGGAGGAATATTATCTGGATAATTTGCAGTAGCAATAAACATCACTTTACTTAAATCAAAATCGACTTCAAGATAATGATCGCTAAAAGCATGATTTTGCTCCGGATCTAGCACTTCAAGCATTGCTGAGGAAGGGTCTCCTCTAAAATCCGAACCAAGCTTATCAATCTCATCCAACATAAATACAGGATTATTCGTTTTTGCTTTTTTCAATGACTGAATAATTCTTCCTGGAAGTGCACCAATATAAGTTCTTCTGTGTCCTCGAATTTCCGCTTCATCTCTAACTCCACCTAAGGAAATTCTAACAAACTCTCTACCCATTGATTTTGCAATGGACTTCCCTAATGATGTTTTTCCAACACCAGGAGGGCCCGTGAAGCAAAGTATAGGACCCCTAACTGTTTCTTCTTTAGTTACTTTTTTCTTTAAGGACCTTACAGCTAAGTACTCTAATACTCTTTCTTTTACCTTAGGTAGACCATAATGGTCTTCATCTAATCTTTTTTGCGCTTCTTTTACGTTCAAATTATCTTTACTAGACTTACTCCATGGTAATTCAGTTAGCCATTCTAAATATGTTCTTGCTACAGAGTACTCAGGAGATTGAGGAGAAATTCTTCCAAGACGATCAAGCTCCTTATTTGCAACTTTATTAGCTTCATCGCTCATTTTCACATCTTCAATTTTCTTTTTTAACTCGTCAAGTTCTACTGTTTGGCTATCTTCACCTAATTCTTTTTGAATAGTTTTCATTTGTTCTCGTAGATAATATTCACGCTGAGTTTTAGAAATCTCATCCTGAACTTCAGATTGAATTTCTTCTCCAAGTTTTATTCTTTGAATTTCTTTTTGTAAGAGGTTAATTGCATTTTCAACCCTCTTACGTACATCAAGTTCTTCTAAAACTTGTTGTTTCTCCGAATTTTTCACAGATAACAATGAAGTAGCTCTATCTGCCAATCTGGATGGGCGATCTATATTAGAAAGCATTCCAGCATGTTCTTCATTTAAATTTGGAGATATTTTTATTAATTCAGTAAACGAGTTCTTCAAGTTTTTAGCAAGAGCCTCAATTTGTACATCAGGCGTGTTGATTGATTCTTGAATTCTTTCAATGTCCGCCATAAAGTATGAATCACCTTGATTAAATTTCAATATCTTAACTCTATCGACTCCTTGAACAATGGCAGATTTACTATTATCAGGCATGTCGAATGTCTTGAGTACTAAGGCTAGAGTACCATATGAATATAAGTCATCTTCTTTTGGATCTTCGATTGATCCATCTTGCTGTGCAACTACTACAAGATACTTGTTATCATCAGGAAGATCTTCAATTAGCTTTAGTGATTTTTCTCTACCAACATAGATTGGTATTACTTGTTGCGGAAATAAAACCGTATTTTTCAACGGCATAACCGGATATTGTTTTGTTGTTTCCATATTCATATTGTTATAGGTGCAAAAAGTGTGCCTTTCATATTTAATTTAATTTTGTAAAAAAATAATACTAAATCTATGCCATTATGTCATTAAAGTATGCTATTTTAATGAAATTGAATAAACAAATTCGTTAAAATTGGACTTGTTTGATTTAACTAAATCATTATTACCAACAGCTTTAACGAAATAAATGCTATTACCAAATTCAATTACTCCACCCAAAAGTCCATAATCTTCTTTTAATTCTTTCAGAGCATTACGGTTAATCATATTAGGAACCTCATAAGTTCCGTAAAGCTCAACGATACTAATATTTTTTGAACTTAAAGAGTCCTTAATTGTTTCAATATTTGAATCTTCTATTTGAAATTGATTAATCCATCTATCAATATTTTGTTCAGCAGTACCTTGTATATTTGCAAATAATACTACATTAAAATCCCCACCATCAACTAAAGATAGTTCTAATAGTCTAAATTGCTTATCTGAAATATTTGCAATCCATGATTCTGGAAGTTTATAAGAAATATTCTGTACTTCACTTTTTCCATAAATTTTATTGGTACCATTTACAGCAATAAATGAAATGAATCCGCAAAAAAATAAAACAAAAATTAAAGATACTAATCTATTAACCATTATTGAAAACCATCCTTGCTTGTTTATCAGCATGATATGAACTACGAACTAAAGGTCCTGACTCAACAACTTTGAATCCAACAGAATATCCATATTCTTTATAAAGCTCAAACTGTTCCTTTGATATATATTCTTCAACTTTTAAATGATTTTTTGTTGGTTGGAGATATTGTCCAATTGTAAAAATTTGAACGCCTAAATCTACTACTTGTCTCATGGTTTTTTTAACCTCTTCAACTTCTTCGCCGAGACCAACCATAATTCCAGTCTTTGTCCTTAATCCATGTTGAATTGATTTTTCAAGTACTCCTAATGATCTTTGCCAATTTGCTTGAGCTCTTACTGCTTTACTTATACGTTCAACACATTCAACATTATGACTAAATATGTCTGGCTTTGAATCAAAAACTATCTTCAATGCGGGTTCAAAACCCTTGAAGTCTGGAGTAAGTACTTCTACAGTACATCCAGGATTAACTTTTTTAGTTTGCTTAATTGTGTCAGCCCAAATTGACGCTCCAAAATCACCTTTTAAATCATCTCTATCAACTGAAGTGATAACTACATGTCTTAAACCCATTTTTTTAACTGCCTGTGCAACTCTTATTGGTTCTAAAGGATCATTCCAGGTTGGTTTACCTGTTTTAACTGAACAAAATCCACAGGCTCGCGTGCACGTATCTCCTAAAATCATTAGCGTAGCAGTTTTTCTATTCCAGCATTCATAAATATTTGGACATCTAGCTTCGGCGCAAACTGTATTTAAATAACTTTCCTGAACCATTTTTTTAACAGTTTTATAATTTTTATCTGTTGAAATATTTATTTTTGGTTTTTGCAGCTTAGTATGAATCATAATTTTTAAAAAATTTGGTTAAAATGAGTGATTAAACTCTTTTTAATATCGTTCATTCGTATTTTTTTTCCAAGTTCTTTATCCAATGAAGTCATTTTAACTCCTTGAATTCCACAAGAAATTATATTATCAAAATAACTAAGATCAGTATTTACATTAATTGCTAATCCATGCATTGTAACTCCACGAGTAACGTGAATACCAATGCTAGCTATTTTTTTATCTTGCACCCAAACACCAGTCTCTTCTTTTAGAATTTGAGGTTCAAGGTTATAATCAATTAAAATATTCGATATTAATTTTTCAATCATTGAAATATAATTTTTCACTCCAATTTTCTTTTTTTTAAGATTGATAATTGGATATGCAACTAATTGTCCAGGACCGTGATATGTCACATCACCACCTCTTTGGGTTTGTATTATTTCACAAGTGCTATTTAATATATTGTTAGAGTTTGCATTTTTACCAAGCGTATATACATGATCATGCTCAACAAGAATCAAATAATTGTCAGTATTATTTTTTAATACCTTGTTTCGTAAACTCTCTTGAATTTGAAGTGTATCTAAAAAATTTTTTCTTTTTAAATCTTGAACTTTGATGAGCATTTATCTTAACTGCATCAAAGTTTCAAAAATAGCTTCAGAAAAAGTAGGATGAGGATGAATTGAATCTAAAATATTTTCAACTGATAAATTATTGCTCATTGCTAGACTAAACTCAGAAATCATTTCTGTAGCATTGGAACCAATAATATGAGCACCTAAAATTTGATTTCTATCTGATACGAGTATTTTAATAAATCCTTCTGTTGAATCACTGGCCACTGCTTTACCATTTGCATTAAAAAATGATTTAACAACTTTGTAATCTATACCACGCTCATCTAAAATTTTTTGGCTTAATCCTATTGATCCAATTTCTGGTTTTGAATAAGTACATGCAGGTACACAATCATAATCAATTTTTTTGGGACTAAGTTTTGCAATGTGTTCAACTACGTACAGACCTTCGGAACTTGATACATGAGCTAACCAAGGAGGACCTATTACATCGCCAACAGCATAAATATTATCTAAATTTGTCTTACCATTTTTATCAACAATAATGTGATTATTTGAACCAATTTCAATTCCAATTTTTTTTAATCCAAACCCACTTGAGTTACCCTCAACTCCTATAGAAACTAATATATATTCATCGTCAATTTCAGTTGCCATTGTGTCAGTCTGAATATCCACTTTTTTTCTTTTTAATACTTTGTGCATCCATTGGGAAACTTCTACGTCTTCATTTGGTAAAATATTTTCTTTAGCCTCTAAAAGAGTAACCCTAGTGCCCAAAGCATTGAAAAAATAAGCAAACTCAACTCCTATTGCCCCCGCACCTATGATTGTCATACTTTCTGGCAATTTTTTAAGACTAAAGATTTCTTTTGCTGTCATCACATTTCCGCCAGAATGATCTATTGAATGCAAATGTTTTGCTTTCGAGCCTGTTGCAATAATGAAAGTATCTCCATGGAGTGTATTACCATCAACTTCAATTGAATTTTTATCTATAAAAGTTGCAAAACCTGGAAAAAAATCTACACCCAACTTCCTAACTTGAAAATGGAGTCCTTTAGATAACCTTTTTCTTGCTTGAATAGTTTTATTAATAATTTTTTCAAAATGAATTTTAGGCTTACCTACTTCTATACCATATGAATTTGCATTATTTATTAATTCAAAAACTTCCGCATTTTTTAATAATGATTTAGTTGGAATACATCCCCAGTTCAAGCATACGCCGCCAAGATCATTGTCATCTACTATTGCGACACTCATTCCAAGCTCAGCAGCTCTAAAGGCTGCTGTATATCCTCCCGGTCCACCACCTACAACTATTAATTGATATTTTTTCAAAAAAACCTAAATGTTATTCATTTCTATTAGTTTAAGAAATTCATTTCTTGTTGATTCTTTTTCTCTAAAAATACCCAACATCGAACTACTTGTTGCGATGCTATTTTGTTTTTGAACGCCTCTGCTGAGCATACAGAAGTGTTTACCTTCAAGAACAACTGCAACACCACGAGGATTTAATACTTCCTGAAGACATTGTGCAATTTGATTTGTTAAACGTTCCTGGACTTGAAGTCTTTGAGAAAAAAGATCTGTAATTCTTGCAAGTTTAGAAAGTCCAATGATTTTACCATCTGGGATGTATCCTATATGTGCTTTACCATAAAAGGGAATCATATGATGTTCGCAGAGACTGTAAAACTCAATATTTTTAACAATGACCATATCTTTAGATTCACCTTCAAAAATTGCGTTATTAATCAGCTCATCAAGATTCTCATTGTAACCCTTTGTTAAAAACTCCCATGCCTTTGCTACTCTTTTTGGTGTATTTAATAATCCCTCCCTTGATGGATCTTCGCCTAAAAGTTCTAACAAATTTTTTGTATTCATTTCTAATTTTTTACGCTTTTCGTCGTTCATTTTTCCTCCAAGTAACTTGCTGGTCTAATTTTATCTTTTAAGACCCACAATAAAAAATATATAATAGGTGTATCAACTGCTGCAACTATCACTTTAAATAACCAACCCATTAGTAATAAACTTCCAAATCTCTCCCAACCAATTGCTCCAGCTGAACAAAGAATTAATAAAACCATTGAAGTATCGACCAACTGTGAAAACATTGTTGAGGCATTATTCCTTAACCATAAATGTTTGCCTTTGGTTAGTCTTTTCCAGAAATGAAATATTCGTACATCAATAAACTGAGCAGTTAAATAAGCCATCATAGATGCTAGAAATGCAGGTGCGGACAATCCAAAAACTTTATTAAATGTTGCTGAGTCAACTGGCGACCAATCAGCTGCAGTAGCATTCATAGATATAAAAATTAATAACGTTGTAAAAATACTTGCACAAAAACCTGAAATAACAACTTGGTTTGCTCTTTTCTTTCCATAAAGCTCTGATATAAGGTCTGTAACCAAAAAGGTAATGGGGTATGCAATAATACCCACGGATAGCTCAAAAGTTAAACCCAAAAAGTTCCATGTGAAGAATTTTTGAAATATCAAATTACAAGCAACTAATGAGGCAATAAATATTCCGGTAAATATTAAATATAGTCTTTCTTGAAAATCATTCATCAATTGGTCCATAGTAATCTGTATAAATTGTTGGTGTTTCTTCTATACGAATTCTATGCAGAGTACACCCCTCAAGACGTTTTGTAATTTCTTCCCAGATGAAGGTTACCAAAACTTCTGTTGAAGGCTGTTTTCCTTTAAACCAAGGAATATCTTTATCAAACTGGGAATGATCTAAAACATCGACAACATGTGTATTTACAATTTTCTTTAGATGACCTAAATCAACAAGAAATCCTGAATCAGGATTAACTTTTCCAGTTACTGTTACATGTAGAGTATAATTATGTCCATGTACTCTAGTATCTTTTCCAAAAACATCCCAATTTTCCTGTTCGGTCCATTTTTCATTTCCGTACTGATGCGCAGCACAAAATGAAAATACTTTTGTTAAATAAGTTGTGTTTTTTGAATTCATAGATATAATAATTTATTTAAATAATGACCTTCTTCCAACAATAGTTGTAATTGGACAATTATTAGGATTAAAATTTTTAGCGGGACAATATTCTCTACCATAAAAAATAATTTGTAAATGCAACTTGCTCCATCGAACTTTTGGGAATAACCTTTTAGCATCTTTTTCAGTTTGAACAACACTCTTTCCACTAGAAAGTCCCCATCTATACATACAACGGTGAACATGGGTATCAACGGCAAAAGCAGGATATCCAAATGCTTGGGACATTACAACTGAAGCTGTTTTATGTCCAACACCTGGAAGTTGTTCAAGTTCTTCAAAATTTTTAGGTACTTTCCCTTTATGAGATTCTATTATCATCTTTGACAATTTTAGGATATTTGAAGCTTTAGCAGGTCCCAAACCACATGGTTTAATGATTTGATATAAATCTTCATATGAAAGTTGTAACATTTTTTTTGGGGTATTAGCAATTTTAAATAAATTTGGAGTAACCTTATTGACAGACTTATCAGTTGAGTTAGCAGAAAGTAAAACAGCAATCAACAAAGTAAAGTTGCTTGAATGGTTTAAAGGAGGTTCTACTGTTGGGTAAAGTTCATCAAGTTTTTCAATGATGAATTTTACTTTATCATTTTTTAGCATTAATTATAGCTCTTTTAATGCCTCATATGTCAAAGACTTCGGTCGAGTCAATGGCATTCCCATTGCTCTAGATAAAACCATTTGAGATACAATCCCAAGAGATCTTGACATACTAAATAGGACAGTATAGAACTGAAATTCTTTAATACCATAATGATATAAAAGTGAACCAGAAGCTGCATCAACATTTGGCCACGGATTTCTTGCCTTTCCATGCTCTTTAAGAACATCAGGAACAATATCAAATAATTTAGAAACTACATCAAACACTTCACTTCCTTTTATGTGCTCTTTACCAAAATTCATAAAAGCAGTAAATCTTGGATCTGGACATCTCAATACAGCATGTCCGTATCCTGGAATGACTTTACCAGAATTTAATCTATCCCATGAAAATTCTTTTAACTGCTCATCAGATGGTACGCCATTGTAATGCTCAATAATATCTAAAACGAACTTTAAATTATTTTGATTTGCCAAACCATGTAAAGGACCAGCAAGGCCGTTCAAACCTGCAGATAATGAATAGTACGGATCTGACAAAGCTGAATTAACTGTCAACGCACTAAAAGTACTAACATTTCCACCTTCATGATCGCAATGAAGCATCAAATATAATTGCATCATTTTTAACATATCATTGGAATAATCCAAGCCCATCATTTGTAAGAAATTTTCAGACCAATCAACTGAGTCACCTGCTTCTAATCTATCTCCCTTTTCAAATCTTAATCTATAAACAGCAGCACCAATAGCTGGCAATTTTGCAATTATATTCAAACCATCCTCAAGAGTACTTTCCCAATAATCACCCTTTGAAACAACTAAGTCATAGGCTTCAGCAAATTTGCTTTCTTTTTGCATTGATAAAATTGCTGTGTTAAACATCGCCATTGGATGAGAATCTTTTGGCATTCCTGAAAGAACTTTCCATACATAGTCTGGAACAACACTTCTCTCTTTTAACTCATGCTGTAAGTCAAGTAGTTCTTCTTCATTTGGAAGCTCACCAATTAATAACAAATAAAGAATTTCTTCTGGTTTTAAATCGACTAAATCGAGAATGTGTTTGCCTCTAACGTGGAGCCCAGCATCAGCAGTAACTGAAGAAGTATCACAAATCATACCTTTAACACCTTTCATACCTGAATAGGCTGTATTAATGGTAACAGTGCTAGTTACTTGATCGCCTTTTTCATCAAGGAGTTGACGATAATTATATCTCCAATCTGGAATTTTTTTAGATAAGTGTTCTTTAAGTTTCCCCATTACTTATGATAATTTAAGTTTGAAATTGCATTTTGTGTAATTGTTTATATAGTCCATCAACATTTATCAGATCATCATGTTTTCCTTCTTGGACAATTTGTCCATTTTCTAAAACTAAAATCTTATTAGCATTATGTACTGTTGAAAGTCTATGAGCAATAACAAATACTGTTCTTTCACTCATTAAATTTTCAATAGCTGATTGAACATGCTTTTCAGATTCACTATCTAGTGACGAAGTAGCTTCATCTAATATTAGAATAGGAGGATTTTTAACAATTGCTCTTGCAATAGCAATTCTTTGCTTTTGTCCACCTGACAATGATACACCTCTTTCACCTATGATAGTATTGTATCCATCGGGTAACTTTTTAATAAATTCATGTGCATTAGCAGCTTTTGATGCATCCTTGATTTCATCATCAGAGATATTTTCTACACCATAAGATATATTTGCTTTGACAGTATCATCAAAAAGAAATGTCTCCTGAGTTACAATTCCCATTAAAGATCTTAAAGATTTTAACTCCAAGTCTTTAATGTCCTTTCCATCAATTTTAATTGAACCACTCAGAGTGTCATAAAATCTTGGAATTAAATCAACCAATGTTGATTTTCCAGCTCCACTAGGACCAACTAAAGCAAAAATCTCACCCTTATTTATTTTAAAATTAATATTATTTAAAACTTTTTCATCTTTATTACCATAGGTAAAAGAAACATCGTTGAAGGATAATGAACTATTTAAGTCTTTGACTTTAAAAGCATTATCAACATCCTGAATGTCAGATTTAATATCCATGATTGCAAATACTCTATCAGCAGAAGCGAGTCCATTTTGCAATTCATTTACGACATTAGTTAAATTTTTTAGCGGCTGAAATAAACTAAAGAGTAGAAGAATAAATCTTAAAAAATCTTCTGAGCTTATTGATTCAATAACCAATACATCTCTTGCACCTACCCAAAGTAATAAAGCCGCAATTGTTGCACCAAAAGTTTCAGAAACAGGTGAAGAAACAAATCTTAGTCTGTCTCTTCTGATCATTAATTTATAGTACTTCTGAGTTTCTTTAGCAAATCTATTTATTTCAAAACCTTTAGTTGCAAAAGCCTTAACAATTCTCATTGAACCAATTGTTTCAGCAATCATAGAAGTCATTCCTGCTAATTGAGCCTGGCTTCTTGCAGACCTTCTTCGAATGCTATGAGATATACCAAAAATTATTATACCACTTACTGGAATAATTAAAAGTGCAATTAAAGCCAGTTTAGTACTTACTATGAATAACAAACTCATCAAAATGATAATATTAATTGGTTCAACAAATAATTTTTGAAACATAATAGATAGTGAGTTTCTCATATTATCAATATCATTAACCAGAACAGCAGTTAATTCTCCAGATTTATTTTTATTAAAATAAGATAAAGAAAGATAATGGAAGTGACTGTAAAGCTTATTTCTCAAATCGCGTATTAATCGATATTGAACAATTGAAAGAGTAATATTTTTTATATATAGCGATATATTTTTTGCCGAAAAAACTACAATAAGAGCAACACATACTGCTGAGACTGTACTTATGGCTGTATCTCTTAAAAGTAAGCTATTTGAAAATAGCTTCAGTCTATCATTCATTGTTAATTCACTTAAACTTACAAGGCGCTGATTTTCAACCAGCATTTCATTGAAATCAATTAAGATATTATTTATCATTGTAGCGGTAATCCAAATAGATGCACTATTGAAAATAACAAAGAAAAAAGCTGCTGAAGTTGACAGAAGAAGAAATGGCCAATGAGCCAATACAAATCTAAATAATCTTTTTAGTGATGATTCTTTCATAAGATTTACTTATAAACCATTTTTGAATGAAGAATGTCAGCTTCTAAGAACTGATCACCCAACACTTCAAATCCTAGTTTTGCATAAAAATCTACTACTGCTTCTTGTGCATGTAAATATATGGTTTTATTAGAAGAAATTTGAGATAAAATGAAATTTACAATCTGTTTACCGATACCCATACCTCTGAATTCATGCAATACTGCAAATCGTTCTAACTTTACGCCAAAGCTAGTTTCTCTCCATCTACCTGTTGCAACAGGCAAATCATTATGATAGCAAATAACATGATGAGATTCATCTTCATATTCGATTTCAATATCTATTGGAACATTTTGCTCTTCAACAAAAACCAATTTTCTGATATTGAGTATCTCTTCATATTCTTTATTAGTATTTACTAATTGTATTTTTAAATTCATTTTAACAATTTGGACAATATATAATGTTTAATCGTACACTAACAACAATTCTTGGAATTATTTGCTTACTAACATTTTCACTATCAGAAGATAAATTTTCTTCTTTCAGAGAACTAAAAAAGATATCAAATGGGATGTCAATTATTCATTCTAGCGATAGCAAGGTAGGGATTATTGCAATTCATGGATTTTATCCTGCATATTGGGTTGGCATTCATCATGAATGGGTTCAACCATTTAATTATTTAGTAGAAAATGGTATTAATACTTTTTTTTACAAATATGATTGGAATGACTGCCCAAGTAGTGTTGCTGTAGACTTTAATAAAGAGCTAAATGACTTAATAAATAAATATCCTAATATTGATCAATGGCAGGTTGTTGGACATAGTATGGGTGGTACAGTAGTATTATTTTCAATCCTGAATTCAAAATTAAATGAAAACATAGTTTATAATATCGTTGCTACTGCATTACATATGGATATTGATAAAGTTCCTATGAGCACAAGAATGTCTATAGAAAAAAGATTTAAAAAATGTCCGGATAATTTAAATAGTTTTGATGAGGTATTTTCAAAAGGATTTAAAAATAAATTAGTTCAATGGAGAAATATTAAAGAATTTGACTCTCAGTTTAAGAAGTATGATTTTGATCCTTATGATAAAGAAATTAAAAATTCAATTGTTGTTCAATTTCCTGATAGCTTAAACGGTGAACGTGTAGGCCATACTTCGAGCTTATATTTTGCAATTTTAGAAATTGTCAACTAATTCTATAGAGACTGGACAATGATCAGATCCCATTACGTCTTCATGAATATCTGCGTCGGCTACTAATTCTACAAAACTTTCATTTACAAAAAAATAGTCGATTCTCCATCCAATATTTCTTTGACGTGCTCCAAATCGATACGTCCACCATGAATATCTTTCAGGTTCATCATGAAATAATCTAAACGTGTCTACATAACCATTTTCAACGTACTCATCTAGCTGAGCTCTTTCGACTGGCATGAAACCAGAATTTTTTTCATTTGCTTTTGGGTTGGCAAGATCGATAGGAAAGTGAGCGGTATTCCAGTCTCCAGCAACAACTACATTATTTCCTGATTGCACTTGCTCATTTAATATCACTAACAAATCATCATAAAAATCCAATTTATATTGGAGTCGATTTTCATCTTTTTGTCCATTTGGAAAATAAATGTTGTATAATAAAAAGTTTTCAAATTCGGTTATAAGAACTCTACCTTCTCTGTCATATTTCTCAATTCCAAGGCCGTATTGCACATCAAGAGGTTCATTTTTACAAAAGGTTGCAACTCCACTATACCCCTTTCTTTCTCCTGAGTGCCAATATCCATGGTATCCATGAATATTTTGAAGAGAATCTGGTAGTTGGTCAAAATTAGCTTTTGTTTCTTGTATGCAAAGAATATCAGGAGATATATTATCAACCCAATCAAGAAAACCTTTTTTCTCAATTGCTCTAACTCCATTTACATTCCATGAAAAAAGTCTCATAAACTTAATAACTCCTTTAATTTCAAAAATATATTAATAAATTTAGTCATGAATTTTAAAGAAGATTTTAAAAAAGTTATTGAAGAAAAGAAGATTGTACTTTTCATGAAGGGAACTAAAGATGCTCCAGTTTGCGGTTTTTCAAAAACTGTTGTAAGTGTTCTTAATCATTATGGAGTAGACTTTCATGATGTAAATATTCTCGGACACGAAGATATGAGACCTGCATTGTCTGAATTATCAGGGTGGCCAACTTTTCCACAGTTATTTGTAAATGGAAAATTGCTTGGCGGCTGTGATATAACTGTTGAAATGCATGAAAATGGTCAGTTATTAGATGCTTTAGATGTTTAAATAAAGTCTATTGAAATAATTGTATCTTAGTTCTATATTTTCAACGTTTTTGGCCCGTTCGTCTAGTGGTTAGGACTCATGGTTTTCATCCATGCAACAGGGGTTCGATCCCCCTACGGGCTGCTTCCTTTTGTAGCAAGAACTAATAATAATAATTATGTATTTTAAAAAATAAACCGACTGGTCGGTTTTTTCTTGTTTTTTATAAATTCTTATATTTATATTATATGGTCAATATGAGTTAGTTGGGGCGGGGGAAAATCCTTGATTGGTTCATACACTATGTATTTATATCTCAATTCTAATAATACAATATACCTTCACTCTCCCGCTCTAATTCATCAAAAAATCGAAATTATTTCAACTTCCTTAAAATAATATTATAAATTTTGATTATGGGCTATGGTCTAATTGGCAAGGCACCGAACTGTTAATTCGGATGATTCTGGTTCGAGTCCAGATAGCCCAGCTTTGGCTATTTTCTGGAATTGATAAGTTCTAGAGCAGCTAATCCTACTTCATAACCCTTATTAGAATCATTATCCCTACTTCTTTCAAAGGCGAGTTCAGCATTCTGACATGTAAGAACTCCAAAAAGAACTGGTACACTGGATTGAACTGAAATATTCATAATACCATTTGTAACAGCTTGACATATGTAATCGTAATGATCGGTATCACCTTTGATAACACAACCTAAGGTAATAACAGCTTCAGGTAAATTAGATTGAATTGAAACATTTTTTGCAGCAGCAGGTAGTTCAAAAGCTCCAGGAACAGAAATAATTTTAATTTCTTTTTCTGCTAATGCCCTTTTACAACCTTTTAAAAGACCATCAACAATTTCTCTATTGAATTCACTTTTTACAATAACAATCATTAGTCTAAGATATGATTAAGTTTTGTTTTTTTAATAGATAAATACTTTTCATTATGCTTTGTAGGTTTAATTTTAACTGGAATTCTTTCTGAAATCTTTAAATCGTGCCCTTCTAGACCAATAAGTTTTTTTGGGTTATTTGTCATAATAATTAATTCCTTTGCTCCTAAATCTTTCAAAATCTGAGCCCCAACTCCATAATCTCGTAAATCAGCTTTAAATCCTAAAGCATTATTAGCTTCAACAGTATCTAAATTTTTTTCTTGCTGGAGCTTGTATGCCTTAATTTTATTTTCAATTCCAATCCCTCTTCCTTCTTGTCTTAAGTAGACAATGATTCCAGAGCCTTTTTCAACAATTTTATTCATTGCAAAGTCTAATTGACTTCCACAATCACATCGTAAGGAGTGAAATATATCTCCAGTGAGGCATTCTGAATGAACTCGCGTAAGTATTGGTTTTTTTGGATTGATTTTTCCATATGTTAATCCAAAATGTACTTTATTATTATATATATCATCATACATATGTAAATCAAAATCACCAAATTTTGTTGGTAGTTTAATTTCTTCTAGTTTTTGAACAATACTTTCTTTTTTTCTTCTAAATCTTATTAACTCTTCAATTGAAATTATTTTTAGGTTATGTTTTTTTGCAAATTTCATAAGGTCAGGCCCCCTAAGCATTTCACCATCATCACCTATAATTTCGCAAATAACTCCACTTCTAGAAAAGCCTGCAAGTTGGGCAAGATCCATACTTGCTTCAGTATGACCAGCTCTTCGTAAAACACCTCCATTTCTTCCAACTATAGGAAAAATATGCCCTGGTCTAGCCAAATCAGAAGGTTTAGTTTTATCACTAACTATTGTTTTAATTGTTTTGCATCGATCGGAGGCAGAAATACCAGTCGTTGTTCCTTTAACAGCATCGACACTTACAGTAAATGCAGTTTCATGCAAGCTTGTATTTTTTTGTTCCATTGGTTCAAGGTCTAGTTTTTTTGCTCTGGGCTTAGAAACAGAAATACAAATTAATCCCCTACCCTCTTTAGCCATAAAGTTGATGTTCGCAGAGCTTACGGCATCAGATGCCATAACTAAATCACCTTCATTTTCCCTATCTTCATTATCAAGAACGACGACCATTCCACCTTTCTTAATTTCTTTTATAGCAGAAGGAATTGAATCAAATTTCATTTTATATGCCCCAAGAAGTTTTCAATGTATTTTCCTAAAATATCGACCTCAACATTAACACTATCTCCAATAGTTAAATTTCCAAAAGTAGTTAATTCAATTGTGTGGGGAATCAGAGCTACATCAAAGGAATTTTTATCTTTACTAGCTACTGTTAAGCTGACTCCATTCAGCGCGATTGAACCTTTTTCTACAATATATTTTTCAATATCATCATTCATTTTGAAAGTCCATGTAGATGATTTATCAAAGTGTTTTATTTTCAGAATTTTTGTTACACAATCAACATGTCCTTGAACGAAATGACCTCCCATTCTTGTTGAAGGTAATAATGCTCGTTCCAAATTTAGCTCATCCTTTTCTTTCCAAAATTCTGCTGTAGTTCTATCTAAAGTTTCATTGACCAATTGAACTTCAAATGAATTTTTATCAGTTCTTACTACTGTCAAACATACACCATTACAAGAAACACTATCATTGATGGACACTTCAAAAGAATTATTATGATTCAAACGTAAAATCATTCCGTCTTCATTTTTCTGAAATGAATCAATTAATCCTTTTGTCTCTACTAATCCTGTAAACATTTTTTTTTGTAAATTATTTTTTTATCTTTGCTGAACGAAATTTTGGATACCACCTCTAAAGATGAACGAACCTTTTCAAAATTACCATTGTAAAAAGGAATACCCTCATTAAATTTTTTTGGAGAAACATACTCATGAATTTCGTCAAAATATCCACTATTGATAAATGACGTAATGGTTTTTTCTCCCCCTTCAACAAGTAAAGATTGTACATTTTCCTTAAATAAATTGTCAAGAACAATTTTGATATTATTTTCTGGATGTTTTTCATTCAATTTTTGGAAAATTAAAGGATTTTTTGTTGCAATATTCATAGATGGTGATAATGGTTTTGAAGAAAGAATTACAATACGTGGGTCTTTTCCTAATCCATGTGAATCCAGTGAAGGATTATCTCTTTCTACAGTATAACGACCAACCAAAATTGCTTCGCATCCTGATCTTGTAATATGAACGTCCTTTCTAGCATCTTCTTCAGTAATCCATTTAGAGCTACCGTCTGGATGAGCTATAAATCCATCTTTAGTTCTTGCATATTTTAAAATTACATATGGTCTTTTTTTCTCAAAAAAAGTAAAAAATCTTTGATTAATTTCTTTGGCTTCCTTTTCGCTATCTCCCAAAAAGACTTTAATACCAGCTTTTTTTAATTCATCTATCCCTCCCGTGGCCTTTTTATTTGGATCAGCAACAGCAATAACTACTTTTTTGAACATTCTTGATTTGATAATTGCACTTACACATGGTGGATTTTTACCAAAGTGAGCACACGGCTCTAAAGTCACATATAGATCAGCATTTTTAACAGGAGTTTTCAGTGATTCAATAGCATTTACTTCTGCATGGTTAGTTGCAAATTTTTTATGATACCCTCTGCTTATAATTTTATCATTTTTTACAATCACGCAGCCGACTAAAGGATTTGGATATACTTTATTTGGATCGGCTTTTAAAGCTTCCTCAATAGCTTGCTGCATAAAAAAGGAGTTTTGCATTGATTTAATAAATTAATTTAGAAACTGGGCTATCAAGCGATGAAAGTGATGCACGCCTTGCTCCCTAGTTGGTGAATATCTTCCGGATTTATAAAATGATGATTGGATACCTTTATTTACGTTTTCAACAATGAATTCATCCTCTCTTTCAACTTTATCAATGTCATTACCAGCACCCTTATGAAGCTTTGAGTCATCAAAAATATATGTTAAAAAAGAAACTTTAGTTTTATTAACGGATAAAGGTTTAACAATATTGATTGAGAGTCCCCAAGGATAAAAATTGAACATCATATTTGGAAAAACCCAATAATAATATGCTGCAATATTTTTACCATAATCAATATGATCTTTTGGAAAAGTAAATATTTCATTTGATTCATCTGAAAAACCGATTTGTAGATTACAATGATCATAAAGAACTGTTTCGTAATTACTGTAGTCTAATACTTTATTTAATCCTTCATGAACAAAAGGAATATGAAACCCCTCCAAATAATTATCACAATAAAGTGCCCAATGGCAATTAACTAGGTAGTCTTTTGATAAATTTGGTTCATATGTAAATTGATCTAGAGGTAAAAATCCAACTCTTTCATTAATAACATTTAATACATTTTTTATTTCGAATGAAGGATTTAATCCTGCAAATAAAAAAGATCCCCATTTTTCAAGAGGAAACCTATGTAGGTTATCATTTTTAGATGGAAAATTTTTGGTTTCTTCAAATTCAGGCATAGACTTAAAATTACCTTTTAAATCAAATGCTCTTCCATGATAACAGCAGGTTAATTTTTTAGATTTGCCAGGTCCAAGTGCAATAATGTTGCCTCTATGAGTACAAACGTTTGTAAGACAATGGACCTTACTCTCATCATCTCTAGTTACAATCACAGGCTCAGTTAAAAAACCATCAAGAATAGTATATGGCATGAATGAATTATTTAATTTTATTTGGGAATCATCACCAATGAACTGCCAAGATTTAAGAAAAATGTCATTTCTAATTTTTTCAAAAATTTTTGAATCTCTATAAAAAGAGGATGGTAAAGTTTCAGCAACAGATATATCCGAATGAATCTTAAATGATTGTGTCATATTAAAATTAATTTAAAACAAAAAACCAAATCTTAACCCCAAATGGGTCGTACCATATTTATTGGCTATGCTTGGTTCGATAAATGGTTGTCCTGCGGATGTATTATTCAAAATAAATGGCAGAGCAAATTCAATGTATGTACTAGACACTTTAAATGAATCTGTATCAATACTTGCATTAACAGCAGAGTTTCCTTCATTTGATGTTGCTTCATCTACTGCATTAAAGATATTTTTTTCGCTACTAATTCCAAGTTTTATCCTTGGAATCATGAAAAAACTTGCATTAGTCTCAATCTCCTTGTAAGCACCAAACTCAAAAGCATAGTACTTTCCATAAAAATCTTGATTTAAAAATTTTAAAGCATCACTACTATAATTTTTTGTGCCGTATCTCAAACCTAGTGATAAGTTAATTGGGAGATCTTGCTCGAAAAGAGTTTGGCTTTCATTTAAATAGTAAGTCAAACCAAATGAAAAAGTTTTATCACCAACATTAGCATTTTCAGATCTAAAATTTTCAACAAAATTAAAGTTTTCATTTTCAGAACTGGAATCTCCGTCTGGTAAATTAAAGTTATATACATCTTTTTTATTATTCAGAGAATATCCATAAGCAAGATCAATACCAACAGTGCCATTATAGATATATCCTAATCCAATTGCATTTTCATAACTATCCCTAAGAAATTTACCTTCACCAAAAAAATCAACATTTTGATCATGCTTAAATGAAACAGAAATTCCTGAGAAACCTTCTGGAACTATATGTGTCTGAGCTGACAGAAAAGAAAAGGATGCTACCAAAACTAATAATATTTTTTTCATCAGAAAAATTTACTCAATGAATGAGGTTTTTAGAATTTATTTTTTATTTTTTTCAATTAAGTCAGCAAGTTTATCAAAAATAATTTCCGTATTTCTTGGAGCTCCTATAACAATATCTCGTATGATACCATCTTCATCAACTATAAAATGTCCAGGAGATACTGGTGTAAAATCATACATTAAGGATCTAGATATTGAGCCATGTTCATAGATGAATTCTGTAGTTTCAAGGAAAGACTTGATATCAAGAACTGTATCAAAACTTAAAGCTAGAAATTGAACATCTTCGTTTTGGTATTCTCTAACTAAATTATTTAAATATGGCATTTCAATAATACACGGCCCACAATTAATATACCAAAAATTAATGACCAATAATTTACCCTTGAAATCGGCGAATGATTTTGTACTACCATCAATCATTTGTAAAAAATTTCCCTCTGGTAGTGGCTTATCTTTCCATTGATCATTAATTCTCTTATTTAAAACAGCTCCTTGACCTCCAGATCTTCTTAATCTATTTTCTTCAATAAGATTTTCAATGGCTTCATCTGGTACAAAACCTTTTAAATCTTCATAGTTTTGAAATAAAATATATTCTGTGTTATTATTTTCATCATCAAACCTCCTTAGAGCTTGAATGTTTTCGACGTACTGAACAATACTATCTTTTTGAGCATCAGATAGTAAATTACCTTGAGCGTCTCTAAATACTATACCATTTGTTATTTTTTGTTGCTGAACAACGTTTTCTTTTTGTGACGTACCATCTAATATAGTTTTGGACACTTCAGAAGGAGCTTTATTTTGAGATGTATTTTTTTGACAAGCAGTAAAAAAAATAAAAATTAGAGTAATTTGTAAAATTCTCATTTTTGTCGATTTAAATATAATTTTAATATAAATAGAGCTGAAACAACGATACATATGACACAAAACCAAAGAAAAATTGCTTCAAAGTTTTCTTTGAGCCAAAGAGCTGTTCCAGATAATTCTTCTTTTTTAATTAAATACATAGTACTTTCGCAGGCAAATTTAAGCATAAATATGATAAAAACATTATTTACAAGTAACACAATTTTTTTAGCGGTCTTAGCAATAGGGATTATTCTCTTGCTTGTCGGTCTAACTGCAAAAAAGTCAAACGATCTAGTAGAAAAATCTAAAGCAATTGCAAGCTTTTATGATTTGAAAGCAACATCGATTGATGGTAAAGAGATTAATTTTGAACAATTCAAAGGCAAAAAAGTATTAATTGTTAATACAGCTTCTGCCTGTGGCTATACATATCAATATGAGGGCCTTCAAAAACTTCATGACTTATATGGTGAAGATGTTGCCGTGCTTGGATTTCCAGCAAATGATTTCATGTTTCAGGAAAGAGGTTCTGATTCAGATATTGCTGATTTTTGTGAAAAAAATTATGGTGTTACCTTTCAAATGTTCTCAAAAATTACAACAAGAGGTAAAAATCAAAGTCCGATTTATACTTGGCTAACTAATAAAGATTTGAATGGTTGGAATGAAAAAAAACCTACCTGGAATTTTTGCAAGTATTTAGTTAATGAGGACGGTGATTTGGTAGCGTTTTTTGATAAATCTATAAAGCCTTTATCAAAGGAAATAACTGGCTTATTATAAAGCTAATTGTCAAAAAAAGTATCTTGCTGTTTAAGCATACATCATAATCAAGCTTATAGCCATAATAATCATTCCAATTGTAACACCAATTATCGTATCACTTGGTTCACCATATTCTTTAGCAACAGGTAACAATTCGTTTAAGGCAACGTATACCATTATTCCTGCACAAAATGCAAAAGATATACCAAATAAAGCTTCATTGAAAACAGTTCTAAATATTAAAAATCCAATTAATGCTCCCATTGGCTCTGCAAGTCCAGAAAGGAATGAAATATAAAAAGCTTTTCGCTTACTTTTTGTTGCATAATAGATAGGAACAGAAACTGCGATTCCTTCCGGAATATTATGAACAGCTATTGCTGTGGCAAGTGTAAATCCGATAGCTGGATCATAAACAGTGGCAGTAAAAGTAGCAAATCCTTCAGGAAAATTATGAATAGCCAAAGCTATGGCTGAAAATACACCAGCTTTAATTAAAACTGATTCATTTTTGTCTTCTGATCTAGAAATAAAGTCTGCAATTGATTGATGATCAAATAATTGGTCTATAAGAAGCATTAATAGCAATCCAACCACGAAACCTGTTACAGTTATTAACTTGCCAAAGTTTAAACCGTATATTGTTGTTAAAGATTCAAACGATAATTGCATCAACTCCACAAAGGAAACATAAAGCATAATTCCAGCAGACAAGCCTAATGCAATTGCTAAAAAACGTTTATTAAACGACCTTGTAAAAAGCGCTAAAGCACTTCCAATTCCTGTACTTAGTCCTGCAAAAGTGGCTAAAGCAAACCCTAGATATATATTATTTAATTCCATAATTTTAGTAATGTTCAATATAGCAAAAATATTAATATCTGCACTAATCATATTTGCTGCATCCGAAATTGGAAAAAAAGATTCTTTATTGGGAGCTATAATTGTATCTCTTCCAATGATTTCTTTGATAACAATTTCATGGATTTATTTTGAGACTAAAGATGTAGATAGAATAATTGATTTTTCCTATGGTGTGTTTGCAATGATTATGCCTTCATTATCATTCTTTATCACATTGCCTTATTTTTTAAAAAAAATCAATTTTATTCCAAGCATGTTTCTTTCAATTTCAATCATGGTAGTATTATATTTTGCATTGAGCATGTTATATAAAAAAATTGGGGTGGATATTTAAAATGAAAACATTATTAATCTTATTTTTAATTTTTGCAAGTTTTTTAAAAGGAGCTGATACAATGAAAACAGTCGATTCAGTGGATTTAGAAAAATTTATGGGTAAATGGTTTGTAATTGCTTTAGTACCTAATATGATAGAAAAAGGTGCTACAAATTCTTCAGATACTTATGTTTTAAATACAGATGGTACTATAGATATTACTTATGATGCTATTAAGGATGGTCAAGCAAGACAAATCAAACAAAAAGGTACTGTGATTGATAAAACTTCAAATGCAGAATGGACTATTCAAATGAGGAAGCCTTTTATTCCATTTATGAAATTCCCATTTAAAATTGTTTATATTGATGATAGTTATGAATACATGGCTGTTGGCTATCCCAAAAACACTATGGGTTGGATAATGGGAAGAACATCTAAAATAACAGATGAAGAGTATAATAAAATAATGACTTCACTTGAAATGTTAGGTTATAAAAAAGAACAGTTTGAATTTGTCCAACATGACTAATCTTTCCTTGGAACTGGGTCAAACCCTTTTCCACCCCACGGATGACATTTTATAATTCTCTTCATGGATAAATAAAGACCTTTAAATAAACCCCACGTTTTTAAAGAATCCATGCAGTACTCAGAACATGTAGGTTGAAACCTACAATTCGAACCTAATAATGGTGAAATAAGTGTTTGATAAAATTTTATTATTATAATGAACGGAAAGATAAAAATTTTATTCATCTTTTTTAAAGTCTTTATAAAGCATACTAGTTTGAATATCTTTATTACCTTGATATTTTCCACTCTTGTAAGGATTTACTTCACCTTCTACAGAGTGATAAAAAATTTGACAAATTTCAACAGAAGGATAAATTTTTATTGGTTGAACACAAAAAATCTCTAAAGTCCAATAACCTTTAAACCCAACATCACCAAATCCTGCTGTTACATGAACAAAAAGTCCTAATCTGCCAACAGATGATCTTCCTTCAAGCATTGGGACTAAATTATGCGTCTCAGTATATTCTATAGTCCTTCCTAAATATAACTTTCTGCTTTCAAGTAATAATCCATCCTCTGGTATAATAATTTTCTTAGCAGCATTATCTTCTTTCATATCTAGAGGGCTATTTTCATAAACCATCAACTCATTATGCAATCTTAAATTATAACTATTTGGATTGATTTGATTTTCATTGAAAGGTTCAATGATAATATCTTGATCTTTACGCTTAAGAATTTCTTTTCCTGATAAAATCATAGTTTGTATTCGAGGTTATATAATTTTTTTTAGGTTACAAAGTATTTTTTGTATCTTTCAATATGGACTTTCTAGCATGGTGGCAAACTTTACCCTCAAAAATGGATCCAGTACTAATTTCAATTGGTCCCCTAACGATTTATTGGTATTCAACAATGTATCTTGTTGCTTTTGGAGTAGTATATATTCTCTGCAGCAAAAAAATTAAGAAAAACAGATTTAAAAAAATTAATCTAGAACAATTTGAAGATTTGCTATCTTGGTGTTTCATTGGACTACTAATAGGAGCAAGATTTGGATATGTTATTTTTTATAATTTTGAATATTACCTTTCAAATCCATTAGAAATTCTTATTCCCTTCAAATATTATAATGGCAACTGGATTTTCACCGGTATTGCAGGTATGTCCTATCACGGAGGGGTGATTGGAGTTGTTGCAGCTATATGGCTTTTTAGTAGGAAAGTAAAATTACATTTTTTTGAATTAGCAGACTTTTTAACTGCTGCAATTCCTTTGGGATATTTTTTTGGTAGAATTGGAAACTTTATTAATGGAGAACTTTACGGTAGGACAACTGAAGCATCTTTAGGAATGTATTTCCCAAATGCAGGAGATAATACATTACGTCATCCTTCTCAATTATATGAAGCATTTTTCGAAGGAATTATTCTCTATTATGTCATTAACTCATTTAATAAACATAATCAACTTGGATTTAATAGTGGGACATATGTATTTGGCTATGGGTTTGTAAGATTTTTTATTGAGTATTTTAGGGAACCAGATGCTCACCTAGGATTTATATTATTCAACCTAAGTATGGGTCAACTTCTATGCGTAGCTATGATGCTTAGCGGAGTATATATATGGTATATTGCCAATCAAGTGACTATTAAAGCTCAAACTTAAATGCGGGCTCTTCAAGAGTCATGGTTGAAGATTGGACAGTCTTTGTTCCATAAACATTCAAGATGTTTTGTTGCTTTTCATACATATCCATAAATATTGTATTAAATACGGCAACATTAGAAGGTGAATTAAATTTATTAATCTCTAAAAAAAATAAAGTGAAATCCCCATCAATTTTCTTACCAAGATATCTCCAATAATGATCCTGAATGATAAAATTATCTGAAAGATAATCAATTATATATTCATCAATATCTTTGTTTTCACGCTCAGAGCCAAGGTTGGCTAAATTAAAATCAGCTTTTTTTAGTAATGCTTCTACATCATGGGTGAATGTTTGAATAGTTATCTCTAGACTTTTTTGATTATCGCTCAAGCGCACCTCAGTTGTTGTCAAAAAAAACTGATGACAAAATGCAATCGAGTGTAATAAAATTATTTGAAAAAATAATTTATACATTATTTATACCCAAAATTACTTCGAATTGCTTTGTTTAGCTCTTTGCATTGGGTTGGAACCACCATACCATGATGAACTATCATACTTATAAATATCAAATAAGGTTGGCTCATTTTTTGGTGGCCAATGATTATTATCTCTAAATGTATCAGCAGTTTCTCTGAAAGGATCCAATGTAAAGCTTACAACTTTCTTCTCTGTTTTAAATACCTTAGATACTTCTGGTCTGTTAAACCTCCAAATTTCTACCGGTATTCTAACAACATCAGTTGATCCATCTTCAAATGTCATTTCGATAATCAATGGCATTACAAGTCCACCAATGTTTTTGAATTTTATTTTATAGAAATGATCATTTCTTTTCGCTAATCTTCTTTCATTGTCAGATAGCTCATCCAATAACTCTTCATACTGGCTTTTACCACTCATTTTTTCCATGATCTGAGCTCTTAACTCATCAGAAAGGTCAGCATCATTTAGCATTGTTTCATATCTTCTACGTTGACTCGAATCTGTTATGTCAGCAAACTCATCATACGAGTCATAGAAGTCTTTTGTTTTAGGATCTCGTTCTGTAACTGTCTGCTTGATATCTTTTTCATCTAACATAGCTGCATAGTATTTTTTGCCTTCTTTATCCTTCTTTTCAGCTGCCCTTTTTTTGGTTGGATCGATTTCTAATTGAAACCATTCAACTTCTTCAATGGATAAATCTACATGGTCATTGGTGAAAAACCATCCTCTCCAAAACCAGTCTAAATCTACGCCGGATGCATTCTCCATAATTCGGAAAAAGTCAGAAGGTGTTGGGTGCTTAAACATCCAAGTTTTTGAATATTCTTTAAACGCGAAGTCGAATAATTCTCTACCCATTATGGTATCTCTTAAAATATTTAATGCAACAGTAGGTTTACCGTACGCATTTGCGCCAAATTGATAAATGGATTCTGAGTTTGTCATTATAGGCATTATGTTAGATTTATCACCTCGCATGTATCTTACGATATAATCTTGGTTATTTCTTGGATGAAATAACTCTGAATCCCAAGCTCTTCCTGCTAAATCATCCATAAAAGAATTAAGACCTTCATCCATCCATGTCCACTGTCTTTCATCCGAATTCACAATCATTGGGAACCAAAAGTGTCCAACCTCATGAATGATTACACCAATTAATCCTCTTTTAGTCCTTTCAGAGTATGTACCATCTTCTTCTGGTCGATATCCATTGAATGAAACCATTGGGTACTCCATTCCCATACGATCAATATGAGCTGAAATAGCAACAGGATAAGGATAATCAAATGTATATTTTGAATAAAAATCAACAGTATGTGCTACTGCTTTTGTTGAGTATTGACCCCATAATGGATTTGCTTCATTGGGATAGTAAGACATAGCCATCACCGTATTGTCACCTACTTGTACACCCATTGCATCCCAAATATATCTTCTTGAAGCAGCAAATGCATAGTCTCGAACATTTTCTGCTTTAAAGTGCCATGTTTTTTGTCTACTTGTTTTTGTTTTAAGATTTTCTAACGCTTCATCAACTGTGACAATTAAGACTGGTTCTTTGGATTTCTTTGCTTTTTCTAATCTATCAAGTTGCTCATCAGTAAGAACCTCATCAGGATTCTGTAATGCTCCAGTTGCTCCAACAACAAAGTCCTCAGGTACGGTAATTTTTACATCATAATCACCAAAAATTAATGTGAATTCACCTCTTCCTAAGAATTGTTTATTTTGCCAACCGTAAACATCATTATACATACACATTCTTGGAAAGAATTGTGCAATGGTATAAATATAGTTATCATCGTCCTCAAAATATTCATAGCCTGATCTACCACCATCTCTTATATGGTCGTTAATATTATACCACCATTTAATCTTAAAGGTGTAAGTTTCTCCAGCTAGAATTGGTTCAGGAACATCTATACGCATCATGGTTTTATTAATTGTGTATGGAACATTTTTATTTTTTTCATCTTTGACATACATAATTTTGAAACCGCCATCAAAATCACGATAAAAGTTTTCTAATGTTCTAGATGAAACTGTACTCCCAATGACCATTTTTTCATTTCCTCTTTGCGCCGAAAGGTCGCCAGTAGATTGAATTTTGTAGGAATCTGAATCTAGAGCTCTAACATTTTGTGTTAGCTCCATCCATAAGTAATTCAATGCATCTGGAGAATTATTGTAGAACGTAACAGTTTCTTCACCATAAAGTCTTTGCTTATTATCATCAATCCTAAGTTTCATATCATAGTCTGCTCTAACTTGCCAGTATTCATGTCCAGGATAACCAGCAGCTGTACGATATGTGTTAGGCGTTGTAATATCTTCATTTAACTGCTTAAAACGATCTAAATTAATCTGATATGAATTAAAGTGTCTATTTTCTTCAAGCTCAACATTATCCTGAGCAAAAATCATAGAAAATAAGCAAAAAATTATTACGGTTTTTTTATACATATTTATATCTCCCAAAATTATTTGAACTAATAATGTAAGTATCAAATAATGATGTTGTAAATAAAAAAAAGATGTTATCTTTATTACGGTAAGGAGACAATAATGGTTAAAAAAATACTTTTTATACAAAATAGAACTGGAATTAAGCGTTCAAATTTCTTTGATCACTGGGAAAACATTCATGCACCACATATGGTTAATGTGCTTAAGCCTCAAAAATATGTACTTACTTTTTTTGAGGAGGATATTGAAAATGGGTGCTGTGGTATGGCAGAACTTTGGTTCAATTCAGAGTCAGAATATCAAGAAGCAATGGAGCGAAGAAAAACGGAATACGGTTCTTCAGATAATTGGCATGATGTATCTAAGGCATGGCCAGATCCAGACCGCTATGAATATACTGGAAGAGAAATTAAAATAGTCGATAATACTTAGGTAATGTCTGCTAAACATTTTTTTCCCATAGCTATGGGTGGATTTTTTATTTTTTATGTCTCTTTTATGTTACGTCAACCTTCATTCAATTTTCGAGAAGGAGATATTTTCTTTCAAGACTTGGATTGTGGACCACCATGTGAAGCAATTGAAGCAGTAACCCAAGGTTATAAGGGTTCAAATTTATCCCATTGTGCTATTATAACCGAGGTTGGACCAAATCTTAAAACCACCAAATTAGTAGAAGCCATTGGAGAAACTGTTACAGAAACCACTTTGGAAGAATTCTTAAATAGAAGCAATAAAGTACTTGTTGGAAGATTGAAAAAAGAACATGCTGAATTAATACCAATTGCCCTTCAACACATCAAAGATAATCTTCTTGGGAAACCTTATGATTTTATTTTTGATATTACTGATGATACCTATTATTGTTCTGAAATTATTTATGAAGGATTACAGTTTGCAGATAACAATCAACAAATCATGCAATTAAATCCTATGACATTTAATAAACCTGGTACTGATACTCCTTTTATTCATTGGGTAGAATATTATGAAGAGTTAAATCATAAGATTCCGGAAGGTAAGCTGGGATTAAATCCAGGCGGAATGTCGAGATCTGAAGGACTAGATATTATTTATATGTTTGAAAAGCCTTCAGGGTATACAAATCAAAGCTCAGAAACTGTTTTAAGATAAATGCAGTCTGGGCAATCAGGATTATAATCTGGCGTTTCTTCAAGCTGAAGACAATCATACATATCTTGGATAAGTGGACTTATCCACTCAGTATCTAGTTTAAAAGGTACTAGTGTTCTTCTAAAATGCATTTCTCTTCCCAGATGTGGCTTACTTGCATCTCCGTTGTAATACATTAGATAACCTGTATCTGAAACATCAAAATTATTCTTTTTTAAAAGCCAGCTATAGATTTCTAGTTGTCTCTTGTATGACTCTCCATTATTATAAACATCATTATAAGATAAAATGTCAGCTTTTTTAGCTGTAGCCTTAAAATCAATTACAACTAACTTATCGTTTTCGTCAATCATAATATCATCAACTCCTCCATAAAGCAAAAAATCATGTTCTTCATCATGATATTGAATTCCAGTAAAAGTATGTTGCCATTTTTCAATATCTTCATGTTGAAATGGCTTAATATTTAGACCATTTTCTTTGAAAATACCATGGGGCCTGTCTTGCAATCTACAGAAATCCATTTCTTTTTTTAATAAATCATCAACTGCGCTATTTATTGCCCAACCAGGCATTGGAGGTTTTCTTAAACCAAGCTTTGCATCTTTATAAAAACATGTAGCACAATTAAAAAATAGCTCAATTTTTGATCTACTAATTTTAAAAGTTTTTTCAGGATTATATCTCCAATTTTCACCAACAATGGGGTTATACCCATATCCCATTAATCAACCTCCAAAGGATCAAAATCTCCTGACCATGCAAGGCACTTCTGTTCATTAATAGCTATATTAGAAATTGAATTCATATCATCAAGTGAAATTTCGAAATGATCTAAGCTTAAATTTTCTTTTAATCGATAATTTTTAACAGATTTTGGTAGAACAGGATATCCAAGTTGAATTGCCCATTTCAAAAACAATTGTGGAACTGTTACTTGGTATTTATTTGCAATATCTTCACAAGGCATTGCTCCGCTTTTCATATCCTCTGGCTTTCCGTTCCACCTTGATCCCTCTCTCCAATTCGGAATTGGAGCTAATGTAGAGTAGGCAATTGGAAGAATTTCATGCTTATCCATATATTCTGCCAAAGGCTGTGGTATTACATGCCATGGATGAATCTCAATTTGATTAGCAGCAGGCATCTCGATTCCCGCTTCCTCAATTTCTTTGATGTGATGAACGTTATAATTAGAAACCCCGATATGCTTTACTTTGCCCTGTTTCTTTAGTTCTACCATTGCTTCCCATAGCTCTAATCTATTTTCTCTCGCAAATGGATTATGAATAAGATATAAATCTATCTCATCAACTTGTAGCAATCTTAAACTTTGCTCACAGGCCTTTAATGCACCTTTGTAATTCTGATATGGTTCTTCTTGTTTTGACATTCCAGGCCACATTTTAGTTGTGATGTATATATCATTTCTTGGAATAGATAAAGATTTTATGGCCATCCCTATTCCTTCCTCGTTGCGATATATTTCAGCTGTATCTATATGTTTATAGCCTAGGTTAATTGCATCTTTTGTAATTACTTCTGCTTCATCATTTGGGATAAGCCATGTACCAAGACCTATCATTGGGATATTAATTTTATTCATGTGAGT
Source organism: Fidelibacterota bacterium SCGC AAA298-D23 (assembly GCA_000402655.1). Classification (GTDB taxonomy): domain Bacteria; phylum Fidelibacterota; class Marinisomatia; order Marinisomatales; family Marinisomataceae; genus Marinisoma. The sequence continues at coordinate 44,096 of AQSI01000001.1, forward strand.
ATTATACGATTTTTTTTTGGATTGATTCCATCTTTTTTGTAATTGCTCATTTCCTTTGATATGGCGCGGTTCGTAGGGACACATCATACATCCATTACCGCAACATTGTTTTTGATCAATTAAAAATTGTGATGATAACATAAGAAGAAAAATATATGCAAAATATTTTCTTTACGCTAACTAGAAAAATTAAGATAATGGGTGGTCAACAACTTTTCATCATCTGAAGCATAATTTTGATGCCAATTCTTTAATCTAGGCTCCATTTTAGACTTAGCAAATGCAGGGAAAAAAGTGAATAAAAGGATATACGTTAAATAACCAGATGGCAAAACAACTCCTGTATTATCACATGGATTTAATTCCCAAAATTCTTTTTGTGCATGAACATGATGATCTGAATGTCTTGTCAAATTATAAGTTAAATAGCTAGTCATTTTATTATTTGAATTCCATGAATGATGGTATTGAACGGGTTTACCCTTAATACGTACCAGTCCATAATGCTCAATGAAATTTGTTAATTGAAAAATGTAATTTGCTACAATACCTAAAATGATATAAATGAGCATTGCTTGCCAACTAAAAAAATATCCGATTAAAGAAAAAACAATTACAGTTCGTAAGTAACCATTTAAAATTCTATTATGAAAAGATAGAATATTTTGTTTTCTTCGCCTTAATTGTCTGGTTTCAATTCCCCATGCATGGGTGTGTTCTTTAAAAAAAGCTTTAAACGCAAAACTAATTGGATTTTCTCCATGACTTGCAGTGACAGGGTCTTCTTCGACAACACCAATATTTTTATGATGTCCATAAACATGCTCAATTGCGAAAGCAGGATTCCATGCAGTGGCAAGAGCCCAATTGCCTACTTCACAGTCGAATTTTTTACTAGTTCTATGAACTAATTCATGTCCAATATTGATTAAACTGAGTGCCATTAATAACCCCAGAGTTGGAATGTAGAATAAATAATACATTTCAAATGTATTTGAGATTCTATCTAGATACAAATAAAGAACTATTAAAAATAATGGGACGTTTATGAATAGGGAGAAATCTAAAAGAAATGGAAATCGATAATTAGGAGTTGAAATATCATCGCCAAATGATAATTCCCCAATTACAATTGATAGTATAACGATGAAAGCTATTGAAAGACCAATCCAACCATCAACTATTAAGGATATGGCCATCAACAATAAGTAAAAAGGTGTTAAAAAAAATTTTAAATAAGATATCATCTCAAATATTAAGAACTTTCTTCGACAATTTCAATCCAACCCCTTTGCCACTTAGAATTATCTTTAAGATCTTTAAAAGCTACTTCAATTCTAATCTTTTTAGCACATACAGAAAACATTTCAACTTTTTGCTCTTTTTTATTGATGTTTAATACTTCATAATGGCGCCAATCTTTGATTTTTTTAACTGCAGTCCACTTTGATTGTTCTAAATGTTTCACAATATGATTGATTAAGATTTATATTTATCAGTTAATTCAATTTCAACAACTTGACCTTGAAAGTGTCCATTATAAATATTATCAGCCATCCATTCTTTTTCACTTTCTAGATCTTCAATGAAGATATTTTTCCACCAATATCTTTTTACTCTGTTCCACCTATAATTTCTTAATTTTAATAAGTCTTTTGTTTCGTAAGGGCTATTAATTGCTGCAATTTTGTAAGTTGGTTTGACTGAGTTTGATATTAGCTCTAACGATGCTTTATTTTGTCCTTTGACATCATATGTGACCAAGTGGATTAAGGCATCTACATCATACATTGCTCGGTGTGATTCATAATAAAATCCGTGCCAAATACATAAAATTTCTTGGCCTTTTGCATTGAAACCCCTTTGCGACCAATTTATATCATTCACAGAACACGCCCAAACTTTTTCTTTTGAAAGTGGTAAATATCTATCCATGAAACCTCGATCAAAGGTAGCATTATGAGCTACCACAATATCAGCTTTATTGAGAATAGAAGAAATAATTTCCCAGTCTAAAGAGTGCCCTTCCACATCTTTATTGGTAATACCAGTGATTCTTGTAATTACTGGTGAAATAAGCTCTTCAGGATCATTAAATGATTGGTAACTATCAATTATACCTATTAGATCCCCGTTCTCCTTATTAATAGCAGCAAGTTTTCCTGCAAATTCAATTATTTTAGATGATTCTTTATTTGTACCTGTCGTTTCAAGATCAAGAAAGCATACCTTAATTGTATTTTCATCATGGAAGTTTTGAGGTAAGTTGACAAAATTTTCTCCATTGAATTTATATAGTTCTATGCTTTGGTTACTCTTAATTGTTTTCTTAAGAAATGTCATAATATATTTTACGTTTAATTTTTAAATATTTTGAGGAAAAACAATCTTGAATTTTAATGCTTAACTAAAATTTTGTCGGGGCGGCAGGATTTGAACCTGCGACCCCCTCGTCCCAAACGAGGTGCGCTAACCGGACTACGCTACGCCCCGAAATAATGAGGGTGACTGATCGGACTCGAACCGACGACCAATCGGACCACAACCGATGGCTCTACCAACTGAGCTACAGTCACCATATGTCTTAATAAATTTAAGCATGGGAACTTATTATAGTTTAGGTTTTTACACAAGTAGAGTTAAATTTTAAAATTCACATGAATACACTTAATAAATATTTACTTAAACAATCCTTCATTCCATTTGTACTATCTGTCGCAGTAATTACTACTGTACTTTTTTTACAATTTCTTATAAGGGCAGTTGATCGCTTTTTAGGAAAAGGGTTAGACGCGATAACAATATTTGAGTACTTATATTTAAATCTCGCATGGATTATAGCTTTATCTGTACCAATGTCTCTTTTAATATCAAGTGTAATGACGTTTGGAAGAATGGCACAACAAAATGAAATTACTGCATTAAAATCTGCTGGTGTGAATCTTTATAATATAATCAAGCCTGCAATATGGTTTGGTTCTTTGGTTGCTATTGGATTATGTCTTTTTAATAATTTCATTTTACCTGAAATGAATTATAATGCACGTCTTCTTGCAAAAGATATTTATAAGAAAAAGCCTGAATTATCCATTGAGCCTGGATATTTCGTTGATATGATTCCCCAGTATACTATGATTGTAAAAGAAATGGATGGTAAAAATTTTAAAGATGTTAAAATTTTTAGTAAAAATAATGATTCTGAGCAAACTACAATTTATGCTAATGAAGGCATACTCTCATCAAATGGAAATACGATTACAATCAATTTAAGTGATGGTGAAATTCATGAAATAGACCTTTCAGATTATGATTACTACAGAAAAATAAAATATAAAACTCATCAAATAATTATTTCTATGGATGACTTAATGTTAAATAGAACAAGTGAGTCAAATCGTTCGGATAGAGAAATGAGAGTTCCACAAATGATTCAAGAAATAGAGAAAAATAAAGGTTTAATCTCACAAATTTATGATAGGATTGATAAAGTGAAAGAACAAATAGGTATTACAAACCCTAACGCAAATTCACTGGCGATAATAGAAAATGAAATTGAGCTTTTAAAACAATTGAAAAATAATGTAGTAAAAGAGGAAAGAGATTATAATGAAGATGTACCAATTTCTGCATTTGAAAATAAGGACTACATTTTATCTCTTACAAATAATGCAAGACAGTTTAAAAATGAATTTACTTTAATTGAAAATTATGAAAAGACTAATAATAAATTCAAAGTAGAGATTCATAAAAAATTTACTCTAGCACTAGCATGTATTCTTTTTACCATGGTAGGTGCACCACTTGGAATTCTTGTCCGCAATGGAGGAATGACTATAGCCTCAGGTTTAAGCATAGCATTCTTTTTAGTGTATTATATTTTACTCATATGGGGTGAACAATTAGCTGATCGAAGTCTTTTAAACCCTGGATTAGGCTCTTGGCTCCCAAATATTGTTCTTTTTATTAGCGGAATAATAGTTCTTAAACTATCAAACGAAAAAAATTAATTTACTGAGGAACGTTAGATCGAAGAAAATACTCTTTCTCCAAATTTTTAGTTCTGTTAGTTGGTAATTGTTTTGTGTCAGAATCGATTTCAACTTCGACAACTCCATCTGGTACTTCGAATGTATCTTTTGAAATGTTTAGTTCATTATGAGCATTTTTCATAAATGAAGCCCAAGCTGGAAGTGCAGCAACCCCACCGTATTGACCATCACCTAAACTTACAGAATATTCATCAATTCCATACCATACCCCAGCAGTAATATTAGGTGTGAATCCAACAAACCAGGCATCGCTCAAGTTTTGAGTTGTTCCAGTTTTACCACCAGCTGGGTGTCTAAATTTATATTTCCATCTTAAACTTCCTCCGGTGCCGCTATCGACTACTGACTGAAGCAAATTTGTTACCATGTAAGCAGTTTCTGGACTTAAAACTTCTTTCTGATCTATTGAATATTCTTTAATAATTCTACCATACTTATCTTCAATTCTCGTTATAGCAATTGGGCTAGAATAAATTCCTTTATTAGCAAAAGTAGAATATGAAGCCACAATCTCAATTGGCTTTACTTCTGAAGTACCAAGAGCTATAGAATCAACTGCTCTAATAGGAGTTGTGATTTGCATTCGTTGTGCAATGTCTTTTACTTGCCTTGGAGGAACAAGTTCTTGGACCATTCTAACTGAAATTAAATTTAGAGATTTTTGAAGACCTTCCCTAAGTGTTGTCAATCCTCCAGTACTTTTATCATAGTTACCAGGCGTCCACTTTTCTCTTTCGCCTTTTGCATTATTCCTATACAAAGCAACTGGTTGATTTAAAAGTTGTGTTGTTACAGGATAATTATTATCTATCGCTGCAGTATATATATAAGGCTTGAAGACGGAACCCGGTTGTCTTAAAGCTTGAGTAGCACGATTAAATTCATCAGGATAATCTGATCTTCCACCGATCATTGCTAAAATCTCACCTGTTTTAGTATCCAATGCAATAAAAGCACACTGCACTAGAAGTTCTTTCCGAAGCTCTTCATACAATTCTACTTGTCCCTCTAACATCATTTTCACAGAATCAGCATCAAAAATTGATAAGTAGGCAAGTTGTGAGAATTTTTCCTTATTGGCAAAAAGTTGGCGATTAAATTCGTCTTGATTTTTTTTCAATGTTTGCATTACAGAGTCTTCAGCTATTTTCTGTAATCTGTAATCAAGGGTTGTATGTATTTTTAATCCATCTTGGTAAATATTAATTCCTAATTGTTCATCCTGTTGTTCCAAAATCCTTCTAACATGTTCTGCAAAATATGGGGCTTTCCCTTTAGGTATTTCATAATAAATATTATCAGGAACTATACTATTATGCTCCATGTAATCTTGATAGGATATAAAATCTTGATTGTACATTAACTTTAAGACTATTGATCTTCTTCCTATCGCTTTATTCAGGTTTCTAAGTGGAGAATAATTTGCTGGTGAAGGAAGAAGTCCGACTAACATTGCTGACTCACCTATAGTTAAATCAGATGCATTTTTATTGAAAAATCTTTTCGCTGCTGACTCAGCTCCATATGTTCCGTGACCGAAATGAACTGTATTTAAGTACATTTCAAGTATTTCATCTTTAGTATAAGTTCGTTCAATTTGAATAGCTGTTATCATTTCTTTTAATTTTCGGGTGATACTATCTTTGAATCCAACTTCTTTGTAAAGATTTCTAGCTAACTGCTGAGAAAGCGTACTAAATCCTTGACGAAAACTCATTGATGAAATATTTACAACCACAGCCCTAAAGAAGCTTTGTAAATCAACCCCCCAATGGGAGTAAAACCTTTTATCTTCTGAAGCTATAGCAGCATTTTTTAAATGTTCTGGCATATCCTCTATATCAACAAAAACTCTTTTCTGAATATAAAATTCCCCAATGACTTCTCCATTTCTATCATATAAAGTAGATAGCATAGCCGGATCAAAAGTTTCTAATCGCTCCAAAGAAGGCAAATCTCTTGATAAGTAAAAGACATATACTAAGACTAGTATAAATAAATAAAAAATTATTCTTAATGATGAAAGAATTGTTCTAATCATGCTTTTTTGGGTGTAACCATTAATTCTGGTTTAACAATTTTATCAAATTCTTGTTCCGATAAATGTCCCAAAGCTTTTGCACTTTGTTTAAGAGAAATATTTTCTTTAAGTGCTTTTTTAGCAATTTCAGCTGCCTTTTCATAGCCAATTTTTGGAGCAAGTGCAGTTACTAACATTAAAGATTTATCTAAATTTTCTTTGATTTTCTTTTCATTAGCTTTTATTCCATCAAGCGCATTAATTGTAAAAGATTCAGCAACTTCAGTAAGTAATGATATTGATTCGTGAATTGATGAAGCAATAATTGGTCTATAAGTATTGAGTTCAAAATTACCATTAGTACCTGCGTAATTTATTGTAGTATCATTTCCTAAAATTTGAGCATAAACCATATTTACAGCTTCGCACTGCGTTGGATTAACTTTTCCAGGCATTATTGAACTACCTGGCTCATTAGTTGGGAGAATTAATTCTCCAATTCCAGCCATTGGTCCACATGCTAACCAACGGATATCATTTGCAATTTTATTTAATGATCCTGCACAAATTCTAATCTGAGCTGATAAGTTAGATATTGCATTTTGAGATGATAATAATTCAAATTTATTCTTACATACATTAAATGAAAGACCTGTGTCTTCAGATATAAATGAACACATTAGCTCATCAAAGCCACTGAGAGTATTAATTCCAGTCCCAACAGCTGTACCACCAACAGGTAAATCGCTACATTCTTTTAGTGCGTGCTTTATTCTTGAAATATCATTTTTAATCATAGATGCATATCCTGAAAATTCTTGGCCTAATCGTATCGGCGTTGCATCCTGAAGATGAGTCCTCCCAACTTTAATTATTTTGTGAAATTCTCTCGATTTAACAACCAAAGACTTCTCCAATAAAGAAAGTGCAGGAAGTAAATTATCTTGAGATGATATCACGCTTCCAATTAAAATTGCTGTTGGAAAAGTATCATTTGTAGATTGTGACATGTTTACATGATCATTTGGATGAACAAACTTGTAGGAACCTAACTTAGCACCAAGAATTTCATTGGCTTTGTTTGCGACCACTTCATTAACGTTCATATTTGTTTGAGTACCACTTCCAGTTTGAAAAACCGGTACTGGGAAATCATTTAAATATTGCTTAGGGTTATCTAAAATATGATTGCATGCTTTAATAATTGCATCAGAAATTTTTTTTGAAAGATTTTTTTGAGCATAATTTGTCTTTGCCGCACATTTTTTTACTATGATATAAGGAAGAATTAAGCTGAATTCCATGGACCATCCGATTTCGAAATTTTGAATTGCTCTTTGAGTTTGAGCACCATAATATGCTTTCGAAGGAACTTTTATTTCACCAATGCTGTCTCGCTCAATCCTGAAGGACATTATTTTACCTCCCAGGTATCTCCAGCGTTAAGTAAATCGTTAACACTTTTTGGACCTTTAGTATTTTTTTCTGCTTCTTTCATCTGCTCTACCATCAAATCATCATAAGTAGGCCTCTCAACACAATATAATACTCCCAAAGGTTCTGGGAAAGTATCACTTGCAGTAAAATTAGAAAGCATATCTCCAATGAAAGCATCGGTTTCATCATGAACTAAAATATCATCTATTGAATGTTTATCTCCAATTGTAACTACCTGAGGTTTGATTCCATCAAGATGAATTCCTTTATTATTTTCTTTACCAAAAATCATTGGTTCACCGTGCTCAACTTTCAAAACTCTTTCGGACTTAGTTTCTTTATCAGTTAATTCTGAGAAAGCACCATCATTAAAAATATTACAATTTTGATAAATCTCAATAAAAGAAGTTCCGCGATGCTCGCTTGCTCTTTTTATCATGCTTTGTAAGTGTTTTAAATCTCTATCAATAGTTTTAGCAACAAATGCACCTCTAGCACCTAAAGCTAATTTTGTTGGATTAAATGGATAGTCTAATGATCCCATCGGTGTGGAATAAGTTATTTTACCTTGTTCTGAAGTCGGAGAATATTGCCCTTTTGTTAATCCATAAATTCGATTATTAAATAACATGACATTTAAATCAACATTTCTCCTCAAAAGATGAATCATATGATTTCCACCAATTGAAAACCCATCACCATCTCCAGTAACAAGCCAAACAGATAGATCTGGATTTGAAATTTTTAATCCACTCGCTACTGTTGGAGCTCTTCCATGAATGGTATGAAATCCGTAAGTATTCATATAATATGGGAATCGGCTTGAACAACCAATACCTGAAATAAATACAACTTTCTCTTTTTCAGTAGTTATTTCAGGAAAAATTTTTTGAGTTTGGGCGAGAATTGCATAATCTCCACACCCTGGACACCATCTAACTGCCTGATCCGATTCAAAATCAGCTTTTTTCAATATTGGTTTATCAACCATTGATTAAATCCTTTACTTTTTCTTCAATTTTTGATGCACCAAGAGGTTTTCCTTGAACTTCATTTAGTCCAATTGCATCAACTAAATATTCTGCTCTTATAATTTGTCTAAATTGTCCTGTATTGACTTCTGGAATTAAAACTTTCTTATAATTATTCAATATTTCACCCAAGTCTTTAGGTAAAGGAGAAATCCAATTAATTGAAACATGACCAACCTTAAGATTTTCAGATAATAAAGATTCTGTGGCAGCTCTACAGGCACCATGAGAACTTCCCCAACTTAAGATCAGTACATCTCCACTTTTTTCACCAAAAACTTTTGTTTCAGGAAGCTCATTAGCGATATTTGCAATTTTTTGAGCTCTAATCTGAACCATTTTTTGATGATTATCAGAATCATAATTCACGTTTCCAGTAACATCTTGCTTTTCTAGCCCTCCGATTCTGTGTTCTAAGCCCTTTGTGCCAGGTATTGCCCAGCTTCTAGCTAAAGTTTCCTCGTCTCTTTTGTAGGGAAGAAATTGTTCGTCTTTATTTTCTTGAGCGAACTCAACCTTAAATTCTTCTAATTTATTTGGATCAGGTATAAGCCAAGGTTCGGAACCATTGACTAAATACCCATCTGACAATACCATTACAGGTGTCATATATTTAACAGCTAACCTACATGCTTCATAGGTTGCAAAAAAGCAATCACCTGGGGTAGTTGGTGCAATGACGGGGATCGGCGCTTCGCCATTTCTTCCATAGACAGCTTGAAATAAATCTGACTGTTCTGTCTTTGTTGGCAAACCTGTACTTGGACCACCTCTTTGAACATTGATAACTACCAAAGGTAGTTCTGTCATTACTGCCAATCCTAAAAATTCTGTTTTAAGTGCAATACCAGGACCAGAAGAAGCTGTAATTCCAAGGGCCCCACCATAAGAAGCTCCTAAAGCTGCACCTATTCCAGCAATTTCGTCTTCTGCTTGGTAAGTTTTTATTCCAAACTGCTTCCAATTAGAAAGTGTATGTAAAATATTACTTGCAGGTGTAATTGGATAGCCTGCAAAGGTGATACCTAAATTACTTTTTTCAGCAGCAGTCAAAATACCCAAACACGAAGCAAGTGTTCCATTCATATTTCTATATTTACCCTTCGGAAGTTTTGCTTTTTCAACGATAAATCTTGTAGTAAATATTTCGGCTGTATCCCCATAATTATATCCAGCATTTAAAGCTCTAACATTTGCCTCAATAATATCAGGCTTTGATTTAAATTTTTGATTTAGCCAGTCGATTGTAGGCTCAAGGGGTCTATCATACATCCAAAATAAAACTCCAAGTGCACATAAATTTTTTGTACGATCAACCATTTTTGATGGTATGTCAATTCCTTCACATGCATTGGTAACAAGCTTCCCCATTTCGATAAAATGTGTAGAATAGTAATCAACAAGTGATCCATCCTCCGTAGGATCATCTTCATATCCTGCTAATGTCAAATTTTTCTTTGTAAAAGCATTTTTGTTTACAATTAAAGTACCACCTGGTACTAAATCTTTTAAGTGTACTTTTAATGCAGCAGGATTCATTGCAACCAAAACGTCGGGTTTTTCACCGGGGGTGTGAATTTCCTGTGAGCTAAAATGGATTTGGAAAGAACTAACACCTGCCAAAGAACCTGCAGGAGCACGAATTTCTGCTGGAAAATCAGGTAGAGTACTTAAATCGTTTCCAACAACAGCAGAAGTTTGTGTAAATCTTCCACCACTCAACTGCATACCATCTCCAGAGTCACCTGCAAATCTAATTGTAACATTGTCGATTGTTTTGTTGCTTACATTTTTAGCCATTTTTTTCTCCAAATGAGAAACAATTTACATTATGGAATTTAACATAGCAATTAGTATGAAAATTAAAATTTTTCTAAAACTATAGGACATAAATCTTATGGTAATTAAATTCCTTCCCTTATATGGAAAACATAAAAAATAATGTGGTTGAAGTACTCAAGCAATGTAATGATCCAGAGCTTCCAATAGACCTGTGGAATCTTGGATTAATTTATGACTTGAAAATTAATGAAGAGGGTGAAAAATTTTCAGTGGATATTTTAATGTCTCTTACTACTCCCGGCTGTACAATGGGTCAATATATGATTGAAGACATAAAAAGTAAAATGTCATCAATTGAATCTATTTCAAGAGTAGATGTGGAGTTAACGTTCGATCCACCATGGAGCCCAGAAATGATGACAGAGGAAGGTAAAGTAAAATTAGGGTTATAATGAACGAAGATCTTAAAAACCAAAAAATTAGCATTACTAAAAAAGCTGCAACTAGGCTAAAAAATATAATTGAGAACGAAGAAACCGATTCAAAAGGAATTAGAGTTACAATTGATACTGGTGGTTGCTCTGGAATGTCGTATAAAATAACATTTGAAAATGAAAAAAATGAATTTGACAAAGTATTTGACAGTCATGGCATCACAATATTTTGTGATGTCAAAAGCTGGATTTATGTCAGAGGATGTGAGATAGATTTTTCAACAGACTTACTTAACGGAGGATTTAAAGTTAATAATCCAAATGCTACAAGAACATGTGGATGCGGGATTAGCTTTTCAGCATAATTATGGTAGATAAAAATCAACAGGTAATTGATAAAACTCTTGAACAAGAGTATAAATACGGATTCACAACAGATATAGATCAAACCAAATTTGATCCGGGCCTTAATGAAGAGGTTATTACTAAACTTTCAAAAATTAAAAATGAACCTAAATGGTTGCTTGAATGGAGATTGAAAGCATTTAAGAATTGGAAAAAAATGTCCGAACCAACTTGGGCAAAAATTGAATACGAACCAATCGATTATCAAGCACTAAGTTATTATGCTGCTCCTAAACAAAAAAAGAATGATAGTCTTGATGATGTCGATCCTGAAATACTGGAAACCTACAATAAGCTTGGTATTTCCCTTGATGAACAAAAAAGATTAGAGGGTGTAGCTGTTGACGCAGTTTTTGATAGTGTATCAATTGCAACTACATTTAAAGATGAGCTTGCTAAACATGGAATTATATTCTGTTCTTTTTCGGAGGCAGTTCACGATCATCCTGAATTAATAAAGAAATATTTGGGCTCTGTTATTCCTGCAACCGATAATTATTTTGCTGCCTTGAATTCTGCAGTATTTAGTGATGGTTCATTCGTTTACATCCCTAAAGGCGTACGATGCCCAATGGAACTATCTACTTACTTTAGAATCAATGCAACCAACACTGGTCAATTTGAGCGTACTCTTATCGTTGCTGATGAAGGTAGTTATGTAAGTTATCTTGAGGGGTGTACAGCACCAATGAGGGACGAAAATCAATTGCACGCTGCATGCGTAGAGCTTGTTGCTCATAAAGATGCTACTATCAAATATTCTACAATTCAAAACTGGTATTCCGGAGATAAAGAAGGTAAAGGTGGTATCTATAATTTTGTAACAAAAAGAGGAACTTGTCTTGGTGATAATTCAAAAATTTCATGGACACAAGTTGAAACTGGCTCTGCAATTACCTGGAAATATCCTAGTGTAATTATGCAAGGAGACAATAGTGTTGGTGAATTTTATTCAGTAGCAGTGACAAAGAACAAACAACAAGCTGATACTGGTACAAAAATGATTCACATGGGTAAAAACACAAAAAGCACTATCATTACAAAAGGTATATCTGCGGGAGAAGGACAAAATACTTATCGCGGTGGAGTTAAAATTTTAAAAAATGCTGAAAATGCGCAAAATTTTTCACAATGCGATTCAATTCTAATTGGAGATAAATGTGGAGCTCATACGTTTCCATACATTGATGTAAAAAATCCATCAGCAAAAATGGAACACGAAGCTACTACTTCTAGTATTGGAGAAGATCAACTTTTCTATTGTAATCAAAGAGGTATAAAGCTTGATGATGCTGTTTCAATGATTGTAAACGGATTCTGTAAAGAAGTTTTTGAAGAACTACCTATGGAATTTGCTGTTGAAGCAAAACAATTGATTGAAGTGACCCTTGAAAATAGTGTAGGATAATAAAATGATTAAAATTAAAAACTTAGAAGCATCGATTGATGATAAAACAATATTAAAAGGTATTGATATGGAAATACCAGCTGGAGAAGTGCATGTAATTATGGGCAGAAATGGTTCTGGTAAGAGCACATTGGCTAATGTAATTGCTGGTAATGAAGCTTACGAAGTAGATGGTGGAAGTATTTCAATGAATGATACTGATATTACTGAGATGAGCATTGAAAATAGAGCTTTAGAAGGTATTTTTTTATGCTTTCAATACCCCGTTGCTATTCCTGGAGTAGGTATGGCCTATTTCTTAAGATCAGCATTAAATGCTCATAGAAAACATCAAGGTAAAGATGAAATGGATGCACTAGAATTTTTAAATAATGCTAAAGCCATATTATCAGAGCTAGGACTTGATGATTCTTTTTTAAAGAGATCAATAAATGACGGATTTTCTGGAGGAGAAAAAAAGAAAAGTGAAATACTTCAACTCCTAACTATAAATCCAAAGTTAGCAGTTTTAGATGAAACTGATTCGGGATTAGATGTTGATGCATTAAGAACAGTTGCTAAAGGTGTTAATAAGTTTAAAAATGACAATAATTCTGTATTAATTATCACCCACTATCAGCGCTTACTCAACTACATTAAACCTGATGTAGTTCATTTAATGATTGATGGAAAAATTGTTGAGTCTGGAGATATGTCACTCGTAGAAAAAGTTGAAAAAGATGGATATTCTTGGTTAGAGAAATAAAATGATCAACTTAATCAAAAAAAATAGTTTAGAGTTTTTCAATGCAAATGGTTTACCAAGCAAAAAACTCGAAAATTGGAAATTCACCTCTTCCAAAAATTTTAAAAGTTTTAATAAATCATCTTCTTCAATTAAAAATCAAAAAATTGAATCTGATGAATTATCAATTGTATTTGTTAATGGGGTTCTTGATAAAAATTCATTAAAAAATTTTAAATTTTCTGATTTACTTGAAGTTAAAAACTTAGATGAGCTTAATGATAAAGAACTATTACGTTGCTCTGAAAATTTTTTAAAAGAATCTATGTTTAATCTTGGAATATCTGAATTTGAACATGGTAGTTATCTTTCGTTTAAAAGAAATTCAGTTATTGAGGAAGTTATTAATATCAAAAATTATTTTTTTGAAAACGGCAATAATGAAAGAGTATCTTCTTTCAATATTTTTCATATTAATGAAGGGTCGGAAATTTCTATCATTGAAGAAGATATTAAAGAAAACCATTCAATATTCAATTTGAAGCTAAACAAATTCATTTGTGAAAATTCTACAATATTCAAATATGGAAAATCTTTCAATGATCACTCACAAACATATTCATTATCATACAACTACTATCAAATTAAAAAAGATGTTGTATTAAGTGTTGATTCCATAATCACAAGCTCTTTTTTTAATAAGGAATTTATTGAGGTTGATCTTAACAACTCAGGAAGTGATGCTAAAATTAATATTTTAAATCTTGGTAAAGATGAGCAGCATATTGACAACAATATTTTAATAAACCACAACGCTGAGCATTGTACAAGTTTTCAACATGTGAGAAATGTCCTAGATAATAAATCTACAGCAGTTTTTAACGGTAAAGTTATTGTTGCTGAAGGAGCGCAACAAACTGATTCAAATCAATCTAATAAGAATCTACTTCTTTCACTTGAGTCAAATGCATTTTCCAATCCTCAGCTAGAAATCTATGCTGATGATGTTTCTTGTGGACATGGTTCAACAACAGGTGCTTTGGATGAGAATAGTATTTTTTACCTACGTGCCAGAGGAATTGACTATTCAAGTGCTCAAAAAATATTGATCAAAGCTTTTGCAAAAGAAGTCATTGACGACTTTTCTCTTTCATCGCTCCAAGATATATCCGAAATTGCTTTGGATAGCTGGATTAATGGATAATATAAAAAATAATCTCGCAAATATTCGTGATGGCTTTTCTGTTTTAGACGGACAAGACAAGTTGGTGTATTTAATTGATTTAGGCAAAAAACTAGATCATATAAACGAGTCTGATCGAACTGAAGATAGAAAAATCCATGCATGTACTTCACAAACCTGGCTAAAACTAGGTTATGAAAATAATCTTGTAACGCTTAAAGCTTTTTCAGAAAGTACGATTGTTAAAGGCCTGCTGCGAATTCTTCAAATTGGTTTCAATAATTCTGAAAAAAAGAGTATAATTAATTTTATAAATAGTTTTGATGATCCTAGTAGCTTATTTGAATGGCTAAATCTTGGTCCAGCAATATCTAGTCAGAGACAAAATGGATTTCTAGGTTCACTTAAATACATTAAGAGGGAATTAGATAATGCATAAAGAGTTTACAATATTACAAGATATAGTTGTTCACAGTGTTCCTGATGGAGTAAGAACAACTTTAGAAAAAGGAAAAACAGGTATCATTTCTCAATCACTAGGAGATAACTATACTATAGTTGTTGAAGGTAATATGTATCAAGTTAGTGGTATCGATGGCGAAAAAATTGGAGAAGAAAAGCGCGATATAAGTTCCAATAACTTTGCAAGTGAGGAAGAAATATGGAATGTTTTACATACATGTTATGATCCCGAAATTCCTGTAAATATTGTTGATCTTGGATTAGTTTACAACTGTGAGATAAAAGAGCAAGACAGTGGAGTAAATATTTTAATTCAAATGACACTAACTGCTCCAGGTTGTGGAATGGGTCCTGTAATTGCTGATGAAGTGAAACAAAAATTGTTATCACTCGGTGGCGCTAAAGCTGTTGAAGTAGAGCTTGTATGGGAACCTCAATGGAATCAAGATATGATGAGTGACGCGGCAAAGTTACAATTAGGACTTTATTAAATTATTATGTTAAATATCAGACAAGATTTTCCAAATCTTAAAGAAAAAAATCGAGGTAAAACTTTAGTTTATCTTGATAGCGCTGCGACAAGTTTGACTCCGACACAGGTAATTAATTGTGAATCAGAATATTACGAAAAATTTGGAGGAAGCATACATAGAAGTGTGTACGAATTAGGTGAAAAAGCTACCAATGCATTCGAAAATAGTAGAAAAAGAATAGCAGATTTCGTTGGGGCATCAAAAAATTCAATTGTTTTTACAAAAAGTGCTACAGAAAGTATCAACCTTGTAGCTGAATCATGGGGATATGATAATTTAAATTCTGGCGATGTTATTTTACTTACTGATATGGAGCATCATTCTAACATAATTCCTTGGCAAGTAATTTGTAAAAAGACAGGTGCTAAAATAAAGTATTTAAGATCAACTGAGAATGGTACTATCAATCTTGAAGAATTAAAAAAATCTTTAGATAGTAATGTTAAAATAGTAAGCATAACTCATGCGTCAAATGTTTTCGGAACAATAAATCCAGTTAAAGAGATTACTAATATTGTTAAAAAGAATGGCTCGAAAATTATGATTGATGGATGTCAAAGTATTCCTCATATGAAAGTAAATGTGAAAGATTTAGATTGTGATTTTTATGCTTTTTCTGGCCATAAGATGTTTGGGCCTACCGGAGTTGGTGTATTATATGGTAAGGAAGAAATTTTAGAAGAGATGCAACCATATCAAACTGGTGGAGGCATAATTGAAACTGTCACAATGACTGAATCTACTTGGACAAGTATTCCGCATAAATTTGAACCAGGATCCCCAATGGCAGCTCAAGTCATTGCACTTGCGGAAGCAGTAGATTATTTAGAGGCATGCTTAGAAAAACATGATAATTTTTTAAATGAGTATTCCCTAGAAAAAATGAAGTCAATTGATGGTATATCAATATATGGAAACGCTTCTGAAAGAACTCCAATTATAAGCTTTAATATTGAAGGTGTTCACTCACTCGATTTAGCTCACTTTTTAGATTACGAAGGAATTAATATTAGATCAGGTCATCATTGTTGTCAACCGCTAATGCAAGCATTGGACATCACAGCGTGTGCACGAGCTAGTTTTTATTTTTATAACAATACTGAAGAAGTAGATTATCTCGTCGATAAAATAAACAAAGCGATTCAGGTTATTAAATAATGCAAAATATAAATTTAGACGACTTTTTGACTGAAGGAATAATTAAAGAAAAAGATTTTAGGGAAAAAGTATCTTTAATTGAATGGGAAAAATATCAAGATCAAAAAGTCATTATTAAAGGATGTTCAAAAGCTACAATTCCTACATGGGCATATTTAATAATTGCTGCTAAATTAACTCGATATGCTAAACGAATCTATTTTGGTGAGCCTTGCTCTGCAATTGACATTTTTAAAAACTCTTAAGAAAGATTTTCAGCTACAATATCTGCAACGTCTTTAACTTTAATTTCTTCTTGACCGTCAGGAGTCAATGGTCCAATACCTTGATTCATCATACCATAACAAAAATTACATCCGGTTACTACTGTATCAGTTTTTGATTCAATAACCTGCTCAGCTCTTAAAAGGTGGGTTCTACCTTCTCCACTATCTTTTTTCCACCATAAAGCACCACCAGCTCCACAACACAAAGTATCTTTACCGCTTTCATCTAATTCAAAGAATTCTGGTGCAGCTGCTTTTATTGCATTTCGGGGAGCAGAAACTTCATCAAGCGTTCTTGAAAGATTACATGGATCATGATAAGTCACTTTCTCTAATGAACCCGGATTAATATTAATCCTTCCTTCTTCTAATAAATCTGAAATCACTTGGGTATGATGTTTTACCTCGTATTTAATTTCA
Source organism: Fidelibacterota bacterium SCGC AAA298-D23 (assembly GCA_000402655.1). Taxonomy (GTDB): domain Bacteria; phylum Fidelibacterota; class Marinisomatia; order Marinisomatales; family Marinisomataceae; genus Marinisoma. The sequence goes on from AQSI01000001.1 coordinate 61,408, forward strand.
TGATATTTTTTATATTCTTTTTGAAGATTTACAACACAGTGAGGGCACATAGTTGTGACATTTTTTACTTTATTTAGTTCTTCAACATTTTGATCCATTAATAATTGGTAAGTTAATTTATCTCCCAATTTATTTGCAGGATCACCTGAACATTGTTCATTACTTAATACACCATAAGTCACCCCGGCTGATTCAAGTATTTTTACAAAATTTCTTACCGAACTTACAAAATTAGGGTCCATTGCATGCTTAGCAAAACAACCCAACCAAAGCACTAATTCTTTGTCAGCTGTATAAACTGGAAGTTCATTAAGTAAATCACTTGATGATGATCCCTCCGTATTTCCCGTCTCTTGCAGATTTCTTAAAAGCTTTTGATACTCTTGTGGAACATCGCCTTCTGCAAGAACTTGAAAGCTTCTTATTTCATCTGCTTTCTCAACGTGATTTCCAACAGGACAAACTTCTGTACATGCTTGACATGTGGTACATTCCCATCCTGCTTCAACATTGATTTTATCAACAACATTAACATCGCCACTTTCAAGCATCGGATTTTTTAAATCTAGAATAAAATGATATTTAGGATCTAGGATTCCACCACCTCTATTTGCTGGGCATACCTCTGTACACCTTCCACATTCAACGCATGTAAAAATATCAAGAGCTTGATCTTTGCTAAGTCTTGATAAATCAAGTAATAAATTATCTAATTCCTCTTCCGATGCTTCCATATCGATTGGAATAGCTCCATGATTTGGAACCTCAAATGGGCGCAAGAAAATATTGAAAGGTGATAATACCAAATGCATATGTTTGGATTGTGGGATTAAAAATAAAAACCCTCCAATTACTCCAGAATGTAACCACCAATTAAATTTTTCCGCTACTCCCGATAGAATATGTAATTCATCAATTAAATAGGTGATCATTAGTGTAACAATGAATACTGAAACTAATGCAGAAGTGCTCGAAAATTTTCCTAAAGCCTCAGGTTTAATCACAAAACGTCTATATGCTAACCCTAAAATACCTATAGTACATAAGATTGCCCAAGGTGCACCAAAAATCAAAAAATAAGTATGTCTAAAAGACTCACTAAATATTGGAAATCCGAAGGCCATACCAAAATGATTGATTGTTATCAAACCAAAAAAGATAAAACCGTACATTACAAGAGCATGTAATATTCCAGCAGACTTTCTATTACCGCTGGTGACTTTTTTATGCAAAATGACTTCATCAAATACTCTAACGATTCTTTTCGGAAGCTCATCAACGCTGAAATCTGACTTACCTTTTAAAACAATTTTAAGTCTTAAGAGCAAGTGATATAGGAAAAAAGTAATACCAGATAGAAGAAAAACTGCTAAGATTACTTGTTCTACAATAGAAAATTGTAACATAAAAGATTACTACTTACTGTTGTTAATTTCTTCAGTTAACTTTGGAACAATTTCGAGGACATCACCAATAACTGCGTAGTCAGCAATTTCAAATATTGGAGCATCTTCATCTTTGTTGATTGCTAAGATATTTTTTGAACCCTTCATACCAACAACATGCTGAATCGCTCCAGAAACACCACAAGAAAAATATAATTTAGGAGATACAACTTGACCAGAACTTCCGACTTGTCTATAAGGAGGTAACCAGCCCATGTCTACAACAGGTCTAGAAGATGCAACTTCAGCCCCCATTGCTTCAGCTAGCGATTCCATTGAAGGTAGGTTATCTTCACTTTCAATCCCTCTTCCAACTGAAACAATTAATTCTGCTGCTGTTAAATCAACGCCAGTGGATGATTCTTGAAACTCGGGTTCACTTTTTGACTTAATATCATTATCTAACAATTGTACATTGAAATCTACTTCAGCTTCTGGCTCACCTTCCTCAATATCATCACTTGAAAATGCGGCAGATTGAAAACTTAATAAAGCTTGATCTGAAGATACTTCAATGCTAGTTGCAAGCTTAGCATTAAAAACTTGTTTAGAGAAATGTGGATTTCCATCTTTGAAGTCAACTGAAATAATATCACTAACGAATGGCATATTAAGTTTTGCACTAACTCTAGGTACAAAATCTCTTACCATATAAGAATGTCCAAATAATGCATATTTCGGTGAAAGCTCAGTTATAACGTCTGAAAGAACTTTTGAATAACCGTCAGCTGAATACATATCTATTAAGGAATGTTCTGCTAAAATAAGTTTACTTGACTTAAAATTTTGTGCTTGAGATTTTAATTCTTTAACTTTTTCACCAATACACAATACAGCTAAGTCACAATTAAGATTTTTTGCAAATTTTTGACCTGCAACTAATGCCTCGATACTGAAAGGATGAATTTTACCCCTCTGATTTTCTAATACAACTAATATCATTATATGACCTTTAATCTATTTTTTAAAATATCCATAAGCTTAGCGACAATTGTATCTGAGTCACCGACAATTTTTTCGGTCACTTTCTCATTTTTAGGAATGAATAAATTTACGAAGCTTTGATTTTGGGCTTCAGGAGTAGACTCAAGAGTATTTAATTCTTTTCTTTTTGCTCCCATAATACCTTTTAATGAGGGATAACGTGGCTCATTAATACCAGACTGAATTGAGATGCTTGAGGGGAAAGGAAGTGTTACCCACTGAAACCATCCTGATTCCAACTCTCTTTTAACTTTAATTTTATCTCCTTCAACCTGAGTTTCGATGGCAAGTGTAGCAGTAGACATTTCAAGCAACTCTCCAATGAGAACTCCCGTTTGACCTGAACCCAAATCATCTGATTGTAATCCAGATAGAACTAAATCAAAGTTTTCAGATTTTAAGTTTTCAGCAAATATTTTTGCAACTGTAAGTGGATCGGTCGTATTGGAATCATTTTTAATGAAAATTCCTCGGTCAGCACCCTTAGCTAGACCATCTTTAATGACTTTTGAAGTGTTGGCTTCAGACCCAAGGGTAACAACAACAACTTCAGAATCGTCACCAACTTGCTCTTTAATTTGTAATGCTTCTTCCAAAGCATATGAGTCACTTTCATTGACAACATAATTGACAACGGACTCATCAATCCAGCTTCCAGAGTTATCTACTCTAATACTTGATTCGTAGCTTGGAATTGCTTTTGTTAATACTGCTATTTTCATAGTTGGTCAATATAATAATATTTTATTATCAAACAAATAAAATCCGACTAACTAGTCGGTATTTTATTTTTTAAAAGAACAGGCTATAAAAGAAAGTTGATAAGCGGGGGAAAGTCTTTCAATCTTTCGCGTTTTTTATAGCCTGATAAATCTTCGATTTAACCAATTTAGTGTTATTATCAAGCTATTGAAAGAATTTTATTCTGAATCGTCGTCTTCAGTTGCAAACTTTGTCCAATCACTTGAAACAGCAGACTCATCTATTGAATTTGAAGTTTCGGCTGCGACCGTGCTATTCCCTCCAAACTTCGAGTCATCTTCATAAATATTTAAGCTATCTTTTCTAACTTCATATTTATCTAAGTCAAGGTCTTCATCCGTACTATACAACGATTCTTTATCTTGAGAATAAAGATCTAGATCAAAAAAATCTAGATTTTGGACATACCCATTTTCCATGAGATATTCAAGAAAAGGTAAGTAAGCCCTTTGCTTTAAATGAGCATTACATTTTGGACATTTTAGGCTTTCACCAATCTCAGATGCTATTATTTCTTCTTGTTTATCACAAGGACAAATAACTTCATCAACTTTACTTATTTCTTCCACAGACATATTAAGTCGAAGATATTATTTGTAGAGTATTGTGTCAATCTTTTTTATAAAGATCAAAGATAGTAGATTCTATTGAGGAGAAATCAACATTTCTTCTGGACATTGCTTTTGAAGCAACATCCTTAAAATCGTCAAATGTGATTTTTGAAATTTTACCATTATAGTAAAATGAAAAGCTTGGAATATACCTGGGTGGAAAAGTTTGTGATACAATATTACAACCCATTTCAATTACCGTTCCCGTATTTAAGTTGGTACCAATTGAGGTTTTTACATGTTCTCCAATGATTGAACCAAAGAAAATGGATTTAGTATCAATTAATTCTCCATTCCATTTCACTGAAATATTTGAGTAATTATTTTTCAAATTACTTGTGGTAGTACCTGCCCCAAGATTTACCCAAGAAGCAATGAAACTATGACCCAAGAATCCTTCATGAGCTTTGTTGGCAAATGGTTGAAAAATTGTGGTATGGACCTCACCTTTTACTTTACAGTCATGATTAATTATTGATTTTGAGATATTTGAGTGAGATTTAATTAAACAGTTATCACCAATAAATACAGGGCCATTAATAATTACAAATGGTTCAATAATAGCTGAACTAGATATAAAAACGGGTCCATTTGATTCATCTATAACAACATTTTCAATATTTGAACATGAACTTTCAATATCTTTAAAAAATAGATCGATATTAGCAATCCATTGCCATGGAAATTTAAGACTCTCATCCAGATTATATACTTTGTCATTTATAATTAAATGAGATGATATAATTTTTTTTAAATGTTCCGTCATATTTTTATAAACTGCTGTATCATTTCAAAAGTTTCTTCTAAATTTTGTTGATAATTTGTATCTAATATAACATTATAATATTTTTTGGAATTATCATAATTAAAACCCATTCGCACTTTTGGGTTACAAAATAAACACAAGAAAGCTCCAAACCTGCTAAAGCTCGCGTTTGTATCGACAATATTCTCAAAATTATAACTTTTAATTTTTTCTGTAAAAATGTCTCTGGGCAAACCCAAGGAATCCATGTCATTATATGTATATTGAATAGAATTATTAATGATTTTATCAGAATAAAAACTTGAAATAGAATCTTTTAAAAGAAAACTGACTGAATCATCAGTTTTATGTAAAAAAAGTTGTGCCATTTCAAATGCAATATCATTTTCTGGAAGAATTATGAGGGTTTCACCATTAAATTCATTAAAGGTATTAGAATTTTGCTTATGTTTACGAAATTTTATAGCAAGCATTAATTTTTCTTTTAAAGTGAATTCCATATCTTTGTATTAATTTAATCATATATTAGAAAAATAAATTTTAATTAGACTTAATTTTTAATATGGCAAAAAATAAATTTGGTAAGTTTCCTTTTGAAAAAGGTATATATAAAAATATGTACCAAGATAAATTATGGACAATGAGACAGTATGCAGGTTTTTCATCTGTAACTGAATCAAATAAAAGATATTTAAAGCTAATTGAAAATGGAGTAAGTGGTTTATCTGTGGCATTTGACTTACCAACACAGATGGGGTACGACTCTGATGATGATATGTCCTTTGGCGAAGTTGGAAAATCTGGTGTTCCAATTTCGACAATTGAGGATATGGAACGTCTTTTTGAAAATATTAATCTTGAAGATATTTCAGTTTCTATGACAATAAACTCTACAGCTTCCATTTTGTTAGCATTTTATTTTGCAACAGCTAAAAAACGAGGTTATGACTTTAATGCTCTTCGTGGAACTTTGCAAAATGACATACTTAAGGAATATATTGCTCGAGGAACTTTCATTTTTCCTGTAGAACACTCGCTAAGATTAACTTCTAATGTTTTTGAATTTTGTCAACAAAATCTTTTTAAATGGAATAGTATTTCTATATCAGGATATCATATTCGTGAAGCTGGGAGCACTGCAGTTCAAGAGCTAGCTTTTACATTTGCTAACGCAATCACATATCTAGAAAAAGCTGAAGAAGATAATCTAGATCTTATTAAACTGACTGAACAAGTGTCATTTTTTTTCAATGCCCACAGAGATTTTTTCGAAGAAGTTGCCAAATTTAGAGCTGCAAGAATTATTTGGGCCAAAATTATAAAGAAAAGATTTAAAATAGATAATGTCAAATCTCAATTATGCCGATTTCATGTTCAAACCGGCGGATCAACACTTACTGCACAACAAATTGATAATAATATAGCCAGAACGACTTTAGAAAGCTTATCAGCCGTTTTTGGAGGAGCTCAGTCAATTCATACAAATGGAAAAGATGAGGCTGTCAGTTTACCCTCAGAAGAAAATGCAACTACAGCTTTAAGAATTCAGCAAATAATTGCGCATGAAAGTGGAGTAGCAAACTATATTGATCCAATAGGAGATAGTTCAATTATCACAGACTTAACTAATAATATTGTTCAAGAAGTAGAATTGAAAATTGATGAAATATTTGAAAAAGGTGGTATGGAAATCTTAATTGAAAAAGGTGAAATTCAAAGTGAGATTGAAAAATCTGCATTCCAATTTCAAGAAGACATTGACTCAAAAAAAACAATCGTGGTTGGAGTAAATGAGTTTATTAATGAAAATGAGATTATAGATTCAGGTACTTCATTTAAAGATAGCTCAAAACATAGACTGCAACGATTAAATCATTTTAAAGAAAAAAGAGACAATAAAATTGTAGAAGATTCATTAAATGAGTTAGTTAATGTAGCCAAAACAAACAAGAACTTAATGCCACAAATTATAACCTGTGTTGAAAATAATTGCACTCTAGGTGAAATAATAATTGCTTTAAAAACAGTTTTTGGTGAATATTTAGAATAATATTTGGAACAATTATAAATTAATTTAGTTTTATTTTTAGGAGGAAATTATGTTACATAAAAATTTAATATTTGTTTTTCTTGGATTATTCATGATCAGTTGCTCAGGAACTGTTCCTAGTGTTGGTAATGAAGTTTCTGTTCAAGAAGTAGAAGAAAGCAATGAAGTTGCAGCAAAACAAGAAGTCTCTGTTGAAACATTCACTGTGCAAGAACCAGAATCACCACCATTGCCTGTAACTGTTTTTGAACCATATATGATTAAAAGAGGTGACTTTCTAACAAAAATAGCTCTAAGAGAATATGGTGATGCGTCAATGTGGAGAGATATTTATTCATGGAACAAGGATGAAATTGGTGATAATCCAGATCGTTTATTTCCATATAACTTTTTATCACTTAAAAGAGAATCTACTGATGTAAGGGATTGTGAGCCTGAGTTTTTTGACTATACAGTTCAATCAGGTGATACTGCATGGAACTTAGCACAAAGAGTGTATGGCGATGAATTAGCTTGGGTTATCATTTATGTAGACAATGCTAAATTGATTAATTCAACAGACGGAGTATTACAACCTGGTACTACATTCAAGATGAGAAAAAAACTCGATCCTTGCAATTAATCTTAGAAGATATTGATTTAAAAACTTGTTGGATAAAATCTGGAAAAGAGTCTTTCATATACTTTGAAACAATTGACTCAACTTTGAATATAGCTCTTGATCAACAATTTCAGAAAAGCTCCGTTGGTAAAATTGTCATAACGGATAATCAAACCTCTGGAAAAGGATCTTATAATAAATCTTGGTATAGCGAATCTTATAAAGATTTAACATTTAGCATTATTCTTGGCTCATCAAATAATTTTCAACAAAATCTAATTGATGAAACTTGTTCAGTAATAGTAAGTGTTCTTAATGAATATCAAATTGAAGCATATCAAAAACTTCCTAACGATATCTATGTTAGAGATAGAAAAATAGCTGGGATACTTTTATCTAATGTACAAAGTGGCAAAAGTAGTAATTATCAAGCATTAAGTGTCGGAATTAATATAAACTCTAATATTGAATTGAAAGAGTTAGATAGTAATGCTAAAGCAAATCATACATCTTTTGCAAAAGAATTAGGTAAAGAAATAAATAGAGAAAAAGTTTTAGTTGAAATTATTGAACTACTTGATAAAGTTATTCAAAAGCAGGTAAATCAGTAATCTTCTGCCCAAGAATCAATGTGTGGATTTCATGTGTTCCTTCATACGTATAGACTGTTTCAAGATTCATCATATGCCTCATTACTGAATAATCGTCCATTATCCCATTGGCCCCAAGAATTTCTCTTGCACTTTTAGCGCAATCTCTTGCAATTGCTACATTGTTTTTCTTCCCAAGTGAAATATGAGCAAAATCCAAAAGGTTTGAATCTTTTAGTTTGCCCAATTGAATTGCTAATAATTGAGCTTTGGTGATTTCTTGAACCATTTCAACTAATTTTTTTTGAGTCAATTGGAAGCCTGCTATGGGTTTTGAAAACTGTTTTCTATCCTTGCTGTAGGCAAGTGCAACTTCATAACAATCTATTGCTGCTCCTATTGTTCCCCAAACAATGGAGTATCGAGCTTGAGTAAGACATGATAAAGGACCTTTTAACCCTTCAACCCCAGGCAAACGATTTTTATCAGAAACTCTTACATCTTTCATAAATAATTCGGAAGTAATTGATGCTCTCAAACTCATTTTTCCATGAATATCAGATGCAGTAAAACCTTCCATTCCTTTTTCAAGTAGAAAACCTCTTACTATGCCTTCTTCATCTTTAGCCCAAACTACCGCTACATCTGCAACAGTTCCATTAGTAATCCACATTTTAGATCCATTAATAATCCAGTCATCTCCATCCTTTACGGCTTTGGTAGCCATCCCACCGGGGTCAGATCCATGATTTGACTCAGTTAAACCAAAACAACCTACAGCTTCTCCGGATGCAAGTTTAGGGAGCCATTTATCTTTTTGCTCTTCTGTTCCATATTGAAAAATAGGATACATCACAAGACCGCCTTGAACACTACAAACAGATCTTAAACCCGAATCACCTTTTTCTAATTCCTGCATAATTAAACCATAAGCAGTGCTACTAACTTCACTACCGCCATATTTTTTAGGTAATGTTGCACCAAAAAATCCCAACTCACCCATTTTTGGGATTAACTCAACAGGGAATGAACCTTTTTCATAATATTCGTTTACTAAAGGCATAAACTCTTTAGTTACAAATTCATTTGCTGTTTTTTGAATTAACAACTCCTCATCAGTCAAAAGAGTCGTAATGTTGCAAAAATCTGGACCAATATATTTCATAATTTTATGTTGAATTTTATATCAAACTACACTAAAAAAGCAAGTCTGAAACCCCCTCAAACAATACAGAATTTGTAGCAATTATTGTATCTGTAACAAGTGTTTTCTTCTGATTATAAATAATTTTTTTGTCATTAATTGTTTTAAACACTCCTCCTGCTTCTGATACAAGACAATCTCCTGCACATATATCCCATTCATTCTTAGGAGCAATAGTTGTAAAAATATCATAATTACCTGAACTGACAAGCGCTAACTTATATGCAACACTACCAATAGGATTTATAGATTTAAAGTCATTACGATATGGCTCCCAATCTTTTCTTTTTACCTCAGACCTGCTAACCGTTATAGATGCATCTAATAAATTTGTTTTTTGAGAAGCATTTACCTTATGACCATTCAAATAAACTCCTTTACCTTTTTGACATGAAAACATTTCATTGGTTGCAGGATTATAAATAACGCCAATAACAGGGTCTCCATCGTGAACTAATGCAATACTTACAGAAAAATGTGGGATGCCCTCAATAAATTCTTTGGTACCATCCAAGGGATCAACAATCCAAACTCTACTTTTACTGAGTCTTTCTTCCGTATCAACTGTTTCTTCTGAAAGCCAGCCATCATCAGGAAATTCTCCTATTAAAAATTCAAATAAATATTTGTCAGCTTCATTATCAGCAATTGTAACCGGATTACCAATTCCTTTCATTTTGACTTTATTGTCCTCTGACTTATAATACTTCATAAGGATTTTACCGGCATTTCTTGCTGCTACTTTTGCTGCAATTAATTCTTCATTAAACATAAGAATAGATAATATGCATTTTAAATGTAAATTTCGTTATATTAATGTGATTTTGAGGTTTGAAGCTTAAAACAGTTTTTTTATAATTTTTTTTTATTTAAAGTAATTTTCTTATAAAATTCTTCACTCCTCAAATCAACAAATAAAATAAAAAAACCAGAAGAATTCTTTTGGTATACGAGGTGTAAAAGATGAAGAAAGAAATCTACATCAGCAAAGGAGTAGGCGAAACACGTATTGCCGTAAAAGAAAATGGTAAGTTAGCTGAACTACATGTTGATAAACAATCACAAGTTAAAACTGTCGGGAATATCTATAAAGGTATTGTTGAAAATGTTATTCCAGGCATGCAAGCTGCATTTGTAAATATTGGCCAAAATGTAAATGCATTCCTACCTTTTTCAGAAATTTCAGATTCTGAACTTATTGTAGAAAAAAACAAAAAAACTCAAAACTCAAAAGAAGTAGATGTTCTTTTGCAACCAGGTCAAGAAATTATTGTCCAAGTCATTAAAGAGCCTTTTGATAAAAAGGGCGCTCGAGTAACTACTGATCTATCCATAGCTGGAAGATTTATCGTTTTGATACCAAAATCAAAATATATTGGGGTATCAAAAAAAATGAGAGATAAATATGAAAGAAGACGTTTGAAAAAAATTGCAATGGAAATCAAGAAGCCTGGTTTAGGAATGATCCTCAGAACAGTAGCTGAAGGTAAAACTGACTCACAAATTGAAAATGACTACAAATCGTTGATTAAAAAATATAATGACCTTTTGTATAAGGCTGAAAAAAATAAGGCACCTAAACTTATTCATAATGATTTAAAAGTAACCTCAAGTGTTTTAAGAGATTTAATTAGTGAAAAGGTTGAAAAAATCATTGTTGATTCAAAAGAAGATTATAAAAGAATTCAAAAAATGATCAAAGAAGATGCCTTGGAAATTGGAGATGCTTTAGAGCATTACAGAAAGCGAGAGCCGCTGTTCAAAGAAAGTGGAATCAATAATTCTATGATGAAATTATTAAGAAAAAAAGCATGGTTAAAAAGTGGTGCATATTTAATAATTGAAAGAACTGAAGCCATGGTAGTGGTAGATGTAAATAGTGGAAAATTTGTAGGTAAAAAAGGTCATGAAGAAAATTCTTTAAAAATAAACCTAGAAGCTGCTAAAGAAATTTGTTCTCAATTAAGACTGAGACATTTGTCAGGATTAATTTTAATTGATTTTATTGATATGGTAAAACCTGAAAATCGAAAAAAAGTATTTCTTGAAATGAAAAAAGAGCTTAGAAAAGATCGTGCTAAGGTAGCTGTTTCAGAAATATCTGAATTTGGTATTTTAGAAATGACTAGAGAAAGAACTGGTTTGAGCATTTTAGATTCCTTGACTGATTGTTGTGATGTTTGCAATGGTAATGGAAGAATTATTTCGAAAGATACCTTATTAACAGGAATTGATTATTGGTTAAGAGATTATAAAAAGCAAAATAAGGATTTAAGATTAAAGTTGTATTTACATCCAGAATTAGCAGAATATCTAAAAAAAGAAAAAACTAGGGATTATATAAAGTTGATGTGGAAAAATTTCATTTACTTAAAGGTAGTAAATGATGATACAATGAATAAAAATCAATTTAAGTTTACTAAGATGTCAGATTCTAAAGATATCACAAATGAAATAGGTACTTGAAAAGGACAAAATTAGCTATTAAGTTCCCACGCTATGTTTGCAATTGTTGAAATATATGGAAAACAATATAAAGTTGCTAAAGGTGACAAAGTCCTAGTTAATTCTAAGATTGATGTTGCTGAAGGAAAAACTATTAAGTTTGACGTAATTAAAGCTGTTTCAGACAAAGATAAGAATATTTTTGAAGCAAAAGACTTAGCAAAATATAATGTTAGCGCTAAAGTTCTTGAGCATAAAAAAGATTCTAAAATTACAGTTATTAAGAAAAAAAGACGAAAAGGTTATCAAAGAAAACGAGGCCATCGTCAAGATTTAACTTTATTACAAATTCAATCTATTTCAGCTGCTAAAACAAAAAAACCAGCTGCTAAGAAATCAGCTGCTAAGAAAACTGAAAGCAAAAAATAAAAGGAATTAACTATGGCTCATAAGAAGGGACAAGGAAGTTCAAGGAATGGTAGAGATTCTAATGCTAAAAGACTAGGCGTTAAAGTTTCGGACGGACAGTCAATTTTAGCTGGTGGAATTATTATAAAACAAAGAGGTACAAAGTATCATCCTGGAAGAAATGTTAAACGAGGAAATGATGACACTTTATTTGCTACATCTCATGGCTTAGTCAAGTTTAGCAAAAAAGGTGGTACTACCTTTGTTAGTGTTCAAGAATTAAATTAAGCTATGTCTAGACCTAAAATATCATTAATTGGCGGCGGTCAAGTTGGTGGAAATATCGCGCTGCTTTCTGCTCAGAAAGAACTCGGTGATATAGTCATTGTTGATATTCCCGAAGCAGAAAATTTCATGAAAGGAAAAGCTTTAGATATTTCTCAGCTTCTTCCTCATGATGGCTATGACTCTAAATTATCAGGTACTTCAAATTTTGAAGATATTAAAGATTCTGATGTTGTAGTAATAACTGCAGGATTTCCAAGACAGCCTGGCATGAATAGAGAAGATCTTCTTCAAAAAAATCTGGATATTATGACAAATGTTGCAAATCAGGTTAAAAAATATTCACCGGAAGCATTTGTCATTGTTGTTTCAAATCCACTTGATGCTATGGTATATGCTTTCCATAAAATTTCTGGATTTCCAAAAAACAAAGTTGTTGGAATGGCTGGAGCTCTTGATAGCGCAAGATTTAGATCTTTTATTGCTGAAGCTACAAACCTATCATCACAAGATATTAATTGTATGGTTCTAGGAGGTCATGGAGATACAATGGTGCCAGTTAGTAGGTTAGCAACTATAGGTGGTGTGCCATTATCATCTTTATTGAGTAAAGAAGAAATTATCGCTATAGAAAATAGAACTCGTGTTGGCGGAGGAGAAATTGTTAAACTTTTTGGTAAAGGTTCTGCATTTTATGCTCCTGCTCAATCTGCTGTAGAAATGATTGAAAGTTTTGTAAGAGATAAAAAAAGAGTCATACCATGCGCATCATTATGTGAGGGTGAATTTGATATAGATGGATATTTCATTGGAGTTCCAACTGTTATAGGCTCAGGAGGTGTTGAAAAAATACTTACCTTTGATCTTGATGAAGATGAAAAAACAGCTTTAAGTAATACACTTAATGAGGTAAAAAAAACTGTTAGTGAAACTGGTTTATAATAACCCGTTGAAATTATTCTTTGTTCTATTTCTTTGTATTATTGATAATGCATATTCACAATCTAATCTTCTTGTAAATGAAAGTTTAAATGGATCTTTTTCCCAAGGAAAAATGGAAGGTTCAATTAATAAATTTTTTACTCAAGATACATATTATTTAAGAAGCAATTTTAATGTTAAAATTTTAAAATTATTCAATATCAAAAGAGATGAAGGATATATTATATCATTCAGTGATTCAACAGTTACAAAGATAAATCATAAAAAAAAGAGGTTTGCAGTTTATTCCTTTAGCGAATTTCTTGAAGAAAATAAAAATAATCCACAAGGCGGTCCTCCCCAAGATGATAACAGCACTGAAAATGAATCAAATAGTGATGAAGAAGATTTGACAATTAATATTAGTGAAGAAATAGAAATCTTAAATGACTTTAAAACTAGAAAAGCTGAAATCGTTGTTAATGATGAAGATGAATCGGACTTATTTATTTGGTTTTCTGAATCAACTTTAAAGTCCAACACAGAATTAATAATTAATAAAAGATTAAAAGAAATGTTTGATGGATCAATACCTCCTAATTTGGGTATGAATGCAATGAATATACCTTATGATGAATATGATATTAATACAAATGCATTAACAATTAAGTTTGAAGCAGTAAGTGAAAATGGAACATTTACTTACAACTTACTGGGATATTCGGAGCAGGACTTATTACCAGAGATATTTAAAGTTTCTGAGAAATATAGAAAAGTTAAAAAACTATAGATTTTCTAAATAGCTTTTCATCCCCTGATATGCTCTTTCTTCTCGCTTATATGGTCTATCTAGAGTTACTCCCAATTTAAATAATTCAATCGCCTTTTGTTCATTATTAAGCTTTAAATGAGTTTTTCCGAGCCAGTAATAAGTACCAATATAATCAGAATTTCTTTCTAAACTTTTTTCAAAAAAATACTGTGCTTCTTCAAAAGATCCTTTTGGAGGTTCTGAAAATAAAATTGAAGCTATTCTTCTTGATGCTCTTCCTAAATCTGCTAATTTGTAGTGCCACTGTCCCATAATACTATAACAAAACTCATCATCAGGTAAAAGATTGATAACTTTTAAAGCAATATTTTTGATATTTTTTGAATGCTCAATTTGATTGCGAATAGTATCTTCTTCAACTGTTTTTCCTAAGGTAATAACATACCATTTTAGTATATCAGGATTATCAGGTTCGATGTTAAATGCTTTTAGAGCATACTCAAATGCTCTTAAAGCATTGTCCTTATCTAAGTTTTTTTTCATTGCTGACTCAGACAAGTAGTGATGAGTAATTGACAATCTCAAAAGAACATCAGTATTTTGAGGGTATTTATTATGGAGTTGCTCAAGAGGTGCTTGAGCTTTATCAAACTCGAGATTAGTAAGCTTAATATCAATATCTTTAAAATCTTGACCGGTAATTAGTGAAGATAAAATGATTCCTATAAATAGATTTTTCAAAGAAATAATCAAGGATAAAATCTATAGATTACTGGCTGATGATCTGATATTCTATTTGATACATTGGAATTGGATGCGCCTGTTTGAGTTGGTAAAGCAATTACTTCTACGGACGATGTTGTTTGATATGAAAACAAAGGTTCATTAATAATAATATGATCTAAATGAGATGCATCATATGAACTTGTCCAGCCTTGCCAAGAATAGCCACTAGCAGGCCCTTGAAGAATATTTAAATCTGTTAATCTAAAAGAATCAGCAGAATCAAAAGATTCAGAATCAGTAAAGGGGCTTAAAGTTGGATTAGTTATACTTTGAGCACCAACATTATTAAAATCTCCAACCAATATCACATTATCATTTTCTCTATTATTAATTAAATAATCTGTTAAAAGAAGGCTTGCATGATGTCTTCTGGTTGCTTCGTTGGTTAAATCAGAAGCATCGTAATTATCATTTCCACAACACTTATAATGAACATTTATTACATAAAGATTCATAGATTTAGTACCGTCGGTCCAAGTTATGTAGCTTTCCATTGGAGGTCTACTTGCGAACTGATATAATTTGCAATTTAGGTAATCACCATTACATCCACTTGATGAATTTGAAGTATCAGCCCATAATTCATTTTTTGATACGTATGTAATGTTTTCATTCTTATAGACAAGAGCAAAGCCAAGATTGCCTGACTCTTCATCCACAACATATGAATAATCTGTCATTGAATTAACCATGCTTATTAACTCAGATTCACTGGAAATTTCTTGCAGTAAATAAACATCAGCATTCCATTTTTCTAGTAAAGATTTAACCTGTTCTTTGGTAGAACTATGCTGAGGAAATTGTCTAATATTCCACGTAACAATTTCAACTTGGTTAGATAAACCATAATCTACAGCATTTGGAAATTCGTAAGGATTTGTGTTATCTCCATTACCATTATCATCTCCAGAATCTGTAGTGGGTGAGCTGCCACCACTTGAGCATGCTAAAATAATCATAACAAGTAAATATTTATTTAATGATTTAATCATAGATGTAATTTAATAATAAAGTTCCAACTTGTTGCAAGCTTTGTGGAGAGCAATTTTCCGGAATATCGTTTTGAGTATGCCAATGATTATAAAATATATTAGGGTAATCAAAATCAATAATATCAATTGCTGGTATTTGAGCGTTTTCCCATAGAGGAACATGATCATCATAAATTTCATAGCCAATTCTATACTCAAAAGCGCTGAGACCTAGCTCATCTGCTAAGTTCCAAATTTCTTTAACCATTTCCGGGCTGGTTTGATAAGAAAATCGTTCAATGGGTAATTTTAAATATTTATCACCTACCATATCCACTATGATTGCGGATTTTGGTTTCTCAATTGGTAAATTTTTTGAAAAATATTCTGAACCCATTGCAAAAGTATATGGCTGTCCATTAATTCCAACATCCTCAGCGTCAAAAAAAACTAAATCAACTCCAATTGGAGGTTTATTTTTTGAAAATATTGTTGCAAGCTCCATTAAAATTGCTGTACCGCTTGCACCATCATTAGCACCTAAGACAGGAATAGAATGTTTTTCTTTATCTGGATCTTCATCTGAAAAGGATCTTGTATCCCAATGTGCACCAATTAGTAATCTTTCCTTTGATTCAACATTAAATCTAGCAACAAAGTTCTTACCATCTCTTTCAATGTTGGTTAAATGTTCTAAGTATGAAAACTCTTGAATTATTAATTCAGATGAAAACATATTCAAATATTCCTCTAAATAATTACTAAACTCTTTATGACCAATTGATCCAGGATTTCTCGGGCCAAAATCACATTGGTCAACTAGATGCTGGAAAGCTCTATTATGATCAAATTGTGGTATACTTTTTTCAACACTATTAGTTGAACAACCAGCTAAAAATAATATGATTATAAATAAACTTTTCATTATCCTCTTATTGCAACATTTAAGTTAATACCAAAATCTCTATCAATTCTTCTTCCAGTGAGGCGGGTATCGGTTTGTCTATATTCATAAAATAAACTTCCAGTTATATCATCTGTTAATGTATAAGTAATTCTTAAAACACTTTTTTGAGTATTTGTAAAATTTTGTTCCACAAAATTAATTTTATCCTTTGATCCCTCTTCTGTTTTATTTGAAAAGTCTAAGTTTAAGCTAATATTCATATTATTTCTTAGATAAATATTTCTTTCAGAAAATGGAAGGGGAAAACGAATTCCTTTTGAAAAATTATATGTCAATGTCGCAAGAATACTGTTATCAGAAATATATGTTAAACCGTTTGCAACTTCATCTAATGTATGGGTTATATTACTCCTTAAATTTGTTGAAATTCCATTATTAAATGTAGTGCTAATTCCAATCAAAGGTGAAAATGACCTTGATATCCTTGAGAATTGTAAATAATCATCATTACCATTTTCAAAAGATGAGATGTTGAAAAGATTTATAGGCATGATGCCTTGTTCATTAAACTTCCATGATAAATTTTGCTTACCAGAAAAAGAATGTTCTAATGACATTGAACTAACATATGGCTTTATAAAACTAATCTTTTCAAGCCCGCCAACTCTAAAAGACCAATTTGAAAATGGAAATCCTTTTGATAAATAACTTCCAAATCCAATATAATCTCTTGTGGTCGAACGAATATCTATATTATATCCATTGATATTAGATGATACACTTTCATTAAAGGAAATCATTAATGATGATTGAGGATTAAATCGTATACCTGTTCTGGCTGAAAATGATTTTTTTATATCTTCATTACCTGTATTCAACCCAACTTCGGAGATTGAATCTAATCCAAGATCATCCTTAAACCCTAGACGATATGATAGTGGAATTTTGCCATCTATTCCATTAGAAATCTTTGTGGTTATATTAGTAATATTGATTGTAAGAGGCTCAATCTTCTTGGATTCATTATATATTCTTTCAAGAGCAAAATTATTTTCAAGAGACTTTTTTTGATCCTTTTGAAGATTCTTTTTGTCTTCCTTCTTATTTTCATCTTCGGCGTCAAAACTTGCTAATCCTCTGGACCTCGTTCGTGATGGCGTCTTTGTTGATTCTCTCTTTGAAACCGGGGTATAAAATATTTCTATAACTTCTGTTGGAGATATAGAAAAATTAACACCTGAATTTCTTACTAAATTTAAATTTGCTGCGTCATATATACCATTTCTAGGCTGAATCCACGCATAATTTGTATTATATGTGAAATTAGGTTTAAACCAACTCAGCCATTGAGGGCTAAAAGTGTAGTTTAAAGTTTCATTAATATTTGTTAATGCACCAACTTTTAGTTGATTTAAAACTTCGTCTCGGTAATCTGACATGTCACTTTTAATATTTTTTGTATAATTCAATTGAGTATTATCGAATACCTTATAATTAACAGTAAATCTTCTTTCTAGTCCCAAACTAAAATCTTCAATTAGTTCAGAATTCCTTCTTGATATTTTTTCAGATAGGTTTCTGTTTACGCGAATTCCGGTTGTAAATGTTGATGGTGTGTAAAAGAATCTTGTTTCACTCAATTTCTCTCCAATGATTGGGAAATTCTCAGTCCACTTAAAGGCCTCAATATAATTATCACTTGGAAATCTTAAATTATAATCAACATTAGTATTTATCTTGTTAACATCTACTGACTCCATAATTGAGTCAGATTTTTTTTGAGTTGAAACATTAAATCCTGCGCTAAGGTTATCTACTGAATATTTAATAAATGGGTTTTCCGACTTAACCCTCTTTGAAATTTTACCTGTAAGATTGATTGTTGAAGATTTTACCATTACAGAATCTGGAGGAGAATTATTTGTTCTTATATCTGTTCCTGGAAAATATTTTGGTGAGTTATTAATTAAATTATAGCTAGTGGTTACAGGAAAAGAAATTCCAAGGGAGCTAGGGAAGAAGTTACCAAGCTGAAAATTGTTATTAAAAGTAAAATTTTCTACAGTCTGATTTGTTCCAATTCTTTCTTGAAGAACGTGAAAGTCTGCATCCTTTCTACTATAAGTAAATGTGCTTTGACTTAAGTCAGATAGATTAAATTTTGACTTAAGTCTTACTGCAGTTCCTGTTTCTTTTTTTACACCACTCAGCCTAAGTTCATCTAACCAAATTTCACCAGTTATGGGGTGATCAGAATCATTTTCTACCCCAACAATAAAATATTGTAATCTTGAAAGAGAAGGGTTTCCAATAATTTCAACATTTTTATAAATAGCACTGTTGTCATCAATGAAACTATACTCCTTATAGCTTAATGAATCAGTAAATGAATCATTTGAATTGAGTAAATTAATGGTATCATCAGTTTCATTTTTTAGCGAAGTGAGCCAATTAAGATCTAAATCAATTTCATTTCTTTTTAATTCTTCATCCCAATTATCATATACAGGTTTAGTAATTTTATAATACTCATCGCCGTTACCGAATTGAATGAAAAATTTTAAATCAGTTTCCTCATTTGAAGCAAAATCACTATTTCCGTATACAAACATTTTCATGCGATCATACATTAGATAACTTTGACCCTTTTTTTCATCCATTGCTAGAATTTTTTTTGCCGCACCCTTGTAATTAGGATCTAGATTTTCAAATTGCAATACCAACGATTGTTCTTTTGATCTAATTTGATTTATCTCGTCATATTCACCAAAAACCCCTTTTGGTGGTACATAATTTGGATTATCTTCATCATTGATTACTGAAACTATGAATGTGCTATCCTGTACTGTGTAAGATTCAGTATCTGCAAGTGATGTTCCAAGTTCTTGCCAAGCATTACCAACTAATTCAATTTTAGCAATTTCTAATTTAGTTTCTTCCGTGATACCAGATACAACTAATCTCACAGATTTTATTTCACTTAAAGATATGTCCTGGATTTTATCAAAATGGCTTAATGGAACTCTAATTAATTTCCAACCTGTTTTTATACCATCTACTTCAGTTGAACCTGCAACATAAGTGCTATCATTTAAAGATATTGTTTTAGTAAAGTAGTCATTGGTTCTATCTAAAAATCCTGACTTATCTAAATCTTCAGTATCAGGATATTTACCACCTGTTTGAATTCTGTCACCTGTACCATTTCCTTCCGTACCATTGACTTTTTCATAATTTGAACTACCTTCTGAATAATCCCAATCATCTCCATTAGGATCATTTGAATCGACATCTAAAGAGGCATTTATTAATTCGGTTTCTCCATTTGCAAAATATTCAAGGTAAGAAAGTCCTGATGGATCCAAACATCCTCCAAAACCATCTTCATATTCATTAAAACAACCATCTAACCCAGTATCTTCATTTTCTTCCAAAAATCCATTTCCTAGTGCCAACCCAGCTTCAGGTACATCTTCAGTATTCAAAATACCATTTCCATTATAATCTTCACTAATTTTTCCTAAATCAATTGTTAAATTTCCTTCATCACCCCTTAGCCAAATTTCAAAAAATCTTGTTCTTGTTTGATCATAATCTCCTATGAACATCGGAGTTATAATGCCTGCCCACAACGAGTCTGGATCAACTGACGATTGAAATTCTTTTGGCTTGTATTTTAAAACCAAAACATCCGTTGTAAGATTTTGTGCTCTTTGTGATGTAGAAACATTAGGCCAAATATTATTAGTAAGTACCTGAGAATAGGGATTATACCAAAACATATTTAATCTATTTCTTTGGTCATACTCCTGGTTGTTAGATATATTGATAGGTGCAGAGGAAATATTCCAAAAACGTCTCAAAATTGAAGGATTTGTTACTCTTTTTGATCCTTCAAAATCGTCAATGAAAGCTACCCCGTTACCATCTCCTGTCCTAGGATTTGATATTGAATTTGGATTAGGTAAAACTTGTGCTATCTCACCTTCAATTGAAAAGTTTGATAACTTATTAGCATTTAAAAAACTAAATTGATTTAATCGAGCAGATAAATTATCTAAATCCTTTTCATATCTACCATTAATATCCCAGATGAAATTTTGAATTGGTTCATAGCCTACTTCAACTTTTTTGTTTACAATATCTTGATCATAATAAAGAGCTGTAAGTCCTAAAAATGACTTTTCATCAAAATCAATTTGTGCTCTAGAACCAACCATAATTTTTCTATCAAACGTAACAAGATCATGTTTATCATAAGAAATCTCTAAATCACTATTTGGATCAATATCTCCTGTTAGCATTATTATTCCGGAAAAATAATCAATTTGATAATCGGTACCTTTTTCAAGCTTTTCGCCATTTGAAAGTATTTCTTCACTTCCTTCAACCAAGGTGAAACCTAAACTAATAGTTGATTTAGGATTAGTATAATTAGCGTTAATTGTGAATCTTGAATCTCCAGTGTATTCTGTTCTATTAGAAGTAGTATACATTTTTCCTTGCTGTAAAAACTCTGATAATTCGCTATTATCATTACCCCCATTAATAACATCATTTGAAACAAATGGTAATAAAGCAGGTAGATGAATTTCTCCGGTTACCAAATTAACTATATTTGGGTTATTGTAATCAATAACTTCATCAGGTGATGAGGCTCCTGATTGATTAAAACTATCTAATCCAAAAAGATTTAAGAATGTGCTACCATTTTCAGTTCTATCGCTTACTGGCGTTGAAAAATTATCAGTAATATTTACTTCAAGACTCTGGGAATCAACATTGGTTGAACCCATTGAATAAACATTTTTAAACATTAAATCCCATGCTGGATGATTTGGATGTGATGATTGAGCTTTAATCATTTTAAGAGTTAACGTTGGATTTTCAATAGAAACTCCTTCACCTATTTGAACGATTATTTGTCCTGTATTTCTATCTGCAAGTTGATAATGGGCAGCAATGATTTCATTCTGTAAAGAACTTTGCATTCTTATAAATCCTAAATCTTCATTGATACTATAATCTGTACCTCTATCTAATTTAATGAAAGCTCCCTCCTTACTTTCATCCGCAAATTCTGATGTATTATTAGGATTTATATAGGCAATTCCAGGATCTGCTTGTGGATTATTTGATGCATCAATCTTATATAATTCAAAGTTTTTAACAACAACATTTCCAATTGGGTGTAAACCATTGACAAGAGGATAATAAGATGGTATTGCTAGAGTAAAACCACTTTCATCAATTGTATCAGTTGAACCATTTCTAAACCATTCATGAATGAAGAAGTAAAGATTTTTTTTATAGTCATAATCTTGAATTTGATTTTCTTTTAATTCTGAAGTTCCTCTGTATCTTTGAGACTGTTTTTTGGTCTTTTCTAAAGAAGCAATACTAGTAATGTTTACTGGTCCAAGCTTTGATAATGCCTTAACCCCAAATAAGCCATTATTTTTCCCAGAAAAAGTTACAAATTCTGTTGAAGGTAATGACAAAGAAATATTTCCCATCTCCAGTCTTTGTAAAATATCATCCTCTTCTCCCTGATAATCAACTCTAATAGTATTTTCCCAATCAAAATCACGTTCTGAATTTTGATCTAAAGATACAGTGATACGTTCTCCAACTTTTCCCTGTACATTAAGTTGCTGCTTTTGATCAAATTTAAAATTTGTTTTTTCTTGTTCCCTGTAAGAGGAGCGTACTAGCTCTTGATCTTGATTGACTAACTTACCTGATAAATTAATGTTACCTTGAACCCTTAAAGATGCTCTTCCCAAAGCACCTAAATCTATATCTGCAATCTGCATAAATCTGTCTGTTTTTTTATCGATGGTAGTATCTGATGCAGCTATAGAAAAAGGTTTAGAAAGGTTAAATTTCTGATTTGAAGAAATTAAAAAATTAATATAATTATCAAAAGTTGAGACATAAGGAAGTGAGGTATTTGTATTTAATATTCTTTCATTTATTATGATTTTATCAAAAGATGAATTAAAAGAAACATTATATTCTAAAAATTTTTTATCAACTTTGAAGATTCCTATAGGATAATTTGATATATCACTGAGTGAATAATTTGTTTTTTTAGAATTGATGAAAGGATCAAACGTAATTTCTTTTACAATGCTATTGCTAAAAAGAACTCCAATCAAACAAACAAAGATGATCAGCTTCTTCATTTATTATAAGTCTCTAATTTTTGTCACAAACTTCTTAATAGCTAGTCCTCTGTGACTAATGTTATTTTTTTGTTTATTATTCATTTGAGCAAGTGTCATATTAAACTTTTCAGAAAAGAAAATTGGATCATATCCGAAACCATTACTTCCAACTTTACTCTTTGTAATTTTGCCCTCTAAAACGCCTTCCACATGAAAATCATTAATTCCATCAACATATGATATTATTGTACGAAACCTTGCTGTTCGTAGGTGACTTTCAACACCTTCTAAGTTTTGTAATAGTTTTTGCATATTGTCTTCATAAGTAGCTTTATTTCCTGCATATCTTGCAGTATATAGTCCAGGATCTCCGTTTAAAGCATCAACTTCTAAAATTGTATCATCTGCAACTGAAGCAATTTTACTGAAATTGAAGCAAGCCCTTGACTTTATAAACGAATTTTCTTCGATAGTGTTTCCATCTTCAATTATTTCTCCAATTTCAGGAAAATCTTTTAAAGATAGAATATTATCAAAAAACGGTTGAATCTTTATAGAAATTTCAGATATTTTGTGTTTATTTGAAGAAGCTATAACAATTTTTTTCACTTCTTAAACTAAGAAATATTTATGTGTTTTTTAAATAACTAATATTGCTTAGCTTTTCGAACATTTTATAGGCTCTGTAGCTCAGTTGGTAGAGCAGAGGACTGAAAATCCTTGTGTCGGCGGTTCAATTCCGTCCAGAGCCACTTTCAGTTATGAATTTGGATAAAAAAAATATATTACTTTTAGTATTAGTTGTACTTTTCATTGTATTTATTGGTTCGTTCTTAAGACAACCTAAAATTTATACTTTCTATAAAGAACAATTTGTACCAAGTGATATGGATACTGTTTTTGAATTTTTTTCTAGACCTGAAAACCTTGAAAAAATTACTCCAACATCAATGGGTTTTAATATTATAACACCATCTCCAATTGAAATGAAAGAAGGTGCTATAATCGATTATACTGTCAAAATTATGGGAGTTCCAATGCGGTGGAGAACAATGATTACAAGCTATAAGAAAAACGAATATTTTGTTGATGAACAATTAAAGGGTCCTTATAGCTATTGGCACCATAGGCATTCATTCAAAGAAGTTGAAGGTGGTGTACTAATCATTGATGAAATTACTTATGCTCTACCCATCCAAGCGTTTAGAAAAATTGTACATCCAGTCCTCATTAAGCCTCAAATAGAGCAAATCTTTAATTTCAGATTTAAAACTATTCAAGATAAATTCAAATAATGATTAATTACATTCTTTCAAAATCAAACATATTAATTAATTATGTTGGATTCACTATTGTTTGGTTTTCATGTGTATACAGCGGTGCGCAAGGAAATCCAATTATTGCCATTATACCTACCTTTATTTTTTTATTATTACATTTCTCAATTGTTACAGATCATTTAAAACAAGAAATCCAATTGATAATCATATCTATCATTCTTGGACTGGTTGTGGACTCCACTTTTTCTTTACTTGGGTTTGTGCAGTACAACGGTACGTTAGATTTCGCGCCAAATCTAGCACCGCTATGGATAATTTGTATGTGGGCAGGTTTTACAGCTCAGATAAATCATGTGATGAAATTTTTGATTGGTAAATATACACTGATTTGTTTCTATGGATTACTAGCACCTTTAGCATATATTGCTGGGGAAGGCATTGGTGCAGCAATAGTTGAAGATACTTATCTATCTTATGGTTTTATAAGCATAGCTTGGTCGATAAGTTTATTATCTTTATTCAAAATTTCAGAAAACCTCATGAGTAAATAAAATGAGTAGAATTATTCTTTTAATTACATTATTTATTTTTGGTTGTGCATCACAAAAACCAATTGAACCCAATCAAGTCGTAGATTTTGATGTTCCTGAGAAATGGGAGGTTAATATTTCACAGAATTTAGATTTTGATCAAAAATGGTGGAATATTTTTGATGATGATAATCTTAATTCATTTGTGGTTGAATTCATGGATGAAAATATTAATCTCGAAAAAGCAATGCTTAATACTAGAAAAGCCAAGCAAGCTTCAGTTATAGCAACAGGTAGCTTATTGCCTTCAATTTCTATAAGTAGTGGTGTCGTAGAATCAGAACAGAATACTGCTGGTATCCCCACAGTATTTTCAGCCTTATTAGGTCAATCATCAGATGAAGTAACTGTATTCACTCAAGAAAATTATAACTTATCTCTTGGTACTCAATGGGAAATTGATTTATGGGGTAAACTTCGTCAAGGAAGAATTGCAACTAAACAACAATATTTATCTGCTAAGTATTTTGAAGATTTCCTTAAGCTTTCACTTACTGCTGAAGCATCTAAACTTTACTTTGCAATAATAGAAGCAGAGCAAGTTTTAAACAACGCATCAAAAAAACTTAAGAATGCAGAAACTATTTTTGAGTTATACTCTTTACGCTACAACAAAGGGAGTATTTCCATACAAGCGTATCAACAATCAAAAATAATATTTAATGCTACAAAATCTGATTATAATAACAAACTTTTAATGGTCAATTCTCTTAAAAGAGAAGCTAGACTACTTGTAAAAGACTATCCTTCAACAGAATTTTTAGTTAATAATAATTTTCCTAAAAAATTACCAAGTATTCCAAATACTCTTCCTGCAGATATTGTAAAAAGAAGACCAGATCTAATTTCTCAACAATATAATCTACTTGCTAATAAAGCATTAGACAGACAAGCGCTTCTTACTTTATTCCCAACATTCAGTCTTAGTGGAAGCTATGGAAGCTCGTCAAATGATTTAGAAGACTTAACGAATGAAGATTTTTCAGTATGGAATAGAGGATTAAACGTTTTTATGCCAGTATTTAATGCAGGAAAACTTATTGCAAATAAAAGATTGGCTAAATCTAACAGGGAAATTGCAATGCTTGATTTTGTTAATGCTCTGTTAACTGCATATAAAGAAATAGAAAGTGGATTTGAATCTGACTTGACTTCAAATCAAGCTTTAGAAATAATTAATGAAAATATTATTTTATCTGAAAATATTTACAATACAACTTTTGATGGATTCACGAAAGGATCTTCATCATTTGAAGATGCTATTAATGCCAATAATGCACTTTATGATAATCTTGATTTAAAAGCTCGATTAGAAAAAGTTCGCATAGAACAAAGAATAAATTTAATTTTAGCTCTTGGCGGAGGGTTTAACATAACAAATGATTAAAAAATTAAAACCTTTATTTATTTTATTGGGAGCATTTGCTTTATCGTATTTGCTCTGGTTTCTAGGACAAGTTCAGCCTGATCCAGTTGAAGAATTACCTCCACCAGATGTTATTATTGAAATTTTAACACCAAAAGATTTTCAAGTTCAAATAAGTTCAAATGGTACAACAACCCCCCTTACTCAAACAGTGTTAACTGCAGAAGTAGGTGGTGAAGTTATTTATCGTTCAAAAAAGTTTGCAGAAGGTGCATCAGTTATTGAAGGTGAAATTTTAGCAAAAATTGATGACACAGATTTACAACTTCAATACAAAAATGCCTTATTACAATTGGCGAATGCTGAAGTTCAATATTCTCTACAATTAGCCGAAGCTGAAGTTGCAAAAGAAGCTTGGGATAAAATTGGTGATGGAGTTGCAAGTGATTTGACTCTCAAAAAACCACAATTGAAACAAGCAGAAGCTTTCTTAGAGGTTGCAAAAGCACAAGTAAGTTCTGCAGCAAAAAAATTAAATAAAACCGAGATTATTGCTCCATATGCTGGAAGAATTCAAAATGTTAATATTGACCTGGGGACTACTATTATTCCTGGTCAACCAGTTGGAGCAATGTATACATCAAGTGAAATTGAAATTACATTAGCTGTGAAAGATAATGATTTACAATTTTTAAGTATTCCAATGGATGGAAGAAAACTTAATCCAAGTGAACAAGCATCGGTAGTAATCGAAAGTTTTTACAAAGGAAAAACTCAATCTTGGAAAGGTAAACTTGAGAGAGTTGACGGGGTTATAGATCCTGTAACAAGAATGATTAATCTTATAGCGGTCTTTAAAAACGACTTTATTGAATCAGATAAACCTAATCTTCCTATTGGCCTTTTTGTTGAAGCAAAAATTGATGGCATTACATTAAAAAATATTTTTGAAATTCCAATTAATTCTATTTCAGAAGACAATGAAGTATATATTGTTGACAAAGATAATCAACTCGAGTTAAGAGAATTAACCATTTTAAAAAAATATAGTGAATTTGTGATTATTAAGGATGGATTAAAAGCTGGGGAGAGGATTGTTACTTCAAAACTTTCTACAGCTTCGAACGGAATTAAAGTTAACCCAGTTTATAAATAATGCGCAGTATAGTTACTTGGTTTGTTAATAATAGTGTTCCTGCAAACCTATTTATGTTTTTTTTAATAGTTGGTGGATTTTTTGTATCATACCCCTCAATAAAAGCTGAATTCTTCCCGGTACCAGATCCCAAAGCAGTAACGATTATAGTACCATACCCTGGAGCTTCTGCTTCAGAAGTTGAAGCTTCAATTTCTTCAAAAATTGAAGATAGACTCGAAGGTGTTTCAGGAATAAAAAAAATAAATTCAAATTCTTTAGAAGGTGGTGGATATGTAGGAGTTAGAATATTCGCTAGTGCTGATTTTGATAATACTTTTGAAGAAATCAAAACTATTGTTGATGGAATAACCACATTTCCAGAAAATAGTGAAGAGCCTATTGTCAAGAAACTTGAAATAACCGAAAAAGTTCTGGATGTTGTTATTCATGGTGATGTAGATGAAAACGTTTTACTTAGTGTTACAAAAAGTATTAATGATGAAATAAAAAATCTTAGTGAAGTTTCGTTTACAGAAATTAATGGAAATAGAAATAGAGAAATATCCATTGAAATTTCTGAAAATAATTTAGAAAAATATAATCTTACTTTTGATGAGATTGCATTTGCTATAAATATGGGCTCAATCGATTTACCTGGTGGTGTTATCTCTAGCACTAAAGGTGACCTACTTATAAGAACAGTTGGCCAGTCATACAAAGGTGATGAATTTGAAAATATTGTAATTAGAACAAATGCAAATGGTAGCACTCTGCTCTTGAAAGACGTTGCAATTATTAAAGATACTTTTGAAGACGTTGATAAATTTTTCAAATGGAATGGTACTAAAGCAATGTTTATAAGTGTAAATCTAGTTGGTGACCAAGATGTTTTAGATGCTGCCAATCAACTAAGGAATTTTGTAAAAAATAAAAAAAATGATATGCCCGAAAATATTCAAATTGATTATTGGTATGATCAAGCAAGATTTCTTGAGGATAGAATAAATATTTTATACAAAAATTTTGCAATTGGAATGTGCTTAGTTTTGATTCTTTTGACTATGTTTTTAAGGCCATCAGTTGCTTTTTGGGTTGCTATGGGTATTCCTATATCTTTTGGAGGTGCATTATTATTACTACCAATCTTAGGAGTTACAATAAATGTATTATCAACTTTTATGTTTATAGTTGTACTTGGAATTGTGGTTGATGATGCCATTATTGTTGGTGAAAATGTATTTCGTCGAAGAATAAAGCTCAATGAAGATAATTTTACTTCCACCGTAAAGGGTACTATGGAAGTTATGCTTCCAGTATTTTTTGGAATTTTAACAACAATAGTTGTTTTTGCGCCTATGCTTGATTTAGCAGGAGATACTGGACCAATATGGAGGACATTTCCTTTAACAGCTATTCCTATTTTGGTTTTTTCACTTATAGAATCAACAACAATTTTACCTGCACATTTAAATCATGCTGGCGAATGGTTTCAGTATCGTTTTGTAAAATTTGGAAACGTCCTAAAATCTGCAAGAAATTATTTCTCGGAAAAATTATATACTTTCGTCGATAATAGTTGGCTTCCCTTGGTGCAAAAATCTATCAAAAATCGTTATCAAACTGTTTCAATTTTTGTAGGTGTACTACTTGTTTCATTTTCATTACTTGCTGGCGGATGGGTTAAATGGCAGTTTTTCCCAGTACTAGAAGCTGAAGAAATTGCAATTGTTATTGATCTTCCGGAAGGAACGCCAATTAATATAACAGAGAATGTGACAAAAATGGTTGAGACAGAAGCTTTAAAACTTAAAAATGAATTGAATTCGGAAAATAATAGAAAAATAATATCCCACGTTATGACAACTATAGGTGATCAGTATTTTAGTGCACAAGAAGCAGAAAGTAGTCCAACTGGACCAGTACTTAAAGCCAGCTCTACTCCTCATCTTGGTGAAATCGTAGTTATATTAACCCCTGCTGATAGTAGATGGGGATTAACTGGTGCTTATGATATTATTAATATTTTAAGAGAAAGAGTTGGAGTTATTCCTGGTGTTGAAAGATTGAATTTTAGTGCAAATATCTTTAGTGCTGGAAAACCAATTCATTTTGAATTTTTAGGTAATAACTTTGGCGATTTAAATCGAGTAGTTAAAGATACTAAATCACTTCTTAGTAATTATTCTGGTATATATGATTTAAATGATTCTGATAAAATTGGTAAAAGTGAACTACAAATAGAGCTACTACCCGCAGCAGAATCATATGGACTGACTACAGCTGTAATAGCAAACCAAGTAAGACAAGCATTCTATGGAGAAGAAGTTCAAAGAATACAACGCCAAGATGATGATATCAAAGTTATGCTAAAACTAACAAAAAATGAGCGAGATAATTCACGAACACTTGAAAATTTAAGAATTAGAACAAATAATGGCATCAAAATACCACTATATGCTGTTGCAAAAGTAAAAGAGATACCAGGAAAATCTGCAATTAAAAGAATTGATGGTAAAAGGGTCGTAGAGGTTACCTCTGATGTTGACATAAGTAAAAATACATCCTCAATGATATTATCTACAATGATTGGCCCAGAAGGAAATCCAATAAATAGTTTGAAAAATATCTTAGATAAAGAACCAGGAGTATCTTTTTCCCTAGCTGGAGAACCAGCAGAGCAAGCTGAACAACTTCAAGATATTTTTGTAAAATTTCTGATAGCAATTTTTACCATTTTTGTTCTCTTAGCAATTCCTTTAAAATCATATTTCAAGCCGTTAATAATTCTTTCAGCTATTCCATTTGGAATGGTTGGTGCAATTATTGGGCATTTAATTCTTTTTCAGCCGATGTCAGTTTTGTCTCTATTGGGTGTAGTAGCTCTTTCCGGTGTTGTAGTAAATGATAGTTTACTTTTAGTTGTTTTTGTAAATAGAGCTAAAGAAAATGGTGATGATACCCTGACAGCAGTAATCGATGCAGTTCGATCAAGATTTAGACCAGTTATACTTACATCTCTTACAACTTTCTTGGGAATTGCACCCTTGTTATTTAATCAATCAACGCAAGTTCTATTCCTCAAACCAATGGCAATTTCATTAGGAATAGGAATTTTATTTGCAACTTTTGTAATACTTCTTCTTGTTCCAGTTTCATATGTAATAATTGATGATTTTATTAATCTGATAACTAGAAATAAAAATAAAAGCGCCTAGGCTTCAAACTGAGAATAGTTGTGATATCCAACTTTGGCAGGATCATCATAATCAATCTTTACAATAGCTTTCTTTAAAATTCTTTTAAGAATGACTAGTCTATCCTTTTCCGATTGACTTTTTAATAACATTTTTTTTGCTCGCTTATCTAAATCTAGCATGGATGCAATTTCGAATGCAGCTTTAGGCATACTTATTTGGGCAATTTTTGAGGAAGCACCTAATTTCATTAATACTTCATAAAGAAAAACATTAGTTTCTTGGAGTAATGTTTCATCTATTGAATCATCAATATCCTGCCAAGTTTTTACGTAAGCTTGTTTATAGTCCTTCGAGTAGTTATAACTTTTTACTATAAATCTTTCGACTCCTGTTACAAGAATATCATATTCTCCCGTATCGCCTTCAGCTGCAGTGATTTGGGTAATTTCAGCTGTGCATCCAATTGATAGAGTATCATTATTTCTTGAATTAATAATACCAAACTTTTGATTATGTTTTAAGCAATATTCAACCATCTTCTTGTACTTAGCTTCGAAAATGTGTAATGGAAGCTTTTCACCTGGAAGTAGAACTAAAGGAAGCGGAAAAATTGGAATTTTATCATTCATAGTATTATCAAAATACGTATTGTTTTATTAATTTTCACTATCAAAATTTTAAAATTCAATTAAAAAAGGTAAAAATGAAAAAAGACATATTAGATCATGTAGCTATTTGTACTGACGATATTAAAAAGTCAGTTATTTGGTATACTGAAAATTTTAAATGTAGTATTTTGTATCAAGATAGTTCTTGGGCGATGCTTGAATTTGAAAATGTTAAACTAGCATTAGTCCTACCAGATCAACACCCCTTTCACTTTGCAATTTTGAAGGATAACGTAGAGGATTACGGTAAACCTGTAACCCATAGAGATGGTTCTGTATCTGTCTATATAAAAGATAGATCTGGTAATAATATTGAAATACTGAGGTACTAAAATGAAAAGAATAGTTATCATGAATTGTATTACAATATCACTTATAGTGATTTTATCATATATTTCTACTGTAGACAATCAGGTCCTTGCTAATCATTATTTATTGTATGGGTTTGGATCTGTAATTGCATTTATGACTTTCTTATGGATTGTTAGCTTGCTCGTTAAAGATGCAAGTATAGTAGATATTTTTTGGGGACCTGCATTTATAGTTCTCGGTTCTTCACTTCTTATATCAATGGATCAAGTTTATTCTGAAAGATCATTGTTTATACTTTTTCTTGTATCACTGTGGGCAATAAGATTAGCATCTCACATTGGTTTCCGAAATATTGGTCATGGAGAAGATTTTAGATATGTTGAATGGAGAAATGAAAGTGGAAAAAGCTATTGGTGGCATAGTTTTATTAGAGTTTTTCTTCTTCAGGGGAGTTTATGCACATTAGTAGGTGTATCTATTTACTTTGGTTATTTAAATGAGAAACCTTTATCATTTATAGAAACTATGTTTTGCTCAACAATCTTTTTTATTGGTTTTGCATGGGAATCAATTAGCGATTTACAATTAAAAGCTTTTAAAAAAGATCCAAAAAATAAAGGAAAGATTTGCAAAAATGGTTTATGGAAATTTTCAAGACATCCAAATTATTTTGGGGATCTTGTTGTATGGATTAGCATCTTCTCTTTTAGTATATCAAGTGAAAATCTTTTATTAATTACAGGATCTATATTAAGTCCATTGATTATGGGGTTAATTTTTTATTATATTACTGGCCCTATTATGGATCAAGCTATGATGCAAAGTAGGCCAGATTATAAAAAATACATGGAAAATAGTAATTCGCTATTACCAAAATTTAAATGAAAGAGGGGAAAAATGTATAACAAGTTATTGTTAACACTTTCAATATTCATATTTATTGCATGCGGTGGTGGAACTCCAAAGGAAGCGCAAGTAGTAAATATCGGATCTTTAGGTGCTGAAATGAAATATGATGTAGAAGAATTCACAGTTAAAGCAGGTTCCAAAGTAAAGATTGTTTTGAAAAACAATACTCCTTTAGACTTTATGGGTGAAATGCAACATAATATTGTCATTTTTAAAGATGAAGCAGCTGCTCCAGAGATTATAAAATTATCTGAAAGCTACTTTGGCGGAGATGCACCTGACGATAATAGAATTCTAGCAAAATCTATATTAATAGATAAGCAAGAAGAAACTGCTATCGAATTTGACGCGCCGAAAAAGCCAGGTAAATATTTGTATGTATGTACATATATTGCTCATGCAGGATCAATGCGTGGTTATATGATTGTTGAGTAATTTCTTTAAATAGAAATTAACTGTCTTGAATGAATTGCAAATTGTGCATATATTACAATTCTAATATTGAGACCTAATCTCAAAAGGGGATAAAATGAGCGAATTTTTAATAATGTTTAGAGAAGTACTAGAAGGTGTTCTTGTAGTTGGAATACTGTATACTTTCATTGTTAAAACAGGTAGAGACCATCTAAAAAGAAGTATTATTAATGGCATAATTGCATCATTTATCGCTACTGGAATCTTTGCCGTTGTATTTCAAATTTTATATGGAGGCTTTGAAGGGAAACAGGCTGCATTATTTGAAGGAACAACAATGTTAATTGCCGCTTTTTTGCTTTCTACAATGATTATATGGATGGGAAGAAATAAAAATGTAGCTGCTAGTTTAGAAAAAGAAGCCTCAGACATTATTGAAAAAGATAAGAATGTTTCTTTAGGTCTTTTTGCATTAACATTTTTTGCAATTTTCAGAGAAGGTGTTGAAGTTGTGCTTTTCATGTATGCTATTTTGATTCAATCAAGTGGTCTTTCCATTAGTGGTTCAATTTTAGGATCTATTGTTGCACTTATGATTGGTTACGCAATCTTTGTTCAAGGGAAAAGGGTTCCTTTGAAACAGTTCTTTAATGTTACATCTATATTACTCATTTTTGTGTGCGCTGGGTTAGTTGCGTATGGTGTTCATGAATTTGAAGAAGCATTTTACACAAAAGATGAAATGAAGCAAATGGAAATATGGAATGTTAATGATAAAGGTCCCATTTTTGGCTTTAATATTGATAATAATGGAACTCCTAAACCACTGTTAAGTGATAAGGGTGCAATAGGACAATTATTCAAAGGTTTTTTTGGATACAATGGCAATCCAACCTCTACTGAGCTTTTAAGCTGGTTACTAACTTTAACCCTAGTTTCGTATTTTTGGAAAAGAGCGTCTAATCCTAAAAAAACATAGCTAAGATTCGTTAATGATATCTTTAAGTTCCGTAATAATCATTGCAGTTGCACCCCAACAAATACATTCATTAAAATGAAAAGCTGGAACATTTATTTTAAAACCAGAACTATTAATTGGTGTTTTTGAAACTAAATTATTATCAAGTAATTCATCAAGACTAACCTTATAAACCTGATCAACTTCGCTATTATTAATTTTTATTTGAGGCTGAATCTTTGAATACCATAAAAAAACATGGATATTAAAATACGATACTGGTGTATAAAGGCTAGAAAGTTGTCCTAAGCTTTTTAAGGTTGAAGAATCAATCCCAATTTCTTCGTTTGTCTCTCTAAGTGAAGCATTTTGTGCAGTTTCATTTTTATCAATAGCTCCCCCAGGTAAAGATACTTGGCCTTTATGATGCTCAACATTATCAGTTCTTTTTGTTAGCAAAAAAAATAATTGATTATTTTCTTCAAATAAAATGATGCTAACGCTAGCCTGCTTAGCATCTTTTGGAGGAATAAATGCTTTTTCTGTAATACTATTTATCGGAATTACAGACATTTTTCTATGGCTTTTCCATCCAGGTAATTCATAATTACTACCAACTCTTTCCTTTATTAATGCAATTATTTTGTCTACTTTCATATCCGTGAAATATAAGCACATAATTTGGGATTGGAATGGAACTTTACTCAATGATTTAACCTTGTGCGTTGATCTACTTAATGTATCTTTAGAAAAAAGAAAGCTACCTGAGATGACAGAAGACAAATATAGAAAGAAATTTCTTTTCCCAATTAAAACTTTTTATGAGTCCATTGGATTTGATTTTTCAAAAGAGGATTTTACAATTGCTAATGATGAATTTCATCAAGGCTTTGAACAAAAGTTTAAAAAACTAGCTTTACAACCTTATGCTCAAGATACCATTGCACGTTTTCAGAAATTGGGAATTACACAAAGTATATTATCTGCAACAGTTCAAAGTCGACTAAATGAGCAAGTAGATTTTTTTGGTATTACACATCTACTTGATAACGTGGTTGGTATAAGTAATACACCATCAGGCTATGGAAAAGAATTTGAAGGAAGAGAATTATTAAATAATACTGATATACCACTTGAACAAACAATTATTGTTGGTGATAGTATGCTAGACTTTACCGTTTCAAAAGCACTTAACATTGATTGTGCACTACTTTCTAACGGGCATAACAATTTAGAAAGACTTCAAGCCACAGGTTCAAAAACTTTTTCTAATATTCAATCGTTTTCAGATTGGATTTTAGATTGACTTAGGTGGTTATCCCACCATCAACAGTAAAAATTGACCCTGTCACAAAGTCTGATGCTTCAGATGCAAGATAAAGTGCCATTCCTGATATATCATCCGGTGATCCCATTTTACCCTGTGGAATAGATTTAACAATTTTGTTATATGTATCTTCGTTCTCCCATAACGCTTTACTGAAATCAGTTTTAATGAGTCCAGGAGCTAATGTGTTAACATTAATATTATGCACACCAAGCTCTTTAGCTAAAACTTTTGTGAGCATCACTACAGCAGCCTTACTTATGTTATAAACCCCTAAACCTTCAAGCGGTGTTTTAGCTGCTATGGAAGCTACATTAATAATTTTACCAGAATTATTGGCAATCATTGTCTCACTACATGCTTTTGCAAAATTAAAATAGCCTTTAACATTAACATCAAAGATTTTATCCCAATGAGAATCTTCAGAATTTAAAATTGGTCCATAGTAGGGATTTGCCGCTGCGTTATTTACTAAAACGTCAACTTTATCAAATTTTTCTATTGTATGATCTACAACGGATTGAATGGATTCTTTATTGCTTGTATTGCATTCAATAGGTATTAAAGTTAATCCATTTGATTCTGCTTCTATAACCGCAGAATCGAGATTTTCTTTTCTCCTGCTACAAATAACAACATTTGCACCTGCTTGTGAAAGCTTCATAGCAATAGCCTTGCCTATTCCTTTTGATCCTCCAGAAACTATTGCAGTTTTCTTAGCTAAATTGAGCATTTATTTTTTCTTTCTGCGCTCAGCCATTGCTTTCCACATTGATTCAGGCAATTTAGTTAAATCAGAAAATTCTCCTGCTCCCGCAATCCATTCTCCACCGTCAATTGTAACAACTTCTCCATTGATATATGCAGAACCATCGCTCATTAAGTAGGATGCTAGATTTTCTAATTCGTGTCTTTCGCCAAAACGTTTCATAGGAATTTTATTTTTCATATCATCTTCAAAATCATCAAATCCTGGCGGCATTAATCTTGACCAAGCACCTTTTGTGGGGAATGGCCCTGGTGCTATTGCGTTAAATCGAATATTATATTTACCCCACTCAACAGCTAGTGATCTTGTCATTGCTAAAACACCTGCTTTTGCAGCTGCAGATGGCACTACAAAAGGTGAACCGGTCCAGGCGTATGTTGTTACAATACTTAAAATATTACCTTTTTTATTTTTGATCATTTCTTTACCAAGAACACTTGTACAATTCCATGTACCCATAAGCACAATATCAATTACGGCCTTAAAAGCATTTTGACTAAGCATCTCAGTTGGAGAAATAAAATTACCAGCAGCATTATTCAACAGTGCGTCAACTGTTCCAAATTTATCTAATGCCTGTTTGGACATAGATTCAACATCCTCAATTTTTCGTACATCCCCAGGGCAAGTTAACACATCAATATTTTGTTGTGAAAACTCATGAGCTGCTTCTTCAAGGACTTCCTTTCGTCTTCCACTGATTACTAAATTTGCTCCAAGTTCACCAAACCTTCTTGCCATGCTTTTTCCTAAACCTGAACCACCTCCAGTAACAACAATGGTTTTATCATTTAATAAATTGTCTTTAAACATATTGTATTCTCCCCTTCATTACTTTAATGCGTCTAAATTATTTTTTATTGTCTCGGTTTTTTCTTTGAGTGGATTTAACACAGAATCCTCAATTACATCACCTATTTTTTCTTCGCTGCTTTCAAGCTGTGTTTTAATTTCATCAATATTGGGTAAAGGTTGATTTGTGAAAAGTAAATAGGCACAATATAAAATAAATAAGGTTATCCCAAGTGTAACAATTTTAAATAGTTTTTTAATTACGCTAAAGGTTATCATAGTAATTAACACTATTGCTACAGCAAGATAAGCAGGATTATCCGAAATGCTATTTAACAGATTTTCTAACATTATATCAATTTATACATTACATTTCTACTTTACAAAGATGAAACATAAATCAATACAAAACGTTAATAATAATGTGATTAAAAAAGTATGTGTTTTATTCTTTTTTCTAAATCTTGTTTTTGCTCAAGATAAAATTGAGTTGAAACAAGCTGATTCTTTATCATCTATTCAAACTAATAATGAAACCCTTACTTCATTGAAGGGTAACATTATTTTCAAAAAAGGGAATCAGCTACTCTTTGGTGACAGAGCTACACAATCAAGCAATAATGATATAGTAAAACTTTACGATAATGTGAAAATTGAAGATGGAAATAAAACAATATTTTGCGATTCTTTGTTCTTCGACACTGAAAAAGATAAAATAGAACTTCTTGGACGAGTCAATATAAATAACGGCAATCAAATAATTACTTCTACCAAAGGAAGGTTGGACAATAAAAATGAAAAAATTACACTCTTAAGCAATTCCAGTATTGAGGATAAAGACCAAAAAATTGAGGGTGATTTAATTGAAATTATTTTTGACAAAAGTGAAATTATATCATTACAAGTTTTAGAAAATGGTTCCATTTTTTCTAAAAACTTTGGGTATGAAAAAGATAATAATAACAAAAATCAATCTATTGAAAATCAAGATATACTTTCTGGTAATATTATTAGTATAAGTATGAAAGATAATCAAGTTGATGAAATTGAACTTAAAGGAATGGCTTCAAGCTTTATACACCTTTATGAAGATTCACTTTATCAAGGTACAAATGAAATTTCGGGCGATAAAATTGTCTTACAATTAAAGAATAATAATGCTACTGAATTAGTATCTAATGGAGGTGTAATAGGTAAATTTATTCCTTCTTCTTCAAATTCATCAGGTCAGGAAAAAGTAGATTATAGTGGAGATAGAGTAGAATTTGATACTAATTCAAGATCCTCAAAAATGTATGGGAATGCTAACATCGTTCAAGTTGGAATGGATTTAACAGCTGCTCAAATAAATCTTGACTGGAAAAGCAACATTCTAGAAGCATTTAGCACTAATGCTTTTAATCAAGATGAAAATTTAGAACCTACTTTAATTGAAAATGGTCGCGAACCAGTTTCAGGAAAATCTATGGTTTATAATATTAAAAATAGAAAAGGAAAAGTAATTGCTGGTAAAACTAAAGTACAAAATAATACTTATATCGGCACAAAAATTACTACTGTTTCCGACAGCACTTTTTACATTGATGATTGCATTTTCACATCCTGTGATCCATCAAAATTTTATATTGGAAGTAAACAGGCAAAAATTATTTATGGAGATAAAATTATATTAAAGCCATTAAACATCGTTGTCGGAGGTGTACCAATTTTTGGTATACCAAAAGCTATCTTTCCTCATTCCAATGAAGAAAGAAGATCTGGCTGGATCATGCCATCTTTCGGGTCATCAGATAATCGAGGAAACTACTTAGATGGGCTTGGATATTATTTTGCTCCAAATGATTATTTTGGTTCTGAAAATTCAATAATTTTTGCTGATAGACAGGGTTTAATTCTTAAATCAAAAAACCAATATAAAAATCGTTACAAATTTAGCGGTGGATTCAACTTTGAAATTCGTAAACATTTGAGTTCCTCAGAACAGGATATTGCAAAACTAAATGAAAACAATAAGACAGATTTCTCTTTAAATTGGAATCACAATCAAATTCTTCGAAACGACCAAACACTAAGATCAAATGTAAGCTATTACAGTAATGGTGAATACAATCGTGAGACAAGCATTGATCCAATCAAAAGATTAAATCAGCAAGCAATTTCTAATGCTACATACTCAAAAAGATGGAAAGATAAAAATATCTCAATGAGCGTCAATGTATCCAACAAACAAGATTTAATGTCCAAAAATAAGGTTAATAGTTCATCTTCTTTTTATCAAAATCCTACTAGTCTTTCTTCTTCTATCACAGAGAACACAAGCACGCTTCCTTCATTAAATTTTCGAGTTGGAAGAAGAAACTTATTTCGCAACTCAAACGAATCTTTTTTAAATAATATTCAATGGGATTTTAATTCAAGAATTTTAAATAATTCTAAAAACTATTATCGCTCTCAAGAGTTGATTGACGAACAAGGAATAAGCAGCTTTCAATGGGAGCAGGATGATGATGGAAATGCTATTGCTTTTAATCAAAGTGATATAATGTTAAAAAATAAATTTAGCATTAATGCTCCATTTACTGCTTTTAAGTATGTTGCAATAAACCCAAATATTAATATCAGTTCTGACTTTGTAAATAGATTTCAAGAAGCGTCCATTAATGAAGAAAATGAAGTAGAATTGAATACGATTGACCGCTTTAAAAATAGGACTATCTCAAATTTGGCTTTATCGATATCTACCAAAGTGTACGGCATTTTACCATTTAAGGTGAGAAATTTTCAAGCTATTAGACATGTAATGACGCCAAGGATTGGATTTTCATATTCCCCTAATTATCTCAAAAATGATAATTATTTTCAGGAATTTAATGATGAATACTATGATTATTTTTCTGGAACCCTTATAGGCTCTACTCCAAGAACAAGTAGCAAAAAAATTAACCTATCTCTTGGAAATGTATTTCAAGCAAAGAGAAGTATAAATAATGAAGAAGAAAAAATAGATCTTTTTTCTTTACGTATGAATACTGGGTATGATGTAAACAAAGAAGAATTCAAATTATCCACTTTAAATTCTTCTTTAAGAAGCAGCTTAAAAAATGGAACAAATATTGATATGAATTTTACTCATGATTTTTATGAGTTTAATAAAGAAGAAAGTATAAGAATTAATAAACTCCGATCAATTCCTAGGCTTACTGGTATCAGGCTTTCAACAAATTTTACATTAAAGGGTAAAAAAAATGATATTCAAAATGATAATGAATTATCAGAAGAAACAAAAAATTTTCTAAATGATTTTTCCTCCAATATTTGGCAAAGCAGAATTGGTGTAAGTTATACATTAAACAAAATTAATCCGGACAATAAAATTGAGAATTTTTGGCTTAATTCTAATACAAGTGTAAATGTCACAAATAATTGGAAGTTAAATTATAATGCGAGATTTAATCTTATAGATAATAATATAGTTCGACACAATTTGACACTTTATCGAGAAATTGATTGTTGGGAATTATTTGTTGATTGGACCCCTAATGGATATGCTAGAGGATTATATTTTAGATTAAACTTAAAATCAGATATGCTTCAAGATCTAAAAGTTGAACAAAAAACAGGAATCTATACTACTAGACCAAGTTTTTAGGTGTTATTACTTAAAAAAATTATTAAAGTTGTTTTGTGAAATCAAAATTCCAGAAAATTAAAGGAACTTATGATATACTTCCGCCGGAAAGTAAAAAATGGAATACAGCTGTTTCAATTCTTCAATCATTAAGCGAACAATTTGGATATGAAGAAATCAAAACTCCAATAATTGAAAATATTGATTTATTTAAACAAAATATTGGATATGAAACTGATGTTTCAAAGGAAATGTTTTCTTGGGAAGATCCTTCTGGCAGTCAATTAGTTTTAAAGCCTGAAATGACTGCTCCTGTTGTTAGAGCGTACATTGAATCAGGATTTTTCAGAAGTAAACCTTTGTGCAAACTATTTTATATTGATGCTTTATTTCGTAGAGAAAAACCGCAAAAAGGAAGACAAAGACAATTTCATCAATTCGGGATAGAAGCACTTGGATCTTCTGAGGTCGAACAAGATGTAGAGGTTATTCTTTTGGCAACAAAGATATTATGTCATTTGGGCATTTCAAATACCACTCTTCAAATAAATGATATTGGTAATTATGAAACTAGAAAAAAATATCAGGAAAAATTGAATGAATACTTTTCAGATTATAAATCTAGTTTATCAAAATTATCTCAAAATAGGTTAGGAAATAACTCTTTGCGCATTCTTGACAGTAAAGAAGAGGAAGACATCGAAATCATTAAAAATGCTCCATTGATTAAAGAATTTTTAACAAAGGATGAATTAAATAACTATTCATCACTTTTAACTCACTTAGATGCATTAGGAATACCTTACAAAGAAAATGGTCATTTAGTGAGAGGGCTTGACTACTACAATGGAACTACATTCGAAATTTCAAACATGTCATCAAAATCACAAAATGCGTTGCTTGGTGGTGGAAGATACGACTATTTGGTTGAAAGCATGGGTGGACCATCTACACCTGCTGTTGGGTTTGCTGCAGGTATTGAAAGACTTTTAATTGAATCATCAACAGAAGATAAAAATGAAACAATAGATTTTTTCATTGGTTTTGAATCTCATGCTGAAAGCGCTATTAAGATAGCAAATCAATTAATTGATGAAGGTTATTCCCTTTATATTGATACTTTAAAAAGATCTGAAAAGAATCAGTTAAAAAATGCAATTAAAATGAATGCAAGTTTTTACTTAAGATGTGATGAATCAATTAAGCTAAAAAACTTAACTTCAAAAGAAGAATTAGTTGTAAATAATATTTCAGACATCAAAAAATTAATAAAATTGTAACCCAATAATTTATATTTATATATAAATATAAATTTTTGACAAATACTCTCCGATTTGTGTAAGTTGCCAACCAATATGTCAAAAAATGAAAAACTATTAATTATTGTAGAGTCTCCATCAAAGACCAAAACAATATCAAAATATGTAGATAATGCATCAGTTATTGCTAGCGTAGGTCATTTCAAAGATCTTCCAAAAAAAGATATGGGAATAGATATTGATAACGATTTTGCTATGCAAATAGAAAGTATGCCTGATAAGAAAAAGTTTCTATCTCAATTAAAAAAAGAGGTGAAAATCGCTGATCGCATATTAATTGCCACTGACCCAGACCGTGAAGGTGAAGCAATTGCAGCAGATATTGCATCTGAAATCAAAGGAGATATTGAAAGAGTTGAATTCACTGAAATAACAAAGCAAGCTGTTTTAGAAGCAGTTAATAATTCTCGAAAAATAAATTATGATTTGGTAGATGCTCAACGTGCCAGAAGAGCTATTGACCGCATTGTTGGTTTTTCATTTTCTCCAGTACTTTGGAAAACATTACGATCTTTAAAAAATAAAGGCCTATCAGCTGGTCGTGTACAATCAGTTGCTCTAAAACTATTGGTTGATCGTGAAAAGCTTAGAAATAAGTTTATTGAAAATAAATTTTATGCTATTGATGCAAATATTTCGGAAGAGAGAAGCGGTGAAATTTTTAAAGCATCATTAGTCTCATATAACGGAAAACCCGTTGCTAAAAGCGATGATTTTGGAAAATTTGATGTTGGTTTAAAAGATGATAATATTATTCAAGTAGATCAAAAATTAGCAGAACAAATAAAAGAAGAATGCAATGCTAATGATTGGTTAGTTAATAATATTGAAAGTAAACCAACTTCCAGCTCTCCAGCGCCACCGTTCACCACAAGCACACTACAACAAGATGCTTCAAGAAGATTTGGATTTTCTCCAAAAAGAACAATGGTAGTTGCACAAAAACTTTATGAACAAGGGTTTATTACATACATGAGAACTGATTCTACCCATCTTTCATCTGAAGCATTAAATGCTTCCAAGAAATTTATAGAAAGCAGTTTTGGGAATGATTTTTTATCTGAAAAAACGAATATCTATAAAAATAAAGTTGCCAATGCTCAAGAAGCTCATGAAGCTATTCGTCCAGCAGGTACAGCATTTAGTAAAGTTGAAAATGTCCAAAAAATTGGTGCTGATGAAGCAAAACTATACGAATTAATTTTGAATAGAACAGTTGCCTCTCAAATGAAGCCCGCACAATATATTCGAACAAACGTTGAAATTCATAATGGAACATCTATCTTTAAAGCTAGTGGAAATGTTACAGTATTTAAAGGTTACACTTTAGCATATGAACAAGCCTTGACAAGAAAAGATAAAGGCAGACCTGATAGCCTACCAGCTTTGGATAAACAATCCAAAATTCAAAGCAAGGAAGTATTGCTTGAAGAAAAAACCACATCTCCTCCTAGAAGATTTTCAGAAGCTATGTTAGTTAAAGAAATGGAAACAAGAGGAATTGGAAGACCTTCTACTTACTCTGCAATTATAGAAAAATTGTCGCAAAAAGAATATGTTGTGAAAAAAAATAAAACTTTAATACCAACTTTTGTTGGAATAGCGGTATCACAATTATTAGAAAACCATTATAATGCATTATTCAATGAGAGATTTACAGCTGATATGGAAAATCGTTTGGATGCTATATCCAGATCTGAAAATTCATACTTAGAAGTATTAAAAGAATTTTACTATGGTAATAATGACTACAAAGGAGTAGCAAAATTATTAGATGAAGAAGTTGACATTGCAAAGGCATGTACAGTTAATGTAGAAAAAGATTTAGATATTAGAATCGGTAAGTTTGGTCCATATGTTCAAAAAGATGGTAATAACACAACTATTCCTGAAGATTTATTTTTTGGAGAGCTAAACAAGAAGAAATTAGACGATCTTGACAGTATGCAGAAAGAGGATAATGTTATTGGAGTTCATACTAATGGAGAAAATATTTTATTAAAAATTGGTAGATACGGACCATATGTCGAGCTTGAAAAAAGTAAAAAAAGAAAGTCTGTTTTAAAAAGTATTGGTGTAGAAAATCTCACACAAGACATAGCTATCGAACTATTAAGTCTTCCAAAAAAATTAGGTGCTCATCCTGATACAGATGAAGATGTTTTAGCTGATTTTGGGCCATACGGTCCTTACGTTAAGTGTGGTAAAATAAATGCATCAATGAAATCAGATGAGAGCCCATTAACAATAACATTGGAAAATGCTGTAAAGTTAATTAAAGATAGAAAGCTAAAATTTGAGCCAAAAGTTCTTGGTGAACACCCCAAGACTAAAAATGAGGTATCAATCAAAAGAGGACGATTTGGACCATACGTTACCGACGGAAAGAAAAATGCGTCTTTAAAAGGATATGTAGTTGATGAAGTCACTTTAGATCAAGCAGTACAATT
Source organism: Fidelibacterota bacterium SCGC AAA298-D23 (assembly GCA_000402655.1). Taxonomy (GTDB): domain Bacteria; phylum Fidelibacterota; class Marinisomatia; order Marinisomatales; family Marinisomataceae; genus Marinisoma. The sequence goes on from AQSI01000001.1 coordinate 105,203, forward strand.
AATTGACGAAAAATCATGACGAAAAATTTATATTTATTTTTTTTTAGTACAATTTTATTACTTGGATTTCAATCTTCTATTGAAGAACGCTTATATACACTTAATAGAGATCTTATGTGTCCAGTCTGTGATGGGCTAACCTTAGAGCAATCTCAAGCTACACCTGCCCTCGAAATGAAAGACGAAATTAAAAAAATGGTGATTCAAGGAATGTCTGATGAAGAAATTAAAGAACATTTTGTTCAAAAATACGGTATTGAAATTCTTGCTAACCCTCCAAAAAAAGGCTTTGATACTCTAGTTTGGCTCGCACCTCTATTTTTTGGTTTTTTTGGAATAGTTTTTCTGTACAGATATATTTTTTCTTAAACTCTATACAAAATGATTACAAAACATTTAGATAAAATTGTTTCTCTTTGTAAACGTAAAGGCTTTGTATTTCCAAACTCTGAAATTTATGGAGGATTAAAAGCGTCTTATGACTATGGGCCTCTTGGTGTAGAATTAAAAAAAGCTATATCAGAAAAATGGTGGAAAGCAATGACGAACAATTCAAACATTGTTGGGCTCGATAGTTCTATCATGGTTCACCCAGATGTATGGGAAGCAAGTGGACATATTGCCAACTTTAATGATCCTATGACGGATAATAAGGATAGTAAAAAACGTTATAGAATTGACGATCTTTTGTCCCAGCAAAAAAGTAAAGTTATTGATGCCTTATGTGAAATGCTGTCTATTGAAAATAAAAATGATAGTGATACTCTTGATAAAATCAGTCACACTTTACTTCAAGAATCAGATAAATATAGTAATGCTTTAGAATCAGCAGAAGTTATTGATCCATTTTCAGGAAATATTGGAAAATGGACCCAAGCTACTCAGTTTAACCTAATGTTTCAGACAAATTCAGGTCCATCAGAAAAATCTGGTAAAAGTATTTATTTACGTCCTGAAACAGCTCAAGGGATTTATATTAATTATTTATTAGTTCAAAATTCTATGAGATTAAAAGTTCCATTCGGTATCGCTCAAATTGGAAAAGCCTTTAGAAATGAAATTATTGCAAGAAATTTTATTTTTAGAACAAGAGAATTTGAACAAATGGAAATGCAATATTTTGTTCATCCATCTGAAGATGAATCATCTATGGAACTTTGGAAAAATAAAAGAATTAGCTTTTATTCTGAAGAATTAGGAATTAGCAAAGATAATTTAAAATTTCATCAACATTCCGAAGATACCCTTGCTCATTATGCAAAAGATGCTTTTGACATTGAATATAATTTTCCATTTGGTTGGGGTGAAGTTGAAGGTATTCATAATAGAACTGATTTTGATTTAAAAGAGCATGAAAAATTATCTGGGAAAAATATGATGTATTTTGATGCTCTTAAAAATGAAAAGTATCATCCTTTTATCATTGAAACATCTACTGGCTTAAATCGACTATTTTTAATGGTTCTTTGTGAATCTTATTATGAAGATAATGAGAATAATAGAACTGTATTAAAACTACCTTTTGATTTGGCTCCAAATAAAATTGTAATCTGTCCTCTGCTAAAAAAAGACGGTCTTCCTGAAAAAGCTAAAGAAATATTTGATTCAATAAACTCAACATATAAATGTGTGTACGATCAACAAGGCTCCATTGGAAAAAGATATTATAGACAAGATGAAGCAGGAACACCTTTTGGTATTACCATTGATCACGAAACCTTAAAAGATAACTCTATTACAATTAGAGAAAGAGATTCTATGGAACAACATAGAATACCAACTGATAACATTTTAAAGTTTATTTCAGAAAATAAATAGAACAGGAGAAAAAGTATGCGCTCTGCTAATCCAGCATTAAATAATAACACTTTTAGAAACACAAGACGAGTTAGCGGCGAGCAAGCTATGTCAATAGATGGCACAGTAAATAAAACTGCATTAAGTCTTCTTTTGGTCATGACATCTGCAATTTATACATGGAATAATCCTGAAGTTGGATTGGCTTTATTTTGGCCTGTTACGATATTTACTTTTGTTTTATTAATGATTACAATTTTTAATAAAAAATCTGCCCCAATTACAGTTCCATTATATTGTTTAGCTGAAGGATTGGTTCTTGGTGGAATTTCGGCCTATGCGAATGCATTGTATCCTGGGATTGCTAATCAAGCGATAGCCTTAACGTTCGGAATTTTAGCAGCTTTATTATTTTTATACAAAAGTAGATTAATCGCTGCCACTGAAAATTTCAAATTAGGCGTGTTTTCTGCTACTTTTGGTATTCTAATTATATATGTATTGAATTTAATTCTGTCCTTGTTTGGTATCTCATTCATGGGGCCTTTATTTGGTAATGGATTAACGGGTATTTTATTTTCGCTCTTCGTCATAGGAATAGCATCATTAAACCTTGTGCTAGATTTTGACTTTATTGAAAATGGAGCTGATCAAGGCGCCCCTAAATATATGGAATGGTATGCTGCATTTGGGCTGATGATTACACTTATTTGGCTTTATATCGAAATACTCAATCTTCTAATGAAACTTAGAAGTAGAAGGTAATATACCTCTCCTCTTTAAATTATTGACATAAAGTACACTTTCTCCTAGATTATGCCAACTAAGGGTATATTTATACCTCTATAAGAGGTACGTACCAAGGATTTATTAATATGTACATAAACAAAGGAAAAACAATGAGAAAGCTATATAACATGATAGCACTAGTTTTATTTTCTAGTTTAATATTTGCCGTAGATGGCCATCATTCAGTTTCAGGTACCGTTACTGATGCAGATGGTAATGCACTATTTGGAGCAAATGTTACTGTAGAAGGTACTTCATCTGGTGCTGCAACAGGAGCTGATGGATCATATTCAGTCGACGGTGTTGCGAGCGGTACTTATACAGTTACTGCTTCATACATTGGATATGAATCTGCTAGTGTTTCTGTAAGTGTAGATGGTGCTGCTACTGCTAATTTTTCATTAGCATCAAGTGCAGTTGCTGGTAATGCAGTATCTGTTCTTGGTTCACGTTTTGCAAGAAACGTTGATGAACAAGCAGTTCCAGTAGAAGTCATTACTGAGCTTGAAATTCGTGCAGCCGGTTTTACTGAAACCAATGAATTGCTGCAATCTCTAGTTCCATCTTATAATGCTCCTAGAGGGTATATTACTGATGGTTCCGATCATATGAGACCTGCAACTTTACGTGGTATGGCTCCTAATCAGACTCTTGTACTTGTAAATGGTAAAAGACGTCATCAGGGTGCTTTAGTTCACGTAAATGGTTCTGTTGGTAGAGGTTCAACTCAAGTTGACTTAAATGCAATCCCAGCTAGCGCTATCGCAAAAATTGAAGTGCTACGTGATGGTGCTGCCGCTCAATACGGTTCAGATGCTGTTGCAGGGGTTATCAACATTATTTTAAAAGAATCTGGCGGTGCTGACTTAAGTGTAACTTATGGTCAGAATCTTTCATTATTTGAAAGAGGCTATGCTGCAGGAGAAGGTCTTATTGATGGCCAAGATGCTTCAACGTATGCTTGGGATCTTGATGAGGAAGTTGAAGGTACTGGATACCTTCCTTACTCTGCAGACAGAGGCTTTGCCCGTTCAGGTCTTGAAACAGTTCTTAAAGAAGATGGAAGAAACCTAATTATTCATGCTGGAAACGGCTTGGATCTTTTTGGTGGAAGCCTATATGTTAGCGGTCAAATCCGAGATGGTGGTCGCACCAATCGTGCTGGATTAGACCCAAGAAGACAGTACTTTGCGGGAATGGATGATAAAGAATATGCATTCAATAGAGAAAATCATCGTATAGGTGCTGGTGAATTTGAACAAGTAAGTCTTATGTTTAACGGAAGCTTCCCAATGGAAACTGGAGGAACATTCTATGCTTTTGGTGGAATGAACTCTCGTGATGGTGAAAGTGGATGTTATTATAGAAGAGCTCAAGATAACCGTACATTACGTGCATGGTATCCTGATGGGTTCTTACCATTAATTAGTCCAACACTTACTGATACTTCTCTTGCTTTAGGTATGAAAGGTATCATGGATGGAGCAGTATTTAATGGATATGCTTACGACTTTAGTGTAACAACTGGTAGTAATGAATTTGCATGGGGAATGCAAAACAGTCATAATGCTACTGCAGGTACAGGTCCAAATCAGCAAGCTGAATTTGATCTAGGTACTTTAGGTTACAGTCAAACAACTGTAAACTTTGACCTTGCAACTCAAATTGAAGTTGATGGTTTTGCTGGACCAGTTGACCTTGCTATGGGTGCAGAAATGCGTATGGAAAACTATACTATTGAAGCTGGTGAAGAAGCAGGATATGCTGACTTTGGCTACGATGTATTGGACGGACCAAACGCTGGTGCATCAGCTGCAGTTGGTTGTCAATGTTTGCCTGGATTAGCACCAGCAAATGAACAAGATCGTGACAGAGATGCTTTCAGTCTTTATGCTGAAATGGGTGGTAATGTCACAGAAGACTTGTTGCTTGATGTTGCATTAAGAACAGAAAATTATAGTGACTTTGGTTCAACAACCAATGGTAAAGTTGCAATGAGATATCAAATCGATGAAGGTGTTGCTGCAAGAGGTTCTTTCAGTACAGGCTTTAGAGCACCAGCTCTACAAGAAGCTTATTTTTCATCAATTGCGACAAACTTTATTGATGGTGTGCCTCTTGAAGTTGGTACATTCCCTGTTGATACTGAAGCTGCAAGAGCTCTTGGAGCTCAAGACCTTGAACCAGAAACATCTGAAAATCTATCTTTAGGTATGACTTACAAAGATGATAAATTCTCACTATCTGTAGATGCTTACATGATCACAGTTGAAGATCGTATTAGCATGAGTGAGACATTTAGAGGTTCAGGTACAAGTTCTAATATGGTTGATTTCTTTGCTGAAAGAGGTGTACCAGCTGCGGCAGGTAGATACTTCTTTAACGGTATTGATACAGAGACCAATGGTTTAGACATTGTTGCAACTATGAGAGAAGACGTTGCAAATGGTTCATTATTGCTTAAAGCAGCAATGAACTTTAACGATACCGAAGTTACAAATAAGGGAGAACTTGAAACTCCTGCTGAATTAGCTGCTTATACTTCAAGTGTATTGCTTGGACGTACTAATACAGTAAGATATGAAAGTTCATCTCCAAGAGAAAACTTCCAATTCTCAGCAACTTTACAAAAACCATCATCTACTTGGATGGTGAAATTAAATCGTTGGGGTGAAGTAACTATTCCAGCAAGTACAGTTGAAAGAGAGCAGGTATTGAGTTCAAAAACTACAGTTGATATGGAATACTCATTCCAAGTCAATAGTCAAGTAAGAATGGCAATTGGTGCTAATAACTTGTTTGATGTTTATCCTGATAAAACTATTAAAAGAAATAGTTTTAATGGAATTTTCCAGCATTCAGGATATAGTCCATTTGGATTTAACGGACGTTACATTTACACACGTCTTGATATGACTTTATAAACTGATTTTAAGTCATAAAATAAATAAAAAGCCTCTACTCTTTGTAGAGGCTTTTTATTAGCTTAAGTATATAAAAATGAAGAAAATATTAAACCCACTTTTCTTATCCATATTCATGCTTTCTTTGGTGGCATGTAAATTCGGATCAGACTACACTCAAACCAATCAAAACCTCGAAAATAAAAATGGTGCTGTATCTTCAACTTCTAGATTAGCATCTGCCTCAGGTATAGACATTATGAAAAAAGGTGGAAATGCATTTGATGCAATTGTAGCCACTGGTTTTACATTAGCTGTTACTTCTCCTTCAAATGGGAATATTGGTGGTGGTGGATTTATGGTTGCCAGAACTGCCAACGGCGAAATAGTTACACTCGATTTTCGCGAAAAAGCACCTACGCTTTCATATGAAACAATGTTTCTTGATGAAAATGGTAATTATAGTAGAAATCTAGCACTGTTATCACACAAATCATCAGGTGTTCCTGGTACTGTTGATGGATTGATAAAAATTTTTAATGATTATGGTTCGGGAAATTTTACACTCAATGAAATTTTATCTTATGCAATTGAATATGCAGAAAATGGTCACGCAATTAATAAGAGTTCAGCTTTCGGATTCGATTTTTATAAACATCTTTTCCTAGAAGATAAAGGATCTACTGAAGTTTTTATAAAAGACTATTCTTTAGAAATGCGACAATTACAAGAAGATGTTTCTAACGGAACTATTCCAGAAGAAGAATATATCAAAAAGATGAGGGAATTAAACCAATGGAATGAAGGTGATGTAATTGTTCAAAAAGATTTAGCAGAAACTTTAAAAAGAATCGCATTAAATGGTAGAGACGGATTTTATGAAGGTAAAACCGCAGACTTAATTGTTAATGAAATGAAATTGAACAATGGTTTGATATCCCATGATGATTTAAAAGAATATAATTCGGTTTATAGAGAGCCGATAGTTGGAAACTATCGAGGACACACAATTATATCTATGGGTCCACCAAGCTCTGGAGGTCCTCTAATTATTCAGATGCTAAATATGCTCGAAAATTTTGAAGTACAAGCAATGAAAAGAAACTCTACAGAATTTGTTCACATGTTAACAGAGATTCAAAGATTAGCTTATGCAGACAGAGCAATTCATTTAGGAGATCCTGATTTTTATCCTAGTCCCGTTCCAATGTTAATTTCTAAGGACTATGCTAAAAAAAGATTAGGGTTGATTTCAATGGACAAAGCTACTCCAAGCTCAGAAATTGCAGCTGGAAGTACAACATCTGAATCAATGGAAACTACTCATTATTCGGCAATGGATAAATTTGGTAATACTGTTGGTATAACAACTACAATCAATCTTTCGTTTGGGAATAAAAAAATAGTCGATGGTGCAGGTTTTCTTTTAAATAATGAGATGGATGATTTTGCTTCATCACCAGGATCTCAAAATGCATTTGGATTAATTGGTTATGAAGCTAATTCAATTAAGCCTGCTAAAAGACCCTTGAGCTCAATGTCACCTACAATTGTTCTTAATCCAGAAGGAGAATCATTAATGACAATAGGAGCTGCAGGTGGTTCAAGAATAATTACTACTGTTTTACAAGTTATAATAAGTGTTGTAGATCATAAATTAAATGTGCAGGAAGCTATAAATTTAGGTAGAACTCACTCTCAATGGATTCCAGATGTTATTCGATATGAGGGAGTAAATAACATGAATACCAAATCCAATGAATTTTTGCCATCCTTAAGCACTAAACAAATAGATGAACTAAAAAATTTAAATCACAGATTTGAAGATGGAAATGTAGAAAATGGAATTTATTACCTAGCAAGAGCACATGGTATAATGTACAAAGACGGTCAATTTACTACCGGAGTTGACTGGAGAGGAAACGGAGAAATATCAGATGGAATTACGTACTAAAATTATATTATTATTTTTATTTTTATTCATTGGATGTGGAGAGTCTGGAAGAGCAACCCAATCTGTCCTTCCTACCCCTGAAGTGAAATATACTCCTGGAGATATTATTACTGATAGCCAGGGCTATATTTCATACAGAGTTGGTAATATGCCAATAATTATTACAGTTCCGCATGATGGTACCCTTGTTCCTTCTACTTTTCCCGACAGAACCGGATCTTCAGCAAGAGCTGAAAATACAAGAAAAGTTGCAGAACAATTTGCATATTTTTTCAACGCTAATTCAAATGGATTGTACCCTCATATCATTTATAATAATATTAGCAGAAGTAAATTGGATCCTGACCTAAATCAAATGGATGGTGCACAAGGTAATTCTTATGCAAATTTATCCTATGGTACCTATCATAGCTTTTTACAAACTGCTATTGATTCAGTTGAAGCATACTTTGATGCGGGTATTTTATTAAATCTAGTTGAACATAATCATTCTAATCAAAAAGTAGAACTCGGGTATTTACTTTCAGCCTCAGATTTGGATTTAACAAACCTACAGCTAAATAGTTATAGTGCCCAATCCAGCGTGTCGCAAATAGCTGATATTTCAACTTCTTCTTTTTCCGAAGTAATAAGAGGATATAATAGTCTTGGAACACTTATAGTAGGTAGAAGCTATACCAGCAACGATGTCACTTATAGTTTTGAAGCTGTACCTACTTTAGATAATCCAACAATTGGCAGCACTGATTATAGCTCAGGTGGATACACAATCGCGCAATATGGAAGTTCTAACGGTGGGAAAATTAATGGAATTGATGTTGCTACTCCATTTGCTGGATTTAGAGACAATGCAAATGCATATAGGGCATTGGCTGTAATTCTTGAAGAATCAGTTAAGATTTTCTACCAAGAAAATCTTGGAGTAATTTTATATTAATTTCCTCTAAGAGCAGTAGCTTTATTTAAATATTCTTGAGCATCCTCAAGACGGCCCTCTCCAAAGTAAGTTCTATAAACTCCGTAGTAATACTGTGGATCATTTGGATCTTTGTCAATCAATTCCATATAGTAATTTCTTGATTTTCTCCATCTTTCTGCCTGTTCAAGCGCCTTTGCTAGACCTAATAATGCTTCAACATCATCAGGAGCTAAGAAATATGCTTCTTCAAAGTTGTATTCTGCTTCTTCAAAATTATCCATTTTTAAATAAACAAGACCTCTATTAAAAAATAGGTCTACCAACTCTTGGTCTTCTGAAGTATTCTCAATAGCTAAATCTAAATTTTTTAATGCTGCATCAAATTTATCTTGAGCAAGATATAAAGCTCCTAGACTCTTCAGAGCTGTTGGTTCTAAAGGCTCCATTGCAAGCGCTTGTTCATAATATTCTAATCCTTTATCAAATTCGCCCAATCTAACAACACTTTGTCCAGCACTAACAAGTAGTGCAATTTTTGTTTCATCAGGAATGTCATCAAGGGCTAAACCCATATCAAGATACTTAATGGTATTCTCTTTATCTCCTTTAACTGAAGAATATAATGCAGCAAGAGCATATGCTCCCGGCTGTGAAGGGTCTAATTCTTTAGCATTTAATGAAGTTTGAATGGCTTGATCAACGAGAGCATCTCTTTGCTCAGCACTTGTAGCTCTATTGAGTAAAGAGAGGAATCCTGATGCTTTATAATATATCAAATTATAGCTTTTTGTGACAGATGCAGTTATCGCTTGCTGAATAGGTACTCTTTTATCGTTTCTAGTTGGACGAATTTTTAATCCACTAGGAGCAGTTTGTGCAATATCCATATATTTTTTTACAGATGCCCAATCTTGTTTTCTAGGAAATATTTTATCACCGAGATGAAATGCTGCTTCCCATTTATCTTTTGGATGATTTAACGCTTCTAATAAATATTTTTCTGCTTCTCCCCATTCTTTATCTTTAATTCTAATTTTAGCAGACTCTAATGCTTGACCAGCAAATAACGTTGTGGCTAATATTGCTAGAGCTATAAAATTTCTAAAATAATTCATGCTTGTAGTTCTCCTTATGTTTAAAAAGCAAGTTAGTGTTATTATAATGAGTTTTCAAGAAGTATGGTCATTCATCCATTTAAGCCTTTTCAAAAATTCTGCATCATTTATTTTGAGAAGACCATCTATGCCTATACCTTCAATACAAAAAGACGCTGTGACGGCACCTACTTTCATGGAATCTAATATATTTTTACCATTCATTTTTCCCATAAGGACCCCACCAATATAAGCATCACCTGCTCCAGTTGTATCAATAACTTTATCTACAGGGAATGCTTGAACGGAGAAATTATTTTGTTTGTCAAAGAAATAGGACCCATTTTCCCCATCCTTTATAATTAAACTTTTTGGCCCAAGATCTAAAATTGCTTTTGACATTTCTTTAATATCTGCATCGGCCATGCCAGACAGAGCGCGTGCTTCATTAAAGTTTATACAAAACAAGTCTACTCGCTCTATTAAAGCTTTAAGTTCTTTATTTGCAATATTTATATAGAGCTTAAAAGTATCTAACAATACAAATGGCTTACTTTGCATTTGATTTAAAAGCTCAGTTTGTAGATGTGGTGCAGTATTCCCCAACAAAAGAAATGGACAATTTTTAGAGTGTTTGGACAAATCAGGTATATAAGATTCAGAAACGCCTGGGTCAACATATAAAGTTTTTCTTGATGAGAAATCATCTTTATACTCACCTCCCCAACAAAATGTATTTCCATCTAGCTGTGTTAATGAGTTCGTTGTTATTGAATGCTCAGAAAGTAAATTAAAATGCTTTTTTTCAAAGTCGTCACCAACAACTCCAACTAGTTCGCAGGTATTTTTTTTATTAGCTAATAGTGCATAGGCGGCCGATCCACCAAGAACGTTAGAAAATGCACCATATTTATTAACAATTTTATCGATGCTAATTGATCCAAAAACGATTGCTTTATGTGATTGATTTGAAGTCATAATTTTTTTTATTAAGATAGTTATGTAAATAAAATGAAAAAAGAAAAAATAGTTCTCGGGATGAGCGGCGGGGTTGATAGTTCTGTTGCTGCTATTTTGCTTCAAAAAAAAGGTTTTGAAGTATATGGTATCTTTATGAAGAATTGGGATGATAAAAATGCTATTTGCAATGCGGAAGATGATTATGCTGATGCAGTAAGTGTATGCAATCAATTAAATATTCCTTTAAAAAAGATAAATTACACAAAAGAATACAAAGATCGTGTTTTTTCACAATTTCTTGATGACCATAAAAATGGATTTACTCCTAATCCAGATGTTTTATGTAATAAAGAAATTAAATTTGACGTTTTTCAAAAATATGCTAAACAAATAGGAGCAACAAAAATTGCCTCAGGACATTATGCGAAAATTGTAAAGGAAAATGATAATTTTTTTATAAGTAAGGCATCTGACAGAACAAAAGATCAATCCTATTTTTTATATCAATTAAAAAGTTCACTATTACATAACATCGAGTTTCCTTTAGGGAGTTTACTTAAGAAAGATATCAGAAAAATTGCTGAAGAAAATAATCTAGTTAATGCTTCTAAAAAAGATAGCACAGGTATATGCTTTATTGGAGATCGAAAATATAATGATTTTGTTTGTCACTTTTTAAAAACAAAAAAAGGTAAAATTATTACAGTTGATGGTGAAGAAATTGGTCATCATGATGGACATATGTACTTTACTGTTGGTCAACGAAAAGGGTTAGGAATTGGAGCTAGAAATTCTGCGTTCGATAAACCTTGGTATGTGGTGAATAAAGATATTAATAAAAATATCGTTTATGTAGCTCAAGGGGGTACTCACCCAGCTTTATTTTCTGATCAATTATTGGCTGATAACATGTATTGGAGTAGAGATATCTCAAAATTATTACCGTTTAAATGTAATGCAAAAGTTAGATATAGAGATGAAGATCATTCTTGCCAAATATTATCATCCAATGAAGACAAATGTTATATTAAATTTGATAATAAGATTAAAGCAATAACTAATGGTCAGTCGATTGTTTTATATAATGAAGACGGCATTTGTATTGGGGGTGGAATCATTAGAAAAAGAAACATACCTTTTTTAGGTGAGGAAATAAATGAATAAAGAATTGAGAGTTATAATTTTAGCAGCTGGCAAAGGTACTAGAATGAATTCAGATTTACCAAAAGTGTTACACAAATTACAAGGTAAGACTCTCATAGACTATGTAATTGATGAAAGTGAGCTTCTAAAACCTAAAGAAACAATATTAGTAGTAGGATATAAAAAAGAGCGAGTTATTAAACATACTGAAAGCAGGATAAATCTTAAGTATGCTATCCAAGAAGAGCAGCTTGGTACAGGGCATGCAGTGTTGCAAACAAAAAAACTTTTAAAAAATAAAAAGGGGCATATGTTAATTTTATATGGTGATGTTCCAAATATTAAAGCGTCGACTCTTCTACCAGTTGTTGATAATCATATTATTAATAATCGTGACTTAACTTTAATTACTGCAGAAATTGATGACCCTACTGGATACGGACGAATTATAAGAGATAAAAAAGGAAACCTGTTAAAAATTATCGAAGAAAAAGATTGTAATAACAATGAGAAAAAAATTAAAGAGTGGAATCCAGGTATATATATATTCAAAACAGAAGAAGTTTTTAAAATTTTAGATAATATTAAAACAAATAATGCCTCCAAGGAATACTATCTAACTGATGCAATTGGATTAGCGCAACAATCAAATATGCAAATAAAGGCTATTAAAATTGCAAATTCTGGTGAAGTAATTGGGATAAATACAGCCGACCAGCTGAAAGAACTTGAAGATTGAAACACTTTCTAAATATAGTTATCAGTTTTTTGGCTTTTATTATTTTGGGATTTGCCTTGTCATTCAATGCATATCTGAGACAAGAATCACCAGCAAAAAATTTAAGTCAAATAAATAATTCAGAATTAAGGAGTAAAATAAAATTATTCGAAAATTATTCTTCCCAAACTTTGCGAATTGCAGTCTTAAATGGTTGTGGTGTTAGTGGAGTTGGTAATTCTTATGGAAACATATTTACAAGTAAATATGGATTGCAGGTTACCAGAATTGAAAATGCGGATAACTTTAACTATGAAATGACGACTATAATCATTTTAAACAAGGATAATCCTAATGTTGATAATATACTTACTATTTTAGGAACTAATATTAATGCTGGGAATGTACAGTTTAATTCAACAGTAAATCCTGATGAAGATATTCAAATTATTATTGGTAAAGACTATCAAGAGTTTCTTAACTTGAATCAATGAGCTCAAAATCGTTACTTAAAAAAATTATTTCATTGGCAGACGACAAAAAAGCGGAGAATATCGTTGCGCTAGATGTTTCAAAGATCACCTCTCTTTCAGAATATTTTGTTGTGTGCTCAGCTTCAAATCTTATTCAAGTCAAAGCCATTGCAGATAATATAAAAGAAAATATTTCAGAAAATCCCTGGAAAACTGAAGGATATGAAAATGGTACATGGATTATTTTAGATTATGTTGATATAGTAGTGCACATTTTCTTTGATGAAATGCGATCTTACTATGATTTGGAAAGAATTTGGTTTGATGCTAAGGTTGTAAAAGTATGAAGCTTAATAAACTTATGGATGATTTTTTGCAGGACTATCTTGATCAAAATAAAGTTGAGTTTTCTGATTGGAGTATAAATGTTAACAATCAAGAAGGGTTTGGAGATTATTCTTCTAATATTGCACTTAAGCTAGCAAAGATATTGAAAAAGGCACCGATAGAAATTGCAAAAAGTATTGCTAATCATCCAAACATATCAGAAAATGTTTTCACCTTAAGTTCCTCTCAACCTGGCTTTGTTAACTTTCATATTTCTAATGATTACTATCTTGAAATTTTAAAGCAAATTATTGATGAATCAGAAAATTTTGGTAAGAAGAAAAAATTAAATCAATCAGCCAATGTAGAATTTGTAAGCAGCAACCCTACTGGACCTCTTACTGTTGGTCATGGAAGACAAGCAATTCTTGGTGATATGGTTTCTAATATATTAACCTGGAATGGATATGATGTTACAAGAGAATACTACTATAATGATGCTGGAAAACAAATGAGAGTACTTGCGGAATCTTGCTACGCTAAATATGCTCAGCAGATTGGTAAAAAAGTAGGGATGCCTGAGAATGGATACATTGGGTCATATTTAGATGAAATTGCTGAAAAAATTATTAACAAGCATGGAAAAGATTTAGAATCTGATAATCCAATTTTTAGAGATTTTACAGAAAAAGAAATCTTTGCAAACATTAAAAATACACTAGATAGCATTGGCATTAAATTTGATGTTTTTACTAAAGAAGGAACTTTTTATAAAAACGGTGCAATTGAAGATGTTCTCAAAATATTAAAAGAAAAAAATCTTTCTTATGAAAAAGATGGCGCAGTATGGTTTAAAACGTCTAGCCTAAACAAAGAAGAAGATAAAGTGTTGGTAAAAAGTTCAGGAGAACCAACATATAGATTGCCTGATATAGCATATCATGCAGATAAGGTTGATAGGGGTTTCGATCTAATTGTAGATATTTTCGGTGCTGATCACATTGATACGTATCCGGATGTAATTTTAGGTTTAAAATGCTTGGATAAAAAAACCGACCATATAAAAGTAGTCATTCATCAGTTTGTAACAATTAAAAAAAGTGGAGAAATTGTAAAAATGTCCACAAGAAAAGCTAACTTTATAACTCTTGATGAACTTAAAGATGAACTTAGCTCAGATATTATAAGATATTTTTTTATCATGAGAGGTGCAAACAGTCACCTTGATTTTGATTTAGATCTTGCAAAAGATGAATCTGAAAAAAATCCTGTCTATTATCTACAATACGCTAATGCAAGAATTTCAAATCTATTAAAAAGATATGATAAAGAAATTCCCTTGGATAGTAAAATTGATTACTCGCAATTGAAGGAAAAAGATGAAATTGCTTTAGCAAAGTTGTTATCAGAATTCCCAAGTAAAATGGAACAAGTTAGCCATTCGCTAGAACCAAGAAAAATTGCAACTTATTTAGAAGAAGTTGCTTCAGCATATCACAAGTTTTATGGTAACCATAAAGTGATTAATCCACAAAATACCGGTTTATCTTCAGCTAGGAAAAAATTATGCGAAGCAACAAAAATCATTTTAACAAATGGATTATCAATTCTTGGGATAAGTGCACCTGAAAGAATGTAATAATGTCTGATTTGTCAAGACGTGATTTTATCAAAAAAAGTATAATATTATCGTTAGGTGCGTCCTACATCGTTTCGTGTGAAGATAACGATATGTTAGACAGTGATACTGAATCAAATTCTTCAGATGAATCAGATAATAATAGTAAAAAAGTTATTATCATTGGGGCAGGAATATCCGGACTAGTAGCTGGGTACGAACTGACAATTGCTGGCCATGATGTAACTATATTAGAGTCCAGAGACAGAATTGGAGGTCGAGTTTTAACAATAAGGTCCCCTTTTTCAAATAATCATTACGTTGAAGGGGGTGCTGCAAGAATTAAACCCAGCCATAATCTAACTATAGCTTATGCGAACCACTTTAATCTTACATTAGACCCTTTCTATGCCACAAGTGGCAACTACGTAGATTTTTCGAATGGAAGTAGAACAATAATTGATAATAATACTTATCTAAATACGTCATATGGTTCTACTATGCGAAAAAATTATCTTAAAATTCGTGGAGGTTCAGATCAGCTCACAAATGCATTTGCAAATTCTAGTGAACTTTCAAATAAAATATATTTAAGTCATGCAGTTACATCTATCACTCAAAACAGTGATAATGTAATCGTTAATGCAGGTGGGAATCAATTTCAAGCAGATAGAGTTTTATGTACAGTTCCATTATCAGTATTAAATAAAATAAATTTTAGTCCTGCACTTTCATCAGAAAAACAAACAGCAATGAATGGTGGATTTAGATATGCTCCGGCAACTAGGATATATATTCAGTTTAGTAATAGATTTTGGGAGAATGAGTCATTAAATGGATGGGGAAATACTGATCTACCTGAAGAGATTTGGCAACCATCATGGGATATGACAGGTAATACTGGTATCTTAATGTCATATCTTCGATGGTCAGCTGCAGAAGATATGGATACACTAAATCAAGATGAACGAAACAATGCTGTTCTAAATAGATGGGAAAATATTTTTGAAGGATCAATAAATAATTTTGATAAAGGAGTATCAAAATCTTGGGTGCTTGATGAATGGTCAAAAGGTGCTTGGGCATCACCTACTACATCTCAAAATGAAACTTTAAATGAAAGCATAGCACAAATAGAGGGTCGCATTCATTTTGCTGGAGAGCATGCATCAAATGATCGAGGATGGATGCAAGGCGCCCTTTTTTCAGGCTTACGCGCAGCCACAGAAATAAAAAATTCTAATTAGGGTTAAAATATTATTACTAAAAAAATAATTTATTTTTATCTATTTGTTTTATCTTTTATGGTAATGAATTCATGTTCGAATCATAACACATTAAGTATTGGGCACAGAGGAGCAAAAGGATATGTTGCAGAAAATACTTACGAATCTATAAGCAAGGCAATTGAGTTGAATGTTGACGGAATTGAAATAGATGTTTTTAAGTGCGCAAGCGGTGAATTAGTATTATTTCATGATGAAGATCTAAAAAAATTAACTGGGGAATCAGGTTCAATTGAAAGTTTAACTATTAAAGAACTTGAACAATTTTTGGTTTTAGGTAAATATAAAATTCCAACATTGGAATATGTCTTAACAAAAATTGAAGAGCCAATTTTTATAAATATAGAGTTGAAAGGATCGAATACTGCAGGAGCTACATCCAAAATTATTCAATCCTTCGTTAAAAATACTTCTTGGGGTTTAGAAAACTTTATTGTTTCAAGTTTTAACTGGCTTGAGCTTGAGCAACTTAGATTAATTGATAAAAATATTCCTGTTGGAGTTCTTGTTGGTAGATCCGTATGTATTAATGAAGCTATTGAATTTGGCAAAAAAATCGATGCTCAAGCTATACATCCTAATTACGCACTTCTAAATGATATTTCTGTTAAAAAAATAAAAAATAACGGTTTTAAAATTTATACATGGACAGTTAATAACGTAGATGATATTAATCTTATGAAAAACTTAAAAGTTGATGGTATTATATCAGATTTTCCTGATAAAATTTAATATAAAGTGGAGGCGGGGAGATTCGAACTCCCGTCCAAAGTAGAGAAAAATTAGACATCTACATGTTTAGTTTCTTGATCATATTTCACTAAATACCTGTACAAGAACAAACAGATATATAGCAATCTTCAAAAGTTTCACTTATTTAACCGAAGCAGAAAAATAGGCTATCTCATTTTTATGACACCATTCAGCGAACGATGAGAAACGTCTACTGGTGATGGGCTTTAACAATTAAGCAAAAGCCATTTGGCCATTATCGGCACTTAATATAGGTTAGAAGTTTTAAGAGTTACTAAGCTCTACATGCAATCTAAGATTTCATTCTAAAATGTCGAAACCGGTCGCCCCCAATTGTCAAATAAAACTGAAAATACAATACATTTTGGAAACAAAAAAGGCTCTGTAGCGCCAACCCCAGAGCCTTTTCGATTGCTTGTATTTGCGTACAATAATCTAATTTTAGACTTATGCAAACTAATAATAAATTTTTCAAATGGTCAATATTTTTTATTTCAAATTTGAAAAAAATTTTAAAAAATGACTTTTTATGAGTATTAATTTAAATTTTATAGGTTATATTTTAGCCTAGTTTTGCCTCCGTAGCTCAATGGTAGAGCAGGGGCCTTTTAAGCCCTTGGTTGTAGGTTCGAGTCCTTCCGGGGGTACTATTTTGGGGAAATCTCATAATTATGTCTGAATTTCATAAAAAACATATTGGTCCTTCAAAGAGGGAAATTGATGAAATGTTGCAATATCTTGGTTGTAGCTCACTCAATGATCTTCTTGAAAAAATTGTGCCTAAAAATATTTTAGATATAGATGACATGTCTGTTGGTAACGAGGTATTTTCAGAAAATGATATTTTAAATCACGTTAAAAAGATTGGTAGAAATAATAAAGTTCATAGATCTTTAATTGGTCAAGGTTATTATGATACAATTACTCCTAACGTTATTTTAAGAAATATTCTTGAAAATCCAGGATGGTATACACAGTATACTCCCTATCAACCTGAAATTTCACAAGGCAGGTTAGAAGCTTTATTAAATTATCAAACGATGATTACACAAATCACCGCTTTACCAATTGCTAATGCTTCCTTATTAGATGAGGGGACTGCAGCAAGTGAAGCAATGTTAATGCTTTATCGTAAAAATAAATCTGAAAAGACACAATTTTTAGTTGATAAAGAGTGTTTTCAACAAACCATAGATGTAATTATTTCAAGAGCTGAACCATTAAATATTGAAATCATTGTAACAGACTTTAAAAATTTCGATTTTACCAATGCTTTTGGATGTATTGTCCAATATCCAAATAAATATGGACACATTGCATCGGAAAATGATTACAAACGCGTTGTGTCTGATGCTCGCAATTCAAATTGTAAAGTTATCTTTGCGAGTGATTTGATGTGCCTACAGCTTTTTGAAGCTCCTGGTAATTTAGGAGCAGATATTGCTGTTGGAAACAGTCAACGTTTTGGTGTTCCACTTGGGTACGGAGGACCTCATGCTGCGTTTATGTCTACAAGCGAAGAATTTAAAAGAGATATTCCTGGAAGAATTGTTGGTGTATCACAAGATCGTAGAGGTAATCAAGCTTACAGACTTACGCTACAGACTAGGGAACAGCATATACGAAGAGAAAAAGCAACTTCAAATATCTGTACAGCTCAAGTCTTGCTTGCTATCATTTCAGGAATGTATGCATTGTTTCATGGTCCTGATGATTTAAAAAATATTGCTAAGAGAATTCATAGTCATACAAAAGAACTTGCCAATAAAATTTCAAAATTAGGTCATGAGATTGTAACTAATGATAATTCATTTTTTGATACAGTAGTAATACAATTATCAAATATGAGTATTGAAAGTTTAAAAGAAAAGGCGTTAAAGCATAATTTTAATTTAATGTATCATGAGAATGGGCTTGTCGGCATTTCTTTAGATGAGAAGACAGATTATAATGAAGTTGAGGTGCTTGCAAATTTATTTGATGTAAGTAATGATTCTCAAAATACTTATGATATTTTTAAACCAAATAGGAAGGGTGATATTTTAACTCACTCTATTTTTCAAAGCATTAATTCTGAAACAGAAATGCTTAGGTATATTAATAAATTAGAAAAAAGAGATCTTTCCTTAAACTACAGTATGATTCCTTTAGGATCTTGTACGATGAAGCTGAATGCAACTGTTGAAATGATTCCAATTAGTTGGCCAGAATTCAATTCTATTCACCCTTTTGCTCCATTAAATCAAGCTAAAGGTTATGAAAAAATCATTAATGAGCTAGAAGAAATGTTATACAAAGTTACTGGATTTGATGCTGTATCATTTCAACCAAATTCTGGTGCTCAAGGAGAATATGCTGGTTTACTGAGTATTAGAGAATATCACAAAGCAAATAATTCAAAAAGAAATATATGTTTAATCCCTGAATCAGCTCATGGTACAAATCCAGCTAGCGCAATAATGGCAGGACTTAAAGTTGTAATAGTAAAATGTGATGATCATGGAAATATAGATTATGAAGATTTGAGTAAAAAAGTTAATGAAGCTGGCAATCAACTATCATCTTTAATGGTGACTTATCCTTCAACACATGGAGTATTTGAACATAACATTGATGAAATATGTAACTTAATTCATGAAAATGGCGGCTTAGTATACATGGATGGAGCCAACTTGAACGCTATGGTTGGTGTATGTAAACCTGGAAAGTTTGGAGCTGACGTTATGCATATAAATCTTCATAAAACTTTTTGTATACCACATGGTGGTGGTGGTCCAGGTATGGGTCCAATTTGCGTTAATGAAAAATTAAAGCCACATCTTCCAAAACATAGTTTTACTGATGAAGATTTTTCCTATTCGGTATCATCTTCACCTTTTGGTAGTGCAAGTATTCTATTAATTTCTTATATCTATATGAAATTGATGGCAGCAAATGGTTTGCTAAAAGCATCTCAAGTTGCAATTTTATCTGCCAACTACATGGCAAAGAGGCTAGAAAATGATTATAGCATTTTATATAGAGGTAAAAGTGGCTTAAATGCGCATGAGTTCATTGTTGATTGTAGATCATTTAAATCCACTGCTAATATTACCAACGAAGATATTGCCAAAAGATTAATTGATTATGGGTTTCATGCTCCTACTATGTCATGGCCCATTCCAGGTACACTAATGATTGAACCCACTGAGAGCGAAACAAAACCTGAGCTTGATAAATTTTGTAATGCTATGATTGCAATTAAAAAAGAAATTGTTGAAATAGAATCTGGTAAAATGCCTCAAAATGATAACGTTTTAGTTAATGCACCTCATACCGTACACGATATTTGTGATGATTGGAATCATCCTTATTCAAAAGAAAACGCTGTTTTCCCTACTCAATGGAACAAAGAGAATAAATTTTGGCCATATGTTTCTAGGATAGATAATGCATTTGGGGATAGAAATTTTTTCTGTGTATGTCCTGATATAAATTCTTACAAAGAGTAAAAATTCTATTTAAAGTATTCTTGAAGTGCTCTTACACTAATTTTGTTTAAATGTTTCATGGAGTCAATGGCAGCTCTCGCGCCTGAAAGTGTAGTAATAGTTAAAATATTTTTCATCACTGACGTTTTTCCAATCGCTTCTTCATCAAATCGTGATTGTGGTCCTTCCGGCGTATTGATAACTAGTTGAATATTATCATTTAGAATTTCGTCAACAACGTTTGGTCTTCCTTCACCAACTTTAAACATTTCATCGCAAATAATACCATGTTCATTGAGAAATTTACACGTACCCTTGGTAGCGACTAGACTAAACCCTAAACCCATTAGACTTTTTGCTATTGTAACAAGACCTTCTCTATCTGTTTTATTTACAGATAAAAAAGCCGTTCCTTGTTTTGGAACATTATACCCATCTGACTTCATTGCTTTTAAGAAAGCACTTCCAGTGCTCATATCAATACCCATTACCTCACCAGTAGATTTCATTTCAGGGCCTAAAAAGACTTTTTCATCTTTAAACTTTTTGAATGGTAAGACTGCTTTCTTTACAGCGTAATGTTCAAAATTATTTTTTTGTAATTTGAAATCATTTAATGATTTACCAACAGAAATTTGTGCAGCTATATTTGCCAAAGGAACGTTAGTATATTTACTGACAAATGGAACTGTTCTACTCGATCTTGGGTTAACCTCTAAAACATATACTTTGTCATCTTTTACTGCAAATTGAAGATTTATCAGACCTACTACTTGAAGCTCAAGTGCTAATTTGGCCGTAATAGTTTCAATTTCTTTTTTTACTGCATCACTTACTTCGTATGGGGGAATTACACATGAAGAGTCACCAGAATGGACCCCTGCTTCTTCAATGTGCTGCATAATACCGCCAATGAAAACTTCTTGGCCATCGCAAAGTGCATCTACATCAAACTCGAAGGCATTTTCTATAAATTGATCAATTAAAATTGGGTGATCATTTGTTGCTTCAGCTGATCTAAAAACATAATCCACTAATTGTTCTTTGGAGTACACAATTTGCATTGCCCTACCACCTAACACAAAGCTCGGTCGAACAAGTACAGGAAATTTAGCAGTTTCAGCATAACTATAAATGTCATCATAATTTTTGGCTATACAATATTCAGGGGTTAAGATTTTTAGTTTATCAATTACTTTGGTGAACTCTTCTCTATTCTCAGCAAGATTAATACTTTCAGATGATGTACCATATATTTTAACTCCTGCAGAAGCGAGCTGATTAGCAATTTTTAAAGGTGTTTGCCCACCAAATTGTACTAATACACCATCTGGCTTTTCAAAATTGATAATATTCATAATATCTTCAAATGTTATCGGTTCAAAATAAAGTCTGTCAGCCAAATCAAAATCGGTTGAAACAGTTTCTGGATTGCAATTAACCATTATTGATTTATAGCCAGCATCCCTTAAACCAAATACCGCCTGTACACAGCAATAATCGAATTCAATACCTTGACCAATTCTATTTGGTCCACCTCCTAAAATCATAATTTTTTTCCCTTCAAGGGGTTGCAGATCATTAACTGATTCATAAGTAGAATATGAATAAGGAGTTTCTGCTTCAAACTCTCCAGCACATGTATCTACTAATTTATAAACTGGCGTAATTCCTTGGTCAATTCTCATTTGTTGCACTTTGTCTTCTGACAAATTATTCAGTCGAGCTATTTGTAAATCTGAAAATCCATTCTTTTTTAAGAATTCTAAGTTGTCTATTGAAGAATAATTTTTCTCAATGTTTACTATTTCTTGAATCTCGGTTAAGAACCATGGATCTATACCAGTATTTTTGTGAATTTCTTCAATTGAATATTCCTGCTTTATAGCTTCTTTTACCTTAAGCATTCTAAATGCACTTCCATCATTTAAAGATTTTATATCTAGTTCTCTAAATCTTTTAATATCTAGATCTTCTTCTCTTGGATCTTTTGTTTCAAATCCTGGCAAATTGAGCTCTAAAGAACGAAAAGCTTTTTGAAATGATTCTCTAAATGTTCTTCCAATTGCCATTGCTTCACCAACAGACTGCATTTGAACACCAAGTTTGCCAGAAGCGGATGAAAATTTTTCAAAATCAAACCTTGGTAACTTTATAACGATATAATCTATTGTTGGTTCAAAAGCTGCTAATGTTCTATTTGTGATATCATTTTTTAATTCATCTAAAGAAAATCCGACTGCTAGTTTAGCTGCAATTTTTGCTATAGGGAATCCTGTAGCTTTCGATGCTAAAGCTGAAGACCTGCTTACTCTTGGGTTCATTTCAATTATGACCATTCTTCCATCAACTGGATTTACCGCGAATTGAACATTTGAACCTCCGGTATCAACTCCTATTTTTCTAATACATTTGATTGCTGCATTTCGCATTTCTTGAAACTCTTTATCACTTAATGTCATGGCAGGAGCTATTGTAATAGAGTCACCAGTATGAATACCCATCGGATCAATATTTTCAATTGAGCAAATTATGATAACGTTATCATTTAAGTCTCTTATAAGTTCTAGTTCATATTCTTTCCAACCATTTAAGTATTCTTCAACAAGCACCTGTCCTGTTGGGCTTTCTTTTAATCCTTTGTTTACTGATGCTTCAAATTCATCTTCATTATAAGCAACTGAGCCACCTGAACCACCTAATGTAAAAGACGGTCTGATAATCGCAGGTAAAGAAATTTTACCTAATAAATTTTTCGCCTCATCTAGTGATTTAACAGTATATCCGTATGGTAAATCAAGACCAATTTCTTGCATGGCGCTTTTGAACATTTCTCTACTTTCAGCAGTTTCAATAGCTTTTCTGTTAGCGCCAATGAGTTCTACATTATACTTTTTAAGAATGCCTTCTTCATCTAACTTCATTGCAACATTTAAAGCAGTTTGACCTCCCACTGTAGGAAGAATAGCATCAGGTTTCTCTTTTTTTATTATTGCTTCAATATATTCTGCAGAAATAGGTTCAATATAAGTTTTATCAGAAAATTGAGGGTCTGTCATAATTGTTGCAGGATTTGAATTAATCAATACAACTCTATATCCTTCCTCTTTTAAAGCTTTAATGGCTTGTGTTCCTGAATAGTCAAACTCGCATCCTTGTCCAATGACAATGGGTCCTGCCCCAATTACTAAAATAGTGTTTATATCTTTACGTTTTGGCATTACTCTTCATCATATTAAAAAATTCTTTGAATACATATCTGGAATCATGTGGTCCTGGACTAGCTTCAGGATGATATTGAACTGAATATGCTGAAATATCATTACAACTTATACCAGCAACAGTATCGTCATTTAGATGTTTATGTGTTACAATTACATTGGATGGAAGAGAATCTTCATCAACAGCAAATCCATGATTTTGAGATGTAATTTCAACTTTGTTTGTAATTAAATTTTTTACTGGCTGATTGATTCCCCTGTGACCAAACTTCATTTTGAATGTATTTGCACCTAGTGCTAAAGCCAAAATTTGATGTCCAAGACATATTCCAAATATTGGTTTCTTACCTAATAGATTTTTTACTGTTTCTATTCCATATGTTACAGCGGCAGGGTCCCCTGGACCATTTGATAAAAATACCCCATCTGGATTGGAAGAAAGTATTTCTTCATGTGAAACATTTGCTGGAAAAATTTTCACTTCAGCTTTATGCTCTAGCATTATATCATATATATTACTTTTCATTCCAAAATCAATAGCTGCAATTTTATAAATAGGGTTATCGGTGCTTGATAAAACCACTTTTTTCTTTCTTGCAACTTTAATTGCTAAATCTTGACCTTCCATTTTAGGAATATTTTTAATTTTGCTGGCCAAATTATGAACGTCAAAATCTTCTGTTGAAATAATTCCTCTCATTGAACCCTTTTTTCTTATGTGTATAGTTAATGCTCTTGTATCAATATCTTGAATACCAACTATATTATGTTTTATTAAAAAAGATGATAGAGATTCTTCAGACCTCCAATTTGAAGGTTGTATTGATTCGCTCTTAATTATAAATCCTGTAGCATAAACTCTTTCAGATTCGGTATCGCTATTATTGGTACCATAATTTCCTATATGTGGACTGCTCATTGCAATCATCTGATTAGAATATGATGGATCGGTTAATATTTCCTGATACCCAGTCATTCCAGTATTGAAGCAAACTTCGCCGAAAGTTTCTCCACTTTCACCAAGACTTTTTCCGATAAAAAAAAGGCCATCCTCTAGAAACAGGATAGCCTTTTTTAATTTTTGCATGGCCTATTTTAAATCAATTAAACAAAAATTAAAACCTAATTTTTTTTCCTGTTGACATAAGTACTACTGCGATCAGTGTTGTTGCAATAGTAAATAGGACTAAAAAGATAGATGCTGCCAGAAATGAAGCATCTGAAACACCAAGCGTTGCTTCTCGTAATGCGCTAATTGCATAATAGATTGGATTTACTTGACTTAAAGTCATAGCCCAACCAGGAAGCATTTTAATGGAATAAAATATTCCCCCAAGGAAACTAAACGGTGTAATAACAAAATTTTGTATGAGTGCAAGCTGATCCCAGGAATCGGATAGCTGTCCAACAAAAAGACCCAGACTTGAAAATGACCATGATACTAAAAGAATAAAAAATAGTGTAAGGGGTAGGTTTAAAATAGGCATTCCTGCTAACCAACAAATCAAAAGAATTAAAATTCCATTAACAAATCCTCTTATAGCGCCTCCAATTATAAATGATAATGATAATTCAAGGCTGGAAAGTGGAGTAATTAAAAGCTCAGGAAGAGTTTGAAGTAATTTCATTTGCAACATTGATGAGGCAGAATTTGCAACTGCATTGGTAATAACGTTCATCATTAATAAACCTGGTAAGATATATATTTTGTATGAAACACCACCTATCTCACTAATTCTATTTTCTAGAGCTACTCCAAAAACAAAGATATATAATAAAGTAGTAACTATTCCTGGAATTATAGTTTGTCTCCAAACGGAGAAAAAACGCATAATTTCTCTAGAGGAGAGAGTATAAAAACCAACCCAATTTTTAATCATTAATTTTCCTCCCCGTTAAATCTAAAAAAACATCCTCTAAAGATGTTTGAGGAATATGAATATCTTCAATTTTAATATCTTTTTCAGAAAATTTTAAAATTATTGAAGGTAATTCAAGATTGGGTGTATCTGTAAAAATTTTCAAAGAGTTATTATCAATTTTATAATCATATTCACTTAAAAAACTTAAATCATTATTATCATTATCTTTTAATTGTATTTCAATGGAAGAGTTTTTGACCATTTTTTTTAAATTAGAAACTGTGTCTTCGACAATTAACTTTCCTTTATCTATAATCCCGACTCTCTCGCATAAAAGCTCTGCTTCATCTATATAGTGAGTTGTTAACAGTATTGTTTTCCCGTCTTTATGTAGTTCTTGTAAATACAGCCATAGATCATGCCTTAATTCAACATCAACGCCAGCAGTAGGTTCATCAAGAATGATGATTTCAGGGTCATGTACCAAAGCTTTTGCTATTTGTAACCTTCGCTTCATTCCCCCTGAAAGCTCTCGCATTTTTTTTGTTCGATGTTTGGATAAACCTAATTTTTTTAGCAAATATTCAATTCTTTCTTTTGCATGAGATCTTGATACTCCATAAAAACCAGCCTGAAAATACAATAATTGTTCTAGAGGGAAAAACCAGTCCGTGCTAACTTCCTGTTGCGCAATTCCAACTTGTGATCTAGCAAATCTAAAGTCATTTTCTATATTTTTTCCAAAAATTTCAATATCTCCATCTGATGGCTTAACTAGACTTGTAATTGAATTAATAGTAGTTGATTTTCCAGCGCCATTAGGACCTAGCAAGCCATAAAACTCACCTTTATTGATTTCCAAATCAATACCTTGTACTGCTTTTACATCATCGTATGACTTAAAAAGCTTATTGATTTTTATTGCTAGATTTTTACTCATTTGAAGATACTATTTTATAAATACTTCCTGAGAATTCCACTATATATAATTCACCATAGTTAATCTTCATTTAAAAACTCGAATAAATCTTTCTCTTCAACAATCTTAATACTTAAATCTTGTGCTTTTGATAATTTTGATCCTGGATTTTTTCCTACAATAACTACACTAGTTTTTGAAGAAACAGAAGTGCTAACTGTAGCTCCTAACTTTTCTAATCGAAGCTTTAGATCGCTACGTGACAAACTTTCAAAAGATCCAGTTATAACGACTTTGTGATTCAACATCGTCATTTTTGAGGTATCATAAGTAGTAGGTATTATCTCAATACCTAATTGAAGACAGCTTTCAACAATATTTTTATTGTTATTGTTGTTAAAATAGTCTTGTATAGCTATAGCAACTGTTTCACCAATTCCATCTATCTCTACCATTTCTTCAACTGTTAATTCAGTTAATTTTTCTAAAGATGAATTACAGTATTTATCCATTATCTTGGATATATGTTGACCAACATTTGGGATACCAAGTCCAAATAAAAATCTAGGAAAAGTTGTTTTTTTAGATTGATTTATTGAATCAATTAAATTCATTGCAGATTTATTCTTAAAACGATCTAAGTCAATTAAATCTTCATATTTTATTTTGTAAATATCATCAAAACTATTTAATAAATCTGCTTCAAATAATTGTTTAACAATTTGGGGACCCATACCTTCAATGTTCATTGCATTCTTTGAACAAAAATGTTCAAGTGTACCCATGACTCTTGATTTACAATTTGGATTTATACATCTATATGCTGCTTCTCCTTCAATGCGTTCGATTTTACAGTCAGGATCAGGCCATTTATAATCACTAATTGAGAATTTTTGTGTATTTTGAGGTCTTTTATTTTTTAGAACCTGCGAAATCTTAGGAATTACATCGCCAGACCTTTCGATTAATACAAAATCATTAATTCTAATATCTTTTCTATCAATTTCATCTTGATTATGAAGAGTAGCACTGGATATCATAACACCTGACAATTCGACTTCTTTAATTTTTGCTACTGGAGTAACAACTCCTGTTCTACCAACTTGCAAATCAATTCCTATGATCTGTGATTCTGCTTGCTTTGCTTTAAATTTTGCTGCGATAGCCCATCTTGGAGAACGTGATCTTAACCCCAATCGCTCTCTTCTTTTGTAATTATTTACTTTTATAACGGAGCCATCAATTTCATAATCTATATGGTTACGATTTGATTCAAGGGTGTGATGATATGCTATCATTTCACTAGCTAACGTAATTTTTTTGGATAACGGATTTACAGGCAGTCCAATTGACTTTAAATAGTCGAGCATTTCAACTTGATTATTAAACTCAATATCTTCACTACCTCCAATTTCGTAACAAAAAATTGAGAGATTTCTTGAGGCAGTAATTTTAGGATCGAGTTGTCTTACGCTTCCAGCTGCTGCATTCCTAGCATTTGCAAAGAGTTTCTCCCCTAATAATTCTCGAGATTTATTTAATTTGTTGAAATCTGAGATGTTCATAAAAATTTCACCTCTAACTTCCATAAAAGTAGGGGTTTTTACAGATTTTCTTAGCTGCAATGGAATAGCATTGATAGTTTTGACATTATGAGTGATATCTTCTCCTTTAAATCCATCACCCCTTGTTAAAGCTCTTTCTAGTATTCCATTTTTATATATTAGCGAAACCCCTAAGCCATCAATTTTCGGTTCTGCTACAAAATCAACTTCAGAGTTGTTTAACCATTTTTTTATGCGTTTATAAAAATCAGTAATTTCTACATCATTTATGGCATTGGATAAAGAAAGCATGGGGACAGCATGATCATAACTTTGTAATCCACTACTTACAGGATAACCAACTCTTTGGGTTGGTGATAAATCAGTAACTAAAGAAGGATATTCTTTTTCAAGCTCCTCAAGTTCTCTAAAAAGACTATCATATTCCTCATCAGACAACTTAGGGTCATCTAAAACATAATAAGCATGGTTATGATTATTAATTTCTGATATTAAGCTATCTATTCTTTTTTTAATCTTTTCTTCCATAAAAATCCTATAAAAACTGGTAAAATTATTAGTAGAAATAATTGTATTGATAAGTTATTAATAACAATTGAATGTGCATACATATTGAAGTGGCTAGTTGCTATATCATTAAAATCAAACTCCCAATAAATAGTGTTATCGTTTTCACTCATAAATGTAGCATTGGTATTTCTCAAATGTCCTGGAATAGCAACACTGAAAGTGAAACCATCTAACATTAAATTGGTATTTTTTTCAAATTCTTTTTCTAAATCGTCAATAATTATTGTCATATCTGAAAAAAAGTTTTTTGGCATTCGACGCTTCATTGGTGACAAGGCATCAATAAATATTTCAGAAGATTTTCTGCTAAATTCTTTTTCATGATCTTTTTGTTCTATATATGAGATATATGTGTCAATTTGATTATCTATTCTATCCAAAATAATTTTATCAATCGAATTTTTTTCTTGGAATACTTTTATGCTTTCATAAAAAATATATCGCTTTGCAGGCACTAACCACGATAAATCATCTTCACCTATATCTAAATAGTTTACTATTTCTGGATATTTTGAATCAATTTCTAGATCTTTGATATTTGATTGAAATGTATATAAATCCCAAAAAAAATATGAATTTTTGGATACATCTATATCATATTGAAGGTTCGAAGTGTTAGTAAAAGTTAATTTAGTTTTAGTTGGTGAAGATAAAATGGTTTCTTTCTCCCATATATTCTCCGTACCACTGTCATTTATTTGACGTAATGAAGTTATCCAGCTATGTTTATCATTAGTTGTAGGGTGTATAAAGTCACTATCAAGCAAATCATTCTTATGGCCTATTGAGTTATATTTTACTGAAAAGTTTCCATTATCAAAAATTTGTATATGGACTAAGTTTTCTACACAAGAGACCAAGAAAAAACCGAGAAAAAATAAAATTTTTCTAGGCATTATGAGATTACTTGAAATTCTTTAGAAGTTTTATTGAGGATTTCAGCTCCATTTTTTGTAACGATGATGTCATCTTCAATTCTTACACCACCAATATCTGGTACATAAATTCCCGGTTCAACAGTCATTACGTAGTTTTCTTCAAGAACATCTTCACTTACTTTGCTAAACCTTGGGTCTTCATGAATTTCCAACCCTAATGAATGTCCTAGTCCATGATCAAAAAATTTACTATAACCTGCATTTGCTATGTGATCTCTTGCAATCGAATCAATAGACTTACAAGACATTCCAGATTTTATTCCTTCTATACTTTTAACTTGGGCATTTAAAACAATATCATAAATTGATTTTTGCTCATCTGAATATCCTTTTGTTGCGAATGATCTAGTCATATCAGCGTGATATCCTGCAAATTTTGCACCTGAATCAATAACTATCAATTCACCTGGTCCAATTTTTCTGTCTGTTGGCTTATGGTGAGGTTTAGCTGAATTTGGCCCTGTACCAACTATAGCAGCAAATGCATCAGAATCGGAGTCTCCATACTTTCTATATAAAAATGATAATTGATTTGCTATGACCTTTTCTTCAACTCCAATTTTTACCATTGGCAATACCTCGGCAAACGCCTTATCTGTAATCTCAACAGCTGTTCTAATTGCTTCTAACTCTTTTTCATCCTTTAACATGGCCATTTTTTCTATAATTCCTGTAATATTTTTCAGGTTTATATCAGACAAAACTTTTGATAATTGCTGATAACCTTGGTGACTTACATTATTTCCATCAAATCCTATGCTTTGACTGCTAGTTAATAGATTTTGTTTTTTAATAACCTCATAGTGGGAGATGCTATCAATGATAACTTTTGCTCCCCTTACTTCTTTTTCTGATTGTACGACGTATCTTCCATCAGTAATAAAATGTACTTGATCTGCTGTAATTAATAATGTTGCACTTGATCCAGTAAAACCACATAAATACCTAATGTGTGTTAAATTAGTTACAATCATTCCATCAAGATTTTCTTTTGCAAGCTTATCAATTAATATATGTTGTCTTCTTTGAAAATATTCAATGCTCATTTTAACCCCTACAAATTATCTAGTATGTTTTGTGCTTTATTTTTCTCACTCTTATTTTTTGAATAACTAATTATCAAACGAAGGTTTTTCTTTGCCTGCATTTTTTTCCCTTGAGAAATCATAAGCTTGATTAGAGAAAGTGTGACTAATTCAGGTTTTTTAGAAACTCTTTTATTTGATGTTACCGCAGGTTTATGCTTGATTGATAAATTTGGGTCTAGTCTTTTCAATTCTTTATAAACAATATTTTTCTTTTTTGAATTTATCTTATCATATATTTCATAAAGCATTAGGTAGGCAGAAAAATAATCTTTATCATGTTTTATAACTTCATTTAATAGATTTTTAGATTCAGTAAGCTTTGAAGTTTCAAAAGCTTTTTTTGCTTTAATAAATGTGTTAGTAATATTTGAAATCATCTTCTGTGCTCTTTAACCCAAGATTCAATATACTTAAGTGACTCGTTAACTGGAGTACCAGGACCAAAAAGTTTTCCAACCCCAATATTTGCTAACTCTTCAACATCTTCTTCTGGTATAATTCCACCACCTGTTACTAAAATATTGCTTAGGTTATTTTCTTTTATTAAATCCATCACCCTTGAGAAAATTGTCATGTGAGCGCCTGAAAGTATTGAAAGAGCTATTACATCTACACCTTCCTGAATAGCTATTTTAACTACACTTTCTGGAGTTTGTCGAAGCCCTAAATAAATAACATCCATACCGGCATCTCTATAAGCAGCTGCAAGAACTTTAATTCCGCGGTCATGACCGTCAAGCCCTGGTTTTGCCATTAATATTCTAATTGGCGGGTTTATTTTCATATACTATAATTTAATCAATCCAGACGTTTGATTCCCCTAATAAATCCCTTAATAAAACTAAAAATTGATTGTTATTTGATACCTTAATTTTCTTAGAAACAATTGTTCGTTCTTGAGAATTTTCGCCGGGAATATGGACAACAAAAGAATGATCACCTTTATTTCCGTTAGCTAACTCAACAATTTCATTCATTAAATCTTTTGATGAATTTTTTGGTAACCTAATATTCACCTCAGTTAATTTTAAAACCTTCTTAGCATGATTAATTGGGATTACTTCATCAACGATTAATTTTAAATCAGCAAAGTCATTTTGTGTGGAAGTGTGGCCCACTAAAAAAACTATATTATTATCTTTAATAATTTCTTTATACTTGTCAAAAGCATCATGAAATATAATTGCTTCGGCTTGTCCTCCTAAGCAATCTAAATTGAAAAAGGCCATTTGCTGGTTTTTTTTATCAAAATGGAGTTTAAAATTTGTTACAGCACCTCCTATCTTTACAATAGAATTTTCCTTTAATATTTGCTTTTCAGAGAAATCGTAGTTACTTAATTCTTCTATAATATCTGCATATTTAATTAGAGGATTTCCTGAAACATAAATTCCAAGCACTTCTTTTTCTTTTGACAATTTTTCCTGGTTATCCCAGTCTTCAATGATTGGTAAATCAGGCACTTTGACTAGCTCTTCCTGATCTCCAAATAAATTAATTTGGTTTTTATTAGTTTGCTTATCTACTTGATTCCCATAGTTTATTGCCAAATCTACTGCCTCAAATAATTGTGCTCGATTTTCATTTAGTGAATCAAATGCTCCTGCAAGTATTAAGCTTTCTAATACTTTTTTATTCACAAGCCTTTGATCAACCTTTGAAATGAAATCGAAAATCGACTGGAATTTTCCGTGTTTATTTCTCACTTCAATAAATTGTTCTAAAGCTTTTACTCCAACATTTTTTACAGCATTTAGACCAAATGAAATTTCTTTATCATTTACAGGTTCAAAGTTTATACCAGAATTATTAATATCAGGAGCATGAACCTTAATGTCCAACTTTCGACACTCATTAATAAGGACAACTACTTTATTAGTATTATTCATTTCGCTTGTTAAATTAGCTGACATAAATTCTGCAGTGTAGTGTGTTTTAAGCCACCCAGTTTGATAGGCTATATATGAATAGGCCACTGAATGACTTTTGTTAAAACCATATTGAGCAAACTTATCAATTAATTCAAAAATCTGCTTTGCTTTACCTTTTGATAAACCATTTTTGACTGCGCCTTTTACAAACTTATCAGCCATTTGATCCATTAAAGAGCGAATTTTTTTCCCGATTGCTCGCCTCATTTCATCCGCTTCAGACAATGTAAACCCAGCAATAATATTCGCAATCTGCATTACTTGCTCTTGATAAACTATTATCCCGTATGTTTCTTTCAATGCCTCTTCTAACAACGGGTGAACATACTCTACTTTTTCTTTTCCATGAGCGCGCTTAATATATCTATCAATGTTTTGCATTGGTCCTGGTCTATAAAGTGCGTTCATTGCAATTAAACCATCTATACCTTTAGGTTTTAATTTTTTTAGGAATTCTCTCATTCCAGCTGACTCGAATTGAAAAATGCCAACAGTAAGGCCTTTTGCAAAAAGCTCGTACACTTTTGGATCTTCCATATCAATTTTATCTATATCTATTTCTTTATCGAATCTTTTTTTTATTAAATCTACTGTCTTATCAATAACAGTCAAATTTCTCAATCCGAGAAAATCCATTTTTAATAATCCAATTGACTCAAGCTCTTTCATATCATACTGTGTTGTTACATCACCCTGTGAAGATCTATAAAGAGGGACAAAGTCAGTTAAATCCCCTGGAGCTACTACAACGCCAGCAGCATGAATAGAGGCATGTCGCGTCATACCTTCAAGAACTTTTGCATTGTCAATTAGTTCTTTGTAGTTGGTTTGTGATACACTTCTTAAATCTGAATTTTGTTTTAATGCTTGATCCAATGTTACTTTTGGTCCTTCTGGAATCATCTTTGCAATCTTATCAACTTCAGAATATGAATAACTCATCACCCTTCCAACATCTCTTATTACTGCTCTAGCATTCATTTTACCAAAAGTAATAATTTGAGTTACCGAATCTTCACCATATATACTTTTTAAATAATCAATAACCTGACCTCTTCTTTCAACGCAAAAATCAATGTCAATATCTGGCATACTTATTCTATCAGGGTTTAAAAATCTTTCAAAAATTAAATTATGTTTTAGGGGATCAATATTTGTAATTCCAAGCGCGTACGATACTATACTCCCTGGGGCAGAACCTCTGCCAGGACCAACAGGTATTTTATTTTTTTTTGCATACTCTACGAAATCTGCAGTGATTAAGAAGTAGCTCGCAAATCCCATTTTTTTTATAACTGATAACTCATAATCAAGCCTATTATTAATCTCACTATTAATATTCTCATATTTGATTTTTAAGCCTTTTGAACACAATATCTTTAAATATTCATCGATGTCCTTTGATTTTTTATCTCCAGGGATGGAATACCATGGTAAGTGATAGTCCTCCATAGGAATTTCAAGATCTACAGAATCAGTTAGAGCTCTTGTATTTTCTAAAGCTTCTGGAAATTGTTTAAATAGTGAAAACATTTCGTCCTGGGATTTGAAGTAAAATTCATTTCCTGGATATTTTAATCTATTTTTATCTGATAAATGCTTTCCGGTACCAATACAGATATGTACATCATGTGCTTTATAATGCTCTTTTTTTGCGTAATGCGCATCGTTTGTTGCAATAATTGGAAGGTTCATTTCTTTTGCAAGCTTTGTTGCTAATTGAATATTTTGCAACTCCTCTGGAATTCCATGATTTTGAAGTTCTATATAATATCTACCGGGGAAAATACTTGAATATTCTTCAGCAACTTTTTTTCCGGCTTCCAAACCATTGTAAATTAATGTTTCTGGTAAAATTCCTTTCAAGCATGCAGATAAACATATAATGCCTTCATTATATTTTTGTAGAATCTCTGTATCAACACGAGGCTTATAGTAAAATCCCTCCAAATAACCATGCGTTACAATTTTCATTAGATTTTTGTACCCCTGGTAATTTTGTGCAATCAAAACCAGGTGGTTATATTGTCCCATTCCGCTAGATCTATCTTTTTGAAAGCGACTTCCTTTGGCCACATACACCTCACAACCAATAATTGGTTTAATATTTTTATCTTTTGCCTTTTTATAAAAGGAGACTGCGCCAAATAAATTCCCATGCTCAGTTAAAGCAACAGAATCCATTCCAAGATCTGTAATAGTTTCAAGAACAGAAGGAACGTTTTGAGCTCCATCAAGCAAGCTGTTATCAGAATGATTGTGTAAATGAATAAATTCGCTTTTCATACACCCTTAATATATCTTAATTACTCTATTTTTTCCTTCTAAATCTTTGTATAAAACGGATTTATTAGAATTAAAATTTTCATTTATAGATATAATATCTTTAGTAACAGATGAAAAGGGGATTTCTAACAACATGATACCATTTGTTTTAATGAGGTTATTAAAATTTGATATTAAATATTTGTAAAATGATGTCCCATTCTTGAAATCGGTTAAAGCGCTCATGGGTTCGTTCTGCTTTATTGACTGTTCAAGATTTTGTATTTCATGATTAGCCAAGTAGGGGGGATTACACAATATTAAATCAACTTTTGGTTGATTATACATAAAAATATCGTGGTTGAAAAATTCTACATTTTTACAACCAAGCAATTTTTTATTTTTATTTGCAGTCTTAATAGCAGTTTTAGATTTATCTATACCTACGTATTCATGATTTGGGAATTTCTTTGCAATGCTTAATAAGATGCAACCACTCCCTGTACAAAAATCTACAATCTTGACAATATCAGTTTTAGTGGATAAGAACTCAACAGCACAATCTACTAGTAATTCAGTTTCGGGTCGAGGTATGAATACCCCTGGAGGAGTAAAAAATTTATCATTATAAAAATGAGTTACTCCAGTAATATGTTGAACTGGTTTATTTTGCAAAAGCTGTATAAACATTCCATCCAGATTTTTAATGTCTTTTGAAGATAAAATTATATCTTTAAAAAATAATTCTGCCTTTGAAATTTTTAAATAATGCTGAATGAGAATTTTGCTCTTTGCTTTTTTCTCTTGGACTTTTGTGCCTTCTAATTCTGAAATCTTATTTTTAATATATTCTTTTAGAAGGATCATTATATTTACGTTTTATTCTATTTTGGCGCTATCTTCTGCCAGCTTTAATTGTTCAATTAAGTGATTTAGCTCTCCTTCAAGAGTAGCTTGTAATTTATGGGTTGTATAGTTAATTCGATGATCCGTGATTCTGCCTTGCGGGAAATTATATGTTCTAATTTTAGCAGAACGATCACCGGTGGAAACAAGACTTTTTCTCATTTCATCTCTGTCTTTATTTAATTTTTCTTGTTCAAGAGCAAATAGCCTTGATCTTAGAACTTTCATGGCTGAAGCTTTATTTTTATGTTGGGAGCTCTCATCCTGACAAGTAACCACTAATCCTGTTGGTATATGTGTTAGTCGTATAGCAGATTCTGTTTTATTTACATGCTGTCCTCCAGCTCCGCTGGCTCTATATGTATCAACTTTTATATCTGCATCGTTAATTTCTACTTCTGCAGTTTCTGCTTCTGGTAAAACAGCTACTGTAGCAGCTGAAGTGTGAACTCTACCACCTGATTCAGTTTTTGGAATTCGTTGAACTCTGTGTACACCACCTTCATATTTATAGACACCGTACGCTTTAGGTCCTTCAATACTAAAAGTTGCTGATTTTAATCCACCAACACCAGTTTCATGTATATCCATAATTTTTACTTTAAGGTTATTGTTTTCTGCATATCTTGAATACATTCTCATTAAATCTGAAGCAAATAAACCTGCTTCATCACCCCCTGTACCTGCTCTAATTTCGATAATTGCATTTTTATTGTCATTTGGATCATCTGAAATTAATATTTTTTTTAATTCTTCTTCGATAGATGCAATTTGATTATTTACCTTAATTAATTCTTCCTTTGCTAGCTCTTCATATTCTTTATCATTTTTCATTTCGTTCAGTTCGGAAAGTTGATTATTTAGATCAATATATTGCTTGCAAAGTTGGTATGAATCATCAAGTGCACTTTTTTCTCTGGATAATAAGGTCATTTTTTCTTGATTAAGTATAATATCATTATCCATCATCTGCTTTATAATTTTGTCATATTCAGACACGATGCTATTAGCCTTTGATAAAATATCCATTAGATGATTAAGTTATTAAAAAAAGAATCTTTAAGAATCTTTTTTGTTGTACTTACGGTTGAATTTCTCAATTCTTCCAGCTGTATCAACAAGTGTTCTTTGACCAGTGTAATACGGATGAGATTTATCTGATATATCTAATTTGAATAGAGGGTATTCATTACCGTCTTCCCACTTAACAGTTTTATCTGTTTTGACAGTTGAGCGTGTTAGAAAGGAATAATTACAAGAACTATCCTCAAATACTACCCATCTGTAATCTTTTGAATGTATATCTTTTTTCATTTTAGTTTTTTTAAACTTTTCTTTATTCTGTCTATGCCACTTATAATAGTATCCTTGTTTGTTGCAAATGAAAATCTTAAATAACCACTTGCACCAAACCCGTCGCCAGCAACAGTAACAACTTTGGCATCGGCGAGAATATAATCAGAAAGGTCGAAAGTGTCTTGTAAAATTTTTCCGTCTTCATTTTCTTTATTTAGGTAGAATGAAAAGTCAGGAAACATATAAAATGCTCCTCCTGGCATATCACAATGAACATTCTCAATTCCATTAAGCTCATTATACATGACTGTTCTTCGGTTTCTAAATTTTTCTTTCATTTGTCTTACAGGCTCATGATCTCCTAATAAAGCAGCAACAGATGCTTTTTGTCCAATGGCATTTGGGCACGAAGTCGTTTGTCCTTGAATTTTAGACATTGCTTTAACAATATCTTTATTTGCTGTTGTATAACCAATTCGCCATCCTGTCATAGCATATGTTTTTGACATACTTCTAATAGTTATGATTTCACAACCGTAATCATCTAAAGTTTCAATTGCTTTAAATTCATTATCGTATACTAGTTCTTCGTATGTTTCATCCGATATAACAATCCAATCTTGTTCTTTACTTAATTTTAGCAATTTTGAAATTGCTTTATCGGACCAAACACCTCCAGTGGGATTGCTTGGTGAATTAATAATAACTCCTTTTACAGAATCGTCTATTTTAGAAATTAAATCATCAAAATCTGGTTCAAATTGCTCATTTGAAATAGTATTTACAAATAGAGGCTCTGCTCCAGCTATTCTAATAAATTCTGGGAAAGAGACCCAGTACGGTGAAAAAATAATAACTTTATCACCTTTATCAAATAAAGCTTGACATACAACTGACAGCGATTGTTTTCCACCATTTGAAACAATGATATTTTCAGGATTATAATTTATGCCGGTTAGATTATTAAGCTTTGTTTGGATAGCTTCTTTAAGCTCTAACATTCCTGATCCTGGCGTATATTTTGTATATCCGTCCTTCATAGCTTGTTTTCCAGCCTCAATTATATGCTCAGGAGTATTAAAATCAGGTTCTCCAACACCAAAATTGATTACATCTTCACCCTGGGACCTAAGCTCTGCTGCTCTAGCAGTCATTTGCAGGGTAAAAGAAGGTTTAATTTTCTTTACTAAACTGGAAAATTCTTTTGACATTTTATTGACTCATTAAATCTAAGAATTCTTGATTTGTTTTGGTTCTTCGCATTCTATCTGTCATAAACTGCATAGCTTGTTCTGTGGACATTTCTCCTAGCATTTTTCTTAGAATCCACATTCTTGATAAATGTTGGTCAGATAATAAAAGCTCTTCTTTACGAGTACCTGACTTAACGATATTAAATGCAGGATAAATGCGTCTATCACTTAATTCTCGATCTAAAACTAATTCCATATTCCCCGTACCTTTAAATTCCTCAAAAATGACTCCATCCATTTTACTGCCTGTATCAATTAAAGCAGTTGCAATAATAGATAAGCTTCCACCTTCTTCCGTATTTCTTGCTGCTCCAAAAAATTTCTTTGGTTTTCTTAGAGCATTTGAATCAACACCCCCAGACAGTATTTTACCACTATGTGGAATTACAGCATTGTGTGCACGCCCTAATCTGGTTATACTATCTAACAATATTACAACATCCTTTCCACATTCAACCAATCTTTGTGCCTTAGCAAGAGCCATATCTGATACTTGTACATGTCTTTCTGGACCCTCATCAAATGTTGAAGCAATAACCTCTGCATCAACACTTCTTTTCATATCTGTTACCTCCTCGGGTCTTTCGTCTATGAGAAGAATTATGAGTACAGTGTTTGGATGGTTTCTTCTTATTGCGTTAGCAATC
Source organism: Fidelibacterota bacterium SCGC AAA298-D23 (assembly GCA_000402655.1). Taxonomy (GTDB): domain Bacteria; phylum Fidelibacterota; class Marinisomatia; order Marinisomatales; family Marinisomataceae; genus Marinisoma. The sequence goes on from AQSI01000001.1 coordinate 143,868, forward strand.
TTTGAAATTAAAATGGTTTTACCTGTTTTGGGCTGGGCAACAATTAAACCACGTTGACCTTTACCAATAGGAGCAACCATATCCATGATTCTCATCGACATATCACTCGTATTAGATAAGTTAAATTTTTCATTTGGATGAAGAGGTGTAAACTTATCAAATTTTCTTTGATCTTTAATTTTTTCTGGGTTTATGCCATTAACTTTTTTTAATTGTAATAGGGCATGAAATCTTTCTTTAGATTTTGGTGCACGAGTACTTCCTTCCACAAAATGTCCTGTTTTAAGCTTGAATCTTTTAATTTGTGATGGACTAACATAAATATCTTCAGGTCCTGGTAAATAGTTATCATTTACGCTTCTAAGAAATCCATATCCATCCGGTAAAATCTCTAAAACTCCAGCTGCCATTTTATCACTTTTCTGACTATCGTTGTTAACAGGAGATTTTTTCGTCTCTTGATTGGCTGGAACATCTTTGGAGGAAATAGCATTAATGAGCTCATCTTTTGACATTGATGAAGATCTTTCGATTTCCATTTGCTTTGCTATTTCTTTTAGTTCGCTTAGTTTTTTGTCTTTTAAATCAGTTAGTTTCATAATTCCTCGATTGTTGTGAAAATTCTTAGGGGAGAGTCACCTTGAAACACAAATTACACTATATATTACCTTTGTCAAAGGAAAAATCAAAAAATCTATAGACGTATTTTGCAATATAATGACTCCCAAAAACAACTTTTGGTCCATTAAATCGCTTATCTTTTAAAAATGACAAAGCACCGTTTAGATTTTCAACAAATTGGAAATTTTTTAAACTCTTTTGCGCTTTAATATCTTCTTTTGAAAGAATATCTTTTGATGGTATTGTAGAAATAATTAAGTCTTCAAAAGCATTTTCAAATAAATTAATAATTTCCGATCTTATTTTATCATTTTTAATTACGACCAACCCCATTGGTTTTTGATTGTATATATTATATAAGTCTGAAGTTAGTGCTTTTACTCCTGAACTATTGTGAGCTACATCGTAAAATATATCTTCTTCCATTTGTTGCATTCTTCCTGGCCAAAACCATTGATTTAAACCATCTTGAATTTGAACATTGGTAATGTTTTTAAATTCATTACGTATTGTTTCGATTGCCAATACAGCATTTTCCGCTTGAAAAGAGCCAGCTTGAGGCAGAATGTATTCTGAATCATTATATTGAAGATGAAGTTTGTTGGTTTTATGTTCACACAAATTAATCTGATCCCTATTAATATAATTTGTTTTTGTTTTTTGTTGTGTTGAAAACCTATCAATTACTTCTACTATCTCTTTCTTCGTGTTTATTGTTGTGTTGGGTGTAGCTTTTTTTATTATACCACATTTCTCAGCAGTAATCTCTTCTACTGTTTCACCCAAAAGATGTGTATGATCAAAATCAATTTCAGTTATGACGGTATGAATTGGTAACAATACATTTGTTGAATCCAATCTTCCTCCAAGACCAGTTTCTACTATCGCGATATCAATCTCATTTTTTCTAAAATAGTCAAATGCCATTGCCGTTGTAGCTTCAAAAAATGTAATTGAGTTTTGTTCAAAAACATCCTTATAAGTTTTCGTAAAACTTATTATATCATTATTGCTTATTGGCACTCCATTAATTCTTATTCTCTCATTAAAATTAATAAGGTGAGGAGATGTATAAAGACCAACCTTTTTCCCAGAATTTTGTAAGATTTTTGCAATTATAGATGCTGTGGAGCCTTTGCCATTTGTTCCAGCTAAATGAATAGATTTAAATTCATTATGTGGGTTGTTACATTCACGAAGAATTTTATTAATGTTTTCCAGACCTAGCTTTATCCCTCTATTATGTAACTGATATAAATATTCTAATGTAGAATCAATCATCATTATAGCGTTTTTTGATATTGTTCAACAGCTCGATATATTGCTGTGGCCAATTGATCTCGATATTGTGGGCTTCTTAGCTTTTTCTCTTCAGAAGGATTAGAAATAAATCCTAATTCAACCAATACATTTGGCATTGAAGCACGTGCCAGCACAACAAACCCTGCTTGTTTTACACCTCTATCTTTACTTTGTACTCTTTTTTTGATTTCTTTTTGAACTAAGTCAGCAAAAGTTTCACTATACGCTGCAAAGGATGCTTGAGCCATTGTTGCTTGAATTAAATCTTCCCCTGATAAATCTTTATCCACTGAACCTTCTAGCTCTAATACGGCATTTTCTCTAGCAGCAACTTTTGCAGCATATTCGTTTTTATTCAATCCAATCAAGAAAGTTTCAAACCCACTAGCTCTTCTGTCTTCTGCCGCATTTGTGTGAATACTAATGAAAAGACTACCTTTATTATCATTTGCTATCTTAGTTCTTTCACTCAACCGTAGAAAGACATCTTCATCTCTTGTCATAATTACTTTTACATTCATATTTCTTGCAATTTTTTTTTCTAGTCTCTTTGCGACATCTAATGCAATATCCTTTTCCTTGGTTCCCCTATATCCCACCGCTCCAGGATCTTTGCCTCCGTGCCCAGCGTCTATTATAATAGTTTTGAACTCCCACTTTTCTTTTTCATTACTGAGATCGACTGTTTTAATCATTTTTTGGTCTTCAAAATTTGAGATAAATCTAATTTCATCATTTTTGTATCTAAATGACGAGGGCTCAGATAAATTTTCTAAAATACTAAAAAATGATTCAATGGGTATGTAATAATCGTTGTTTAGATACATTACTGTTGAAGAAAGCTGAAACAAATTATCTTCTATCTCAATGAATGTTACTTGGTTAGTGACTTTAATTTTTTTACCGTCGATGTAGAAAATAACTTTTTGAGTCTTTTCGTTTACAAAATTTCTAGAATTAGTTATTGCAATTAAATCATTTACTGAAAAAAGCTTATTATTTTGAATGGTATTAATTTCACCGAGGAAAAGATCATTCTTAAAAACCTTCATCTTTGATTCACCGATTGCAAATAGCTTCGAAAATAAAAGAATGATAATAAAAACTTGAAAATTTGTTTTTAACGATTTCACTATCAAAATTATTATAAAAATAATATAAAAGGGCTCAAATTTTGAGCCCTCTTATATATCAGTCAATGTGGAAAAAAACTAAATTATTTTTTCATCAACATTGCAACAATCATAACTGCAACTAAACCAGCAACTCCACCATCTCCAATTGCGTTTACTGCATTTCCAATGCCCGCAATAACGCCAAAGATGTCATCGTAAAGTATACCAATAATAGTACCAGCAACAATCAAGTTGATTAATAAGCCTGTTATCATGCTTAAAAAATCATTGATTTGTTTTATCTGATTTTTCATTGTGTTTTCTCCTTCGAGCTTTTAGAGCTCCTCAAATAGAGGAGCTCTATTTATTAGTAAATACTGATCCTTATAACAGTGATAAAAATACCACCAGAACTAGAAGTCCTGTTAGTCCACCATTAAGAAAAGTATCTACAAAACCCATTATACCACCTAGTGCGTCAACTGGGGTGTCGAAAAGAATTCCTGCAAAAACAAAAAAGATAATTGCAGCTTTTACAACACTTGTTAAACCGTCTAACGCATTACTCAACATTGAATCCCATGAAGCCATGTTATTCCTCCTTGATTAGTTAATAACTAGTTAAAAAAAAGGCAAAAACCCTATAAACTTATAGTTTTTTTGCCCCCATCATTAATCATGTCAATATGATTAAATTCTTCAAAAAGTTGCCAAAAATTCATCTTATTTACAATTATAGTTTCTTTTTTTGGGGTAATCAACCTTTTTCAGGCATTCTTTTTCAAATAAATAATATTTGACTGATAGCTATTTTTAATTGAGTATTCACAAAAAATGTTGAATTCTATTATTTCATATGACAATAATAGACATTAACTTTTTTGATGGGAGAAAAACTCAAACCAATTATCGAAAGAGTTCATGCAAGAGAGATTTTAGATTCTAGAGGGTTTCCTACAGTTGAAGTTGAAATTACTGCTTCAGGACGTACCAGCATATCTGCAGTCCCTTCTGGTGCTTCGACAGGAGAATTTGAAGCTTTAGAATTAAGAGATAATGATAATAATAGATATCTAGGAAAAGGTGTTTTAAAAGCGGTCAATAACGTAATAAACATCTTTGGCCCTAAACTCATTGGAATGGATGCAAGCAGTCAAAAAGAAATTGATGACATGCTTATAAATTTAGATGGTACTGTAAATAAAAGCTCTTTTGGCGCAAATGCAAGTCTAGGAATATCAATGGCCTGTTCTGTAGTTAGCGCTGCTTTTTATAATAAACCATTATTTAGCTATTTGAACCCTAATAGTGATATAATGCCCATACCTATGATTAATGTCCTTAATGGCGGAATGCACGCAGATCAAGGATCAGATATTCAAGAGATAATGTTATTCCCTCATGGTGCAAAAAATTTTACAAATGCTATTCAAATGGCATCCGAAATATTTCATTCTTTAAAAAGCGAACTCAAAAAACAGGGGATGAGTACAAGTGTCGGAGATGAGGGTGGTTTTGCTCCATCATTGAACTCAAATGATCAAGCAATCGAAATACTTTTAAATTCCATTGAAAAAGCTGGTTATAATGTTGGTTCTGACGTCTCCCTAGCGCTGGATGTAGCTGCCTCTAGTTTCTTCAAGGATGGTAAATATCATCTCAAAATTGATGGAAGTATTTTAGATACGAATGAAATGATCGTTTTTTATGAAGATTTAATTAGACAGTATCCCATTGTTTCTGTCGAGGATGGTTTAGATGAGAATGACTGGGAGGGTTGGACTACTATGAATAAAATATTAGGTTCAAAAATTCAAATTGTCGGCGATGATTTAACTGTAACAAATCCTCAAAAACTACAAAAAGCAATTGATCATCAATCAATGAATGCAATATTGATTAAACTAAACCAAATTGGCACTGTTTCAGAAACGATTAAAGCTATTAAGCTTGCTAAGTCAAATGGTATGAATTATATCATCTCACACAGATCGGGCGAAACTGAGGATACCTTTATATCTGATTTATCAGTTGCAATGGGTGGGGGACAAATTAAGACTGGTTCTGTATGTCGATCGGACAGAACAGCGAAATATAATCGCCTACTCAGAATTGAGGAACAAATTAAAAACGCAAGATTGAAGGATAATTTAAATTTTATTAAATGAAATCACTTCTATCATTAACCAACATATTAATGTTATCAATTACCATTGGTTGCATCGCGCTACTTTTATTCAGTGACAGAGGATTAATTAACTTATGGTTGCTAAAGAAGGAAAAATTGGAAATTCAGAATGAAATTAATAATTTGAGAAATCGAATTGCTATGCTTGAAAAAGAAGAAGAGAAGTTAAAATTTGATGAAAAATACATTGAAAAAATTGCTCGAGAAAAATTTAAAATGGTAAAACCGGGAGAAAGGGTTTTTAAGGTAACAAACAAATAATCTAATTAAACAAATCTTTTGCAACCTTAAAAGACTTTACATCCGGAAAATGATATTTAACTAACTCAGACATAAACTTAGTCATTATTTTTTTGTCATAATTAGTAACATTTTCAGATTTCTTCATATTTTGAAAATCTAACTCAAATATTTCATTCAAATCATTTAATATATTTGGGTTTTTTGATTGAAAACGTAAGATTGTTGGATGCTTTTTTGCTCTTAAAATATCATATCCACTGTTTTTAAGAAAATGTAATATAAAGTAATAAAAAGCATTATTGAGGTTAAGATTGTTTTGATTAAAATAACTCATTACAGATTTCAACGTATCATATGTATGTGAATCTGGGATCTCTTCATCATAATTTTTATCGATTATTTCCAACATAGATGTACACAAAACTGTTTTTTTTAAATCTGCACATATATTTTCCCATGAGGATAATAACTTTGTATTATAGACTGGATGTATTTGTTTTTTTGGATGATGTGAATAATCTATCTCGACTTCATTTAGCTGCTGATATATTGCTTTATTGGGAGATTTTTGTCTCATTGCTGCTTTAATAATATATGTGGATTTACCCTTTTCTCTTGTAAAAAGTCTAATTATTAAACTTGATTCTTTGAATAATGTTGTCTTTAACACAAATGCGTTGGTTTTTATTTTCATTTTGGAGCTTCTATTTTACCCCAGCCTGGATGTGTTAAGCTTCCAAAATATAAAATATCATTATATTGCTTAACGCTCGTTATTGGTGAATAAGCTTCATTTGCTTGATATTGTAAATTATGCACTACTTTACCATCCTCGTTTAATCCAAGAACAAAAGAATGGTTAACAGGCTGTGGTTGTAATAATTCAGGAAGCCTCAAAACTATTTTTCTTAAAAATGGCTTATTAGATGACATTTCAACAAAATTGTTTCTTGGATTAAATAGTGCAACCCAAAAAATACCCTCTTCGTTTGAGGATACATTATCTGGAAAACCTGGAAGGTTTTCTATAAAGATTTCTGAAGTTCCTGCTTTGTCACCTTTCAACCAATATTTTTGTATTCTATACATTAATGTTTCGTTCACCAAAACAAAAGATTCATCACTGCTAAGTGCTACTCCATTTGCAAAATATAAACCACTTAATAAAGTTGTAGTTTTTTGAGTAATTGGATCGTAAACCAATAATCTTCCGTTTGGAGTATGTTCAAAAAGTTCCAATCTATCACTTCCATATCCATACTTACTTGAGGCGTCTGAAAAATAAACTTTACCATCACTAGCTATATCTAAATCATCTACAAAATTTAACGGAATATTATCCGAGTTAGATATTCTAGATAAAGTATTTATTGTGCCATTCATATCAATTGAAATAAGGCCTTGAATGGCATCTGCAATAATTAAGTTTCCCTCTGCATCAAAGGCCATACCAAGTGGTCTACCTTTAGTATTTGAAAAAATTCCATCAGTATTTTTTATCACGCCATTTTCATAACCCACATAAATTTTTCCATCGTTAAGAATGATATCTTCAGGTCCAAGATAACCATCATCTTCCCAAAATATTTCTATACCACTTAATTTTTGGTTTATGGAAAATATTGGATCCTTTCTTGTGTCCCGTGGGCTTTCCCATGAAACTGGGTCTACAGAAATAGGCCAAGCCAAAAGATAGATTATGATAATACTAAAAAAAAGTAAAAGTCTTTTTGAGTTATTATTAATTTTTTTCACCACACTAGTAAGCCTTAGCAAAAACTACTAAATGCTTTGCGGTCTCTCCTGAAAAAACACACTTTTTAGATGAATTCTTGTTGTCTTCAAGTATACATCGAATGGTTGCTTTAGTTTTTTCTTTTATTTTAAGTTCAGTTTCATCTGTTCCATCCCAGTATGCTTTAATGAAACGATTATCATTTGATAGTGTTTTAGTAAAATCACTAAAAGAGTCTACTGTACATGTATTATCATCCATAAAAGTTTTTGCATCATTAAAAAGCCCTTTTTGAATATTATCTAAAATCAATGAAATATCATTAATGTTGTCGATCTTAACTTGAGATTTTTCTGAGTTGTCTCTTCTACATAGAGTAACCTCTAAATTTTCTAACTCTTTTAAACCGATCTCAATTCTAAGTGGGACTCCTTTTAGCTCCCATTTATTAAATTTAAAACCCGGGCTTTCGTCGAGTTGATCAACGTGTGTTCGAATATTTAAATTGGATAATTTTTTTTCCAAATTGGTTACAAAGCTAGAAAATTCTTTAGATTTCTCGTCTTTTGGATTAATTGGAATAATAACGACTTGTATAGGTGCAATTTTTGGAGGGATTTTAAGACCTTTATCATCTCCATGAACCATAATTAATGCACCAACCATTCTTGTACTAACTCCCCAGCTTGTTGCGTAAACTGGGTGCTCCTTATTATCTTTGCTTTGAAATTTAACATTAAATGCATTTCCAAAATTAGTGCCAAGATAATGGGAGGTACCTGCTTGCAAAGCTTTTTTATCTCTCATCATCGTTTCAATAGAAAAAGTTTCATCCGCACCAGCAAATCTTTCAAGGTTTGATTTTCGCCCTACCATCGTTGGAATTGCTAAGTATTCTTCAAATAAAGTTCGATAAATTTCTACAATTTGGAGTGTTTCTTCCATTGCTTCTTCTTTTGTAGCATGTGCTGTATGACCTTCCTGCCACAAAAACTCAGAAGTTCTTAAAAATAACCTGGTTCGCATTTCCCAGCGCACAACATTAGCCCATTGGTTTACTTTTAATGGAAGATCTCTATATGAGGTAATCCATTTTTTAAACATATGCCAAATGATTGTTTCCGAAGTTGGCCGTACAATAATTTCTTCTTCTAATTTTGAATCAGGATCTACTGTTAAAGAACCATCTTCGGAAATAAGTTTTGAATGAGTTACTACAGCACACTCTTTTGCAAATCCCTCAACGTGTTTTGCTTCTTTTTCTAAAAAACTTTTGGGAATGAATAATGGAAAATATGCATTTTCATGTCCACTTTCTTCAATCATTTCGTTTAGTGAATCTCTAATATGTGTCCAAAGAGAAAAACCATAAGGTTTAACCACCATAGTCCCTTTAACAGGTCCATAGTCAGCTAAATCAGCGTCAAGTATAACATCTGTATACCATTTAGAAAAGTTTTCACTTTGTTTTGTAATTTTGGCCATTTACTATCGCTTTAATATGTTATAAAGTAGAGTTAATTTATAGAAAATCCAATACAATGAAAAAAGCTATCTTCTCCACCGAAATTTCTCTTCTAAGAAGCACAATGCAACGTCTTTTAAGAAGAAATGCTTATACTAATATCACTAAAATTCTTAGAAAGACACACCAAGCAGACATAGCGCTTATAATGAGAAGCTTTAATCAATACGATCAAAGAAGAATTTTTAGCTTATGTCCTACAGCGCTTCATAAAGCTAGGTTGTTAGAAGAACTAGATGAATCTTTGATTGAAAAAGTTTTAGAAAATGAAAACTCAAAAACTATTTCAAAAATTTTTAGGTATCTTGATACAAATGATCAAGCAACAATTATAGGTATGTTTCCGCAACATAAACAAAATGAAATTTTAACTATGATTGAAATAGATGACAAAGAGGAGGTCGAGGAATTATTGTCTTACCCTGATGACAGCGCAGGAAGTATTATGACAAAAGAAACCTTTACACTTAATCAAAATATCACAGTTAAAGAAAGCATTAAACAACTTCAGTCATTTCCTGAGAATGATAAAATATTTTACCTTTATGTATTAGATAATAAAGAAAAGTTAGTTGGTGTTGTCTCTTTAAGAACATTAGTAACATCAAAAAACTCTAAAAAACTAAAAGAAATTATGATTAAAGATATCCAAGCCGCCACCACTGATACCGACCAAGAAGAAGTAGCAAAAAAAGTGGCTCAATATAATTATCTAGCTTTACCTGTAGTAAATAGACAAAATAGGTTTCTTGGAATTGTTACTATAGATGATGTAGTAGATATTATTAGGGAGGAAGCGTCAGAAGATTTTTTACAAATGGCTGGAGTAGGAAAAGACAGAGAAATTCTTTTGAAGTCGCCCTTAGAAAATGCACAATCTCGAGCACCTTGGATACTTGCTAGTTTGATTGGAGGTGTTTGTGCTGCTGCTATTATTAGTTATTTTAATAATCTTCTTGAGCAAATAATCATTTTAGCAGCGTTTATACCAGTTATCATTGGTATTGGAGGAAATGTTGGGACACAGTCCTCAACAATTGTGGTAAGGGGTTTGGCTACTGGTAGAGTCGATGTTGCAAATACAATTCCTCTAATACTAAAAGAGGTTGTAGTAGGTAGTTTATTAGGTGCTACATATGGATTAATTATAGGTTTTGCTTCAGAATATATTTCAGGAAACACTACGACAAATCTAGGGGTTGTGATAGGTTTAAGTATTTTTTGCTCTATGACTATTGCAACAGCTGTAGGGGCTAGTGTACCTCTTATCCTTAAAAAACTTAATTATGATCCAGCTATCTCAACGGGTCCGTTTGTTACCACAGCCATAGATATAATCGGAGTTGCTTTATATTTTCTAATTGCTTCAACAATATTAATAAATTGATAAAAATATTTTATATCTTCATACTCTTATTCTGTCATTTAATTGCCAGTGATAAAATAGAAGCCAATGTTTCAATTGAATATTGGTTAAGTGAAGAAACTCGAATTTTTTCTATTGATAATGTTCTTATGCTTGAAATTGAAGATGATACAATAAATATATCTCCAATTAATTGGTTTGGTGATATACTGTTAGCGGAATCAATTGAATATGAAAATCAATCATTTCAAGAAAATAGTATTTTTAATAAAATGCTACTTGGTAAGAAAATTTCAGAAGAGGATTCATGGATTGAGGACTATAAACTTCTCAACGATAAGAAGATTGAAGTAAGGTATCTTTTTAGCAGTGAAGAAGATAGTTTAAGATTGTATCGCATGGATATTAAAGAGATAAACAAAGATGATGATGATAATAAAATAAATGATGTAATTTTAGATAATGATGTCATTATGGTTTGGACTAACTTCAATAAGGAAATACAAAAAATTCGTTTTAAGTACAATGGATCTAATTTTTTAATAAAATTAAATGAAGAATAAACACCTATACTTATTAAACGCTTTATTTTTAAGCGCATGTGCTGCTCCAACCTCAAGTTTAGATCTTGCAAATCAAGAAATCGATAAAACAGGGTATATATTCTATCAAAATAGTGATATAAATCTACATATTTCAGAACTTAAAGATAGATTGATACTTCCTGCGGAAGAATATGCAGTACCAGACTATATCAATCTACTCCCAAATGCTAAGAGGGAGTATAGGTCTGGCTACCATATGGGGGTTGATTTTTCCTCACCAATGGACTATCCAATTAGAGCGGCTTACGGAGGAGTAATTGTCAGAAGTAATGCGTTTCAAAACGATGTCGATATTGATACATACAATTATTTTTTAGAACTATCCTCAAAGGTAGGTAAAACACCAGATGATATTTACGATTTTATTCTGTTAGGTAAGTCAATTGTGATTGACCATGGTTACAATATTACTGATAAATTTAGGGCTATTACTGTTTATTCACACCTTTCATCAATTACTGAAGGATTGGTGGCTGGTGATATTGTTCAACAGGGGGATGTAATAGGTTTTTCCGGTAATACCGGTACTTCTTCAGGAGCACTACAAAACGATAAAGGATCTCACCTACATTGGGAACTATTTTTTGATGATAGTACTGGAAGATACTTTTTGGGACAAAATATTCCGTCAAATTTATTAAAAAATAATATCGAACAATTATTTAAGTAGCATAAAGAAAAAGGGCTCATTTCTGAGCCCTTTAACTATTTCATTCTTAAAACTTTATGAACAGTTTTAGAAATCAAATGTGACCTGCATAGTACTTTGATCATCAAAATACTCATTTGCAGTTCTCATAGCATATGAAACATGCATCATATAATCACCAACAGGAATTGATACTCCGGCACCCATTGATAGGCCCCATAGTGTACCACTCCATTCATCCCAGTCAGCATCAGAAAGACCTGTAGGCTTCTCATCGTCACCAATAGTCATTGTAGTTGCTGCACCAAACCATGATGAACCTAACATATATTTTGCTCCAAGAGCCAAATTGTTAGTCTGGTATGAGTGATTAGTGAAAGTAGCACTTACATCTAGATTATTTAATAAAGAGTAAGTTGCAGAAAGATCTAGACTTGTTGGCAACGCAAAGTTGTCAGCAACAATTCTAAATGTTTCAGATGATGAACCTGACTCAGAATCTGCAGGAACCATGTCCTGATCTAAGTTAATACCATCATAGTGCATTCTACTTCCAACATTTTTCATTGCTACACCAAATGTTAATGGTTGGTTTGGAAAGCGATATTGTACACCAACATCGAGTGCCATACCTGTAGCAGATGTTTCTTCAATAGTTTCAGAAACTAATTTTGTTGCAACACCAACATTTACACGATCTGAAAAAGCTCGTGCAAAACCTGCAGTTGCAGTGAAGAAACTTGGGGAGAATGTCTGTCCGTCACCCTCAGGTGCGAAAGCAGTTGTTTTTGGGATGTCACCAAAATCTAAAGATTTGATTGTCATACCAAACGTACCTGTTTCTCCTAATGCTACAACCATTCCTGCATACATTACATCAATATCAGCAATGTATGAGGTGGTTGAAACTGTTCCTTGTAACCCAGTTTGTCTAGCTAAACCAGCTACATTAGTAAATAATGCATCTACTCCAGCTACCGTACCAACGTTAGTTCCGGCAAGTGCGACTGTTTCAGTACCGACTGGAATTAGTAGCTGTGAGGCACCAGCAGTACCCTGTGATCTTACTGTACCAGCGGTTAAAGCTGAAACTAACACTGCGCATCCAAGGAAGATTTTAAATGTATTTTTCATTTTCATATTCTCCTTATCCTAGTAAACGTCGAGACGTTGTTCTGGTTGAATTACAGCTAACTTAAGGATTTTATCTCCTCTGTTAGTCTCTACGTGTGCTATGTACATTCCACTAGCAACTGGAAGTTCGAAGTTATTCTTCATATCCCAGTATGTGTGCTGTGAACCTGTATCATTATGCTTAATTGTTCTAACTAACGTACCATCTAAAGCAAAGATTCTAATTGTTGCAGGACCTTCTGTTGGAAGGTGACTGAACTGAACTCTTCTATCAAGAGCATCTCTCTCTTCAGGGTTGTATCCATAGTATGGATTTGGCCATACAGTGATTCTGTCTGGATCAAAATCATTTTCAACCATTTCTAAACCAGCTGTTGTGAAGGTAAATGTATCAGCTGATGAATTTGGTTTACTCATTTGCCAAACAACAGAACTCGCTGTTGTAAAACCACTACCCCATGAAATGTGTCCAGCTTCAGTTGGTAGTACGTTAGAGCCTAAATAATCAGTAAATAATGTAGCAGTCATATATGGATATGTGATTTGTGCACCACTTGTAGTGTAATTATCACATCCACCTGACGCCCATCCACATCCACCAGATGCTGTTAAGTCATCTAGTGCAATATATGTTGCTTCTAAAGCAGGATCATAGTGCTGTCCGCCACTACCAACAAAACAGTAGATTGGCTCCCACGCTAATGCTCCATATACAGGACCTACACCACCTGATGAGTGTCCTGCAAAACCACCTAGATTAAAGGTAAAGTCACCATCATATTCCCAGTAACCTGCATACATTTGTTCTTTTTGCCCAGAAGCAAAATTATGTCTGTATGCTGAGAAAGGAACATAATTGTTGACCCACTCATATAAGTAGTCAAATCCAAGTGAAGGAGTGCTAAAGTCAAGCTCCACGTCATCTGACTCCCAATAGTTAAATCTATCAAAGTCACGATTATATGGAGGTGAGTATGCAACACCTGCTCTATTTTCAATAATATAACCCGTACGACCTAAACTAGCGAATGGTACATAAGAAACTGCTCCGTCTCTTAGTACTTGATTCTCTTTCCAGCCGTGGTCCCATTCACTGACAGATAATAGATCCTCTTGAGGACCATTAACTTGTACTTGGAAACCATGAACAACTGGAGTACCACCAGGACCGACTTCTAATCCAGTAGCAGTATTAACACCACCAACAACAGGATTGTTAGCAACTAATACTACGCCATCAGTTACGTCAGTAAGTGTCCAGTTTACAGCTGCTGTTCCATCAGGCATAACATCATCAAAAGTAACTGAGTAATCATGTCCAGTTAATTGTGAAGGGTCAACAACAATCATATCCACAGAACCCTGTGAAGGACCGTCGTGTGCTGCTGATACAACGTCGCCAGGAGCAGCTGTGCCGTCACCCGCTGACATTGTGTTAGGAACTTCAGGTCTTACAGTTAAATAAACGGGACTACTTTCCAATGTTTTTGGAATCCCGTCTGCATTGTAACCGTATGCTGTTACAGCATAATAATATGCTCTGTTTGTAATCAGTTTTGAATTACCGCTCAATCCATCAGTAGTAATTGAATGGAATTGTGCTAACCCACTATCTGATCCAAACTGTGTTCTAATATTAATGTTTTCTCCAAGTTCAGCATTAAATACAGTATCATAAATTTCAGTAACACCATTTACGATATCGTAAGTTGCTAATCTTTTCATAGCACCAGCACCAGATGCAGTTTCATATTGATACACATTGTAACCTTCAAAAACAAAGTCTGTTGGGTTACCATTTGCATCAAGATCAACTTCACTTGTTGCTACGTAATCTTCAGCTGTATCATCCCAGACCAATATAATTTGATCTGCAAATGCGCTTGCTGTTACGTTTGGTGAAGGTGGAGAATCTGGCAATGCAAAGTCAATGTCATATGCTGTTTGAGCAAGAGCATCAACTTCTTTTAAATATGCCACAGATGATAAAGCATCACCACCGGCTGCGTGGAAAATACCAAACACAACCTCTTGTGAATCGCCTGCTGCCATAGTAAATGGACCAACACTCATTAGGAAACGTCTGTCAGCTGAAGCTGCATAGTTACCATCAACAGGGTTGGCTGTACTGTGACCTGCAGAATCATTTGGATCACCATAGAAACAGAATCTCTGATCGTATAGGTCTCCAGCGATTTCAGCTGGGTAAGCACTACCATCTTTTCTTAAACCTTGTAAGTAAAAATAACCCTCTGTTTCATCAGATGGGTCAGTGTAAGTCGCATCACCATTAATGTAGAATGCGAAAGATGACATTTTAAGGTTTTTCATACCTGGATGACGAGTACCAAACATTTTAGCACCCTCTGTTGGACAAACCTCTTCTGAATCTCCATCTTCACAAGGAACCATAGGTCCTTGGAAGAAGTCATATCCAGCAGCAGGAGTACCAATATCTAATGTAGAGTACTGTGAGTCGTCTCCGTCATTCCATACATATCCCATACCTAATGCTACGTCACAACCAACAAAGTCGTCACCAGCATATCCTAAGTCAGGGTCTGACCATAGTCCCATATATGTATCGACTAGGTCATCTGAACCTTTATTAATAACAAGCTGTTTCAAGAACACCATGTCACCAAAAACGTCAGGTCTATCAAATCCAAACATTGTTGTTTGAATCTCTACATTCATAGGAGATGTACCAAAATTAAGTTTATACGCTGGGTCACCATCATTACTTACGAACCAAAGTACTTGGTCTCCTAAGAATTCAGGGTGATCTGTACCACCTGGAAGTGGAGTATAAACTCCATCTCCATCTACATCAACCCAAGGAGCACCAAACTCTACTGGCCACTCTTGGAAGTCAGCAAAGTCTAAAGGTGAAGCAAGCATGCTTTTTTCTACTTTGTAGATTCTGTGAACCGCAGCAAGCGGGTCACCACCCCATGGACCTGGACCCATATCTTGTGTATAATCTCCAACGATTGTTCGAATCGAACCATTCACTGTTGCTCCCATCCATAATGCAGATTGGAAGATTGAGTGAACACCTGTGCCTTTTGGCCATTCCAACGCTGAATCACCAGAAACGTGATAATCCAGGAATAGACCATTATTAGCTACATCGGCATAGATTTTGTTCCCATCGAACGTACCAGTGGAATCCACAAGGTTAGATGCGCTGCTACTAAAGTTTGAGATGTTTTTCTCTCTCGCTTCAAGTACAGTAGAAACTGACAGCAACATCACCATTGTGAATACGGTAATATTCTTTAAGATTTTCATATCTACCTCTTTACCTTCTTATTTAATTAAAAACTAATGTTTAAACCAACCCTAACTGTACGCGGTCTGTTCCATCTACCAGGAAACGCAAGGTTGTCCTCGTACATAGCAGCTGCATCAACGTCAGGATTGACAGATAATCTATTGGCAAGCCATTGTTGCCCACTTTCAGTAGCAACCCAGCCATCTTCGGCTACGTTACCAGTACCATGATAAACATCATTTACTTGCTCAGAGTCTAGTGCATTAAATACAGATACATATGCATTAGCAGTTAAACCGCCAAGGCTTATCGCTCTGTCAACACGAAGGTCTAAGTTAGAATATGCAGGTAATGTACCTGAGTTTACTGGTCCTTCTGGGAACTCCCAGCGATTCTCAAAAACTGTACTATAGATTTGAGATGGTGTGTAGCGAGTACCACTACCAAAACTCATAACAGCATTAAATCCTGTATTTGCTAAAGCTCCTGTAGCATCAGGTGATCTCCAGTCAAGGATTACGTTTGCAGTGTGAGTTTGGTCATAGTCTAATAAGTTCATCGCCTTTGGATAACCATCATCTGTACCAATCCAAGTAATGTAGAAGTTCTGTCCACCGTATGAACCAGTACCTCTAGCTTCTGAGTAAGTATAGTTAGCCTGTGCATACAAACCTCTAGTTCTGCGCATTTCAAAGTTTGTTGTTAAACCTTGAGATACCATCACGTCACCGTTTTGATATTGTGCCCAGTTTTGTTGAGTATCAGCACCACCAGTGTTGGTAAATGCTTCTGTACGATTAGCTAACGTTAAATAGTCTTTACTCTCTTTATAGAATCCTTCAACCTTTAATGAAGCAAATGCTCCAATACGCTGCTCAATACCAATTTCGTATTGAGTTGATCTTTCAGGTTTTAATGCAGGATTCTCAGATGCAGTAGCGTTACCAGCTAAAATATCTGCTGATAGCTGTGAATCTGAAAGATATAAATAAGACATAGGTACTGACTGCCAGTGTGTACCATAGTTTGCACGGAATACCGTACGATCGGACACTGGGAATGAGACACCTATCCTTGGGTGAGTAGCGGTTTCTTTTTCAACTTTTTTCCATACATAGTTACCGTTACCATCACCATTTCTGTTTACACGCTGTCTATTAAAGTATAGATTATTAAATCCGTCAGAATCTCCGTATCCGTCACCATCTGAGTCAGGAGCCATAGCACCTGTGTCAATAGTTTCATATGAAAGACCTAACTGAACAACTACATCTTTAAACTCAAGCTTATCTTGAATGTAGAAACGTGATTGTGTTGGTTCTGCTGGAGCTAACATATGATCGTCTTGATTATATGTACCGTTCCACTCATCACCATAAATGTTGTATCCTAGATTTGTAACATACAATGATCTATAATTAATAAATCTCCAGTCTGCTGGATCACTTCCTGCTGCAATAATTTCTTCGTTTGTTGCAACACCATCGAAATTAGCATCAACCTGTGAAATTGCTCTTGCAACACCTGAAGCGCCTAACCCGTATCTAGTGATTTCATGATTATCTATAGATGCACCAAGTTTCAACTCATTATAACCAATCTGGTTTGTGTAGTCAAAACTAATAGTGTTTGTTGTAGTTTTTCTAGTATTAAAAGATGTGTACTGAGAACCATAACCTACTACACCAAAAAACTCATCTGGTGATAGAGGGTTAAATCCTGTACCATCTCTTTTATAATAGTTTGGAGAACCATACGCTTTGGTTCTTCTCCCATATGCTTCGATATCATTTAGATAGTTTTCATTACCTGTAGTTGTTTCATATGTCTGTTGAGACAAAGAAGCCTTAATGTAAGATAATGGACTAATTGTGTATCTAGCATTTAAATATCCCATAGCGAAATCTGACTCATTAATAAATGAACCATCTGTTCCACCATAAACTCTGCTCCAGCTATAGCTATGGCCTTCATAGTCATAAGCTTGAGTACCAAGTTTTAAACGTAAAGGACCAAAGTCCATAGTCATGTTACCATTAACGGTAATTCTTTCATTATCGTCTTGTGGTTGCTGACCATACATACGTCTATAGTTACTGTAAACAACATAAGTTGTATCATAAGCAGCGACACCTGCAGCTAATAATGCTGGGTCTGTCTGATTGTCTCTAATTACAGTTTCAATATGATGAATTTTGTTTCCGTTTTCATCAGTTCCATATGCCAGGCCGTCTGTTCCATCGCTGTAATAATCAGCTGGTGGAGCATCTTGCATAGGCATAGCATCCATCATAGGATAATAACTGTAAGACACGTCTCCGCCTTTTTCTCTACTTTCAACAGATAAGTATACTTTAATGTTGTCACTAATTGGACCACCAAAATCAAAGTTTACATTCTGGTATCCATCTGTATAAAGCTTGTCAGGATCTGTGCTTGGGTCTGCACCTATAGAAGCTTCTAAACCAACTCTAGATGACCACTCAGATCCACCGGTTTTAGTAGTAATGTTTACGATACCACCATTAGCACCACCGTATTCCGCAGAGAAACCACCAGTTTGAACTGAAATTTCTTGCAAGGCTGCTTGTGAGTTACCGTTTAAGAGGTTTCCACCACCATAAACATCTTTTACTGGAACACCGTCAACATAGTAACGACTGTCTCCACTTCTACTTCCACGGAAATATCCATTAACAACACCTGTTTGTAGGTTTACAATATTGCTAACCCCTCTAACAGCAAATGCATCAATCAACTCTTTATCAACAACACGAGTTGTATTAGTAGCATTAGGATTAATTAATGGTCTTTCTCTAGTTACTGTAACTGCCTGACCGGCTACTGCTGCAACATCAAGATTAAAATCAACAGTGGTTGTAAAACCAACTGAGGTTTTAACTCCTGCTTCTACAATAGTAGTGTAACCGATATACTCGGCTCTTAGGTCATAAGTACCTACAGGAACGTCAAGAATATAGTATCTACCTAATTCATCGGTAGCTGCACCAAGGTTTGATCCTTCAACGACAACGTTTGCTCCAACTAATGGATTACCATCAGCATCTGCAACAACCCCTGCCAATTTCGCAGTGGTTGATTGTGCAAACATCATTGCTGGTAGGAGAACTAGTGCAATTAACATACGTAGTTTTCTCATTATTCTACCTCCAAATGAGTATTTATATATACAAATTTTTGTTTATTATTTTTTGTCATTTTTTTCTTACCCTATTATATATATGTATAAAAATCTACAATATATACACAGCTTCCAAAGAGTTCGTGCTCTTTCAGAAACTAATTTCACCTAAATTGACGATAGTTTGCGTAGATGTCAATACATTTTTTGTAATTTTTTTTTTAGTTCTCCTCGAAGAAAAAATTTTTTATAGAGGTATAAGTGCTATGGGTGTTTATTATAAATTACTTGATCGTTATATGTGTCCAGCTCTTTTACTTCAAACGGCTGGTCTTTTAAGGCATAATTAAAAAAATCTAGGATTGTTTTATCCATAACCTTATCAACAATTTTTTTATCAACTTCTCCCAGGTTGTCCAAGGACAGGGAAAATGGTGCTCCTTGATTATAAATTAGTTTCATGTCTGTATATGAATAGTGAAGACTATTTTTTATGTATACCCCATAGCTTTCTTCGTTAGTCCCCAAAATTGTGTTATAGATATCAAAATTTCTTTTACCGTCCTTTGAATAGTTAATATCTCCTTTAATATTTCTATCCAGAAACTGTTCTTGTCCTAAATGTAAAAATGGTTTCTTAGTATTTGTTTTTGCATCCTTGTCCAATAATCCAAAAAACCAACCGTCAAAAGCAACTCCTGCTTTAATTTCATTATTTTTTAACATTGCAATATAAGTTGTTCCCCCACCCATCGAATGTCCCATTGCTCCAACCTTATTAAAATCAATATTGTTTTTAAATGGATTTACTGATTGGTCGTTGAATCGATCTTGTTTTAAAGTCTTTAATAAAAAAGCTAAGTCTTGATATCTATAGTTTATAAGGAGGTTGGTATAATATTTTCTATGGTATTGTGCTTGTTCATTCCAACTCACATTTTGTTTATAGGGAACAGGATTTCCTTCACTATCAAACGTAATACTAGCATTATATGTGTGGTTACATGCGATAACTACATAACCATTGCTTACCAGCTCTTCTACTTGAGAGGTATTTTGGTTTAGTAGACCTCCATCACCATGCGAGAATAAAATTAATGGAAATTTTTTGTTCTGAACTGGAGAAAGACCAAAAACGCTGCTTGAAATTAGTTGAGTTCCATGATTTCCAAAGCTTGTTGGTAATCCTGCAGTTCTAGCGATACTAGAAATTGATTTTTTTGGGAAAGTTATGTGAGGAGCTTTTTGGTAATTCTTACCTCCTTGTGCAGGATACCATATTTGAACCATTAGTTCCCTATAATCTGTAGAATCAGTTGTATACACCTCACCCCTCGAATTATCAGTCCAGAAATATACTTGTGTTCCTATATCATATTTTCCGCTTGGTGGCTCTATTGATTCTAAGGGAACTAGCACAGACCCTGCAACAGCGCAACCTTGAATTATTAAAGCAAGGAAAAATAGCGAGATTTTAAAAGTATTATTTTGGTATAACAAACTCACGCCATAAATTACACTTTATCATTAACATCAAAAAGTGCAAAAAAACAAGAGCAATATTGTTGTAGTTATTGGTGCTCAGTGGGGCGACGAAGGTAAAGGAAAGGTTACTGATTACTTTGCTGCACGCGCAAATTATATTGTACGTTTTCAGGGTGGTAATAATGCTGGCCATACAATCATTCTAGATGACAAAACTGTTAAACTTCATTTAATTCCTTCTGGCGTTCTTCATAAAGAATGTAAACTTGTCATTGGAAACGGTGTGGTGGTTGATCTACGTGTACTAATTAAAGAAATAAATATGTTAAAAAAAGAGGGTCTTTCAACTAATTTATTGATTAGCGACAGGGCACACTTAATTATGCCTTACCATGTAGACATTGATTACCATCTAACAAATTATCAAAATGAATTAGCTGCCGGTAGTACTCGATCAGGCATCGCTCCTGTATATGCAGATAAACTGTATAGACATGGGTTAAGGGTGTCGGACCTGCTAAATGAAGACTTATTTAGAATAAGATTGCAAAAGTCTTATGATTTTAATAAAGCACTAGTAGAAAATGTTTTTAAAGAAAAGTTTGAGCATACATATGAAGAAATATGTGAAGAGTTTTTAGGTTACGGCTCTATTATAAAACAATATGTTGCAAATATTACCGAGGTTTTATCATCTGCAGTAGAAAAAGATGAACAAATTATGTTTGAGGGTGCACAGGGCGCTTGCCTTGATGTAGACCACGGGCTTTATCCTTACACTACAAGCAGTAATACTATTGCTGGGCAAGTCGAAGCGGGTAGCGGAGTTGGCTTAAACGCTACAAAAAAAATAGTGGGTATTGCCAAAGCATATTTAACCTATGTTGGTCGCGGGCCTTTTCCTACAGAAATAAAAGGAGACCTTGAAGAAAAAATTCGTGATGTGGGTCAAGAATACGGAACAACAACAGGTCGGGCTAGAAGAGTTGGTTGGATTGATCTCGTGCAACTAAAATTTGCCAATCAATTAAATGATTTTTCGGAAATCATATTAACCAAGGTTGATGTATTGAGCGGAATTGAGGAAATTAAGCTGTGTGTTGGATATAAAGTTGATGGTAAGGATTTTAAGGGCGTTCCTTCTGACATTTATAACTTCAAAAATATCACACCAATTTATGAAACACTTTCAGGGTGGGCTTCTTTACCTGATTATATTGAAAGCTTAGATCAATGCCCTGAAGAGCTCAAAAATTTTGTTTCAAGAGTTGAAGAAGTAGCTAAGGTTAAAATTTCTTTAATTTCATATGGTCCTGATCGAAACCAAACCTTTAAAGTATAATGCTAGATAAAATTGCTAGTTGGGACATAATTGATTTTTCTTCTAGCTCAGATGCAGAAATAGCGACCACGCTTAAAGAGTTAAATATTCCGCTAAGCGTTGAAGAAGCAAAAAAAATTCAATTCTCATTTCTTGATAGGCCACCTACATTAACAGAACTAGTTTTATTCTCAATCCAAGGATCAGAACATAGTTCATATAAAAGTAGCAAAAATCATATAAAACATTTTTTGACTGATGGAAAACATGTAATACTCGGTGCAAAAGATGATGCTGGGGTTGTTTCCTTGTCTGTTGATAATAATGGAGATAGGTATGGTCTTGTGGTAAGTCATGAGTCGCACAATCACCCTAGTCAAATTGTTCCATATGAAGGGGCTGCTACTGGCGTTGGAGGAAATGTAAGGGATGTTTGTTGTATGGGGGCAGAAGTGATGTCTTTGGGGGATAGTTTAAGATTTGGTGATATTAAAAGAAATAAGACAAAATGGATTAGCGACGGTGTTGTGTCAGGTATTGCAGGATATGGCAATCCACTTGGCATACCAAATATTTGCGGTGATTTATATTTTGATAAAGAATATAACGAAAATTGTTTAGTAACTGTTTTAACAGCAGGAATAGTTAAAGAAAAAAGTGTAATAAGATCAAAGGCGCCAGAAAACTCTGCTGGTTATGATTTAATACTCGTTGGAAAACCAACAGATAATAGTGGATTTGGAGGAGCAAGTTTTGCATCACTGGAACTTGAAGAAGAAAAAGAACAACAAAACAAGGGGGCAGTTCAGGAACCCAATGCATTTCTTGAAAGACATATTCTTAAATCCACTTATGCCCTTTTTGATTTTTTAGAAAAAAACAATCTAATTAATAAAGTAGGTTTTAAGGATTTAGGCGCTGGTGGTGTTGCGTGTGCAAGCATTGAGTTAGCAGATGCGGCTGGGTTAGGTGCTGAGGTTTGGGTTGATAAGATTCACACAAGTATGCCTGAGCTTGATGGTCATATAATATTATGTTCAGAGACTCAAGAACGATTTATGTGGGCCTGTCCAAAAGATTTAACACAAACCATTTTAGATCATTACAACGTGGTATTTGATTTCCCAAATGTTTCAGTGGGTGCACAGGCAAGTATTGTCGGTAAAATTATAGATGAAAAGCATTATACTGTCTATTATAAAAATAAAAAAATTGTAGATGGGCCAATCGAAAAAATCAATGAGGGCTTTGTCTATGATCGTCCAATGTCTCAAATAGATGCACAACAATCAAATGAAGCTTTACCAAAAAATATAGATTACAATAATTTGATATTAAAAATTTTATCACATGAAAACGTGGCCTCGCGTGCAGTTGTTTATGAGTCTTATGATAAAAATGTTCAAGGTAGAGTTATCAATGAGAGAGGTAAAACGAATGCTGGTGTAGTTGCTCCTTTTGATTCCAAAAGGTTCCCTGAAGAAATTAAGGATGATTGTTTTTCTGCAACCCTTGCTCACAACCCTTCAATTGGTAAAATTGACCCTTATGTTGTTGCACAATATGCTATTATAGAAGCTTGTGCAAAAACTGTTTCCGTTGGCGCCTCTCCGCTTGCTATTACTGACTGTTTATGTTTTGGGAATCCCGAAAAACCCGAACAAATGTGGCAGTTTTCTCAAAGTTGTATTGCGATTAGAGAAACCTGTAGTCTTTTACACTTCAATGAAACAAACAACCTACCAATAGTAGCAGGAAACGTAAGTTTTTATAATCAAAGTGGAGATCAATCTATACCTGCAAGCCCAATGATAGGGTGTTTTGGCAGGGTTGTTAAAGATAGGGTGTTAATGAACGGTTTCAAATCAAGTGATGCTAATCTATATTTATTGGGGGAAACGCCTGCCTTCTCTGGTGGAAGTATAGCAACAAATGTTTTGAAAATAAATAATACAGAACTAAAAAAAATTGATGTGCAGAAATACGGCGAGACACTAAACTGTGTTTTAAAAGCTAATGCACTGTCATTGATCAATTCTTGTAATTATGCCGGGCTTGGTGGTCTAGCTACCACACTGTTTAAAATGAGCTTTACAAATGATATAGGCTGTATCATCGAAGAAGGTATAGATAAAGACTTGCTATTTAGCGAAAATTTTTCACTAGTTGTTGAGGTCTCTGATGAAAACTCTCCAACCTTTGAGGAAATGCTTAATAAAAACAAGTGCACTTTCAAGCAAATTGGCAAAACAAATAATTCCAATAAAATTGTTGTGAAAAATTTCATAGACTTGGATATAGTGAAATCAAAAAAAACATGGGAAAATGCACTTAGAAAGAAGCTTCAATAATGAATAAAAAAATAACTTATAAGGATGCTGGGGTTGACATTAAAAAAGCTGATGAAGCCATTGAAATGTCAAAAAAAGAAATTAGTAGTACATTTAGCAAAGATGTTTTGTCTTCAATTGGTGGCTTTGGATCGATGTATTCGCTTAAAAATATTTTTAACAACTTTCAAGATCCAGTTCTAGTTCAAAGTATTGATGGTGTTGGAACAAAAATGTCTGTTGCCATGGCAGCAAACAACTTCCGGTTCATTGGACATGACCTGGTAAATGCATGCTGTAATGATGTAGCTGCAACCGGGGCTATGCCTTTAACCTTTTTAGATTATGTAGCTGGTAGCGATCTTAATAAAAACATTATTTCGGAAGTAATTAAAAGCGTTGCACATGAATGCAAAGCACATGGTGTTTCATTGGTTGGTGGTGAAACTGCTGAAATGCCTGGAACATACCATAAAAATGAGTATGATTTGGTTGGAGTGGCTACTGGGATTGTTGAAAAAAGAAATATTGTCGATGGAACAAAAGTAAAACCGGGAGATGTTGCAATCGGTGTTTTTTCTAATGGTCTTCATACTAATGGTTATTCTTTAGCCAGAAAGCTTATTTTTGAAACTATGGAGCTTACAACTTCTGATATTTTACCAGGACATAACATATCAATTGAAGACTGTTTATTAGCTCCACACACAAATTATAGCTCTTTAATCACACGAATTACTAATGCCGGAATTAATATTAAGAGTATTGCCCACATTACTGGGGGTGGTTTAGTGGATAATATACCGCGCGTTATTCCAGGAGAATTTTCTGTAGAAATAGACACCACGTCTTGGAAAAAAATACCGATATTTAATTTTTTACAAAACAATTTGGATATTAATACAACAGATTTGTACCAAACTTTTAATATGGGCATTGGTCTTGTGCTTATCGTAGATGAGTCAAAAAAAGAAAAGTTGATTTCTTTTATAGGCAGAGACAATTGTAACAGTATTGGTGTTGTTGTAAATGATAAAGATAATATGGTACACCTTTATGGATAAAAAGAAAATAGCCTATCTTCAATTCCCAGGATCTAACACTGAAAACGAAACAAAAAATATTTTACAAAAGCATGGAATGATACCATTTGGTCACTTTTGGAACGATGCGCCCGAACTTCTAAATAATTACGACGGTTTTATTATTTTAGGCGGATTTTCCTTTGAAGATAGGTCCAGATCAGGAATTATTGCATCGCTTGAGCCAGTTGTTAATGAGCTTAAAAAACAAGCTCTGTTTGGTAAGCCTATTTTAGGAATTTGCAATGGAGCGCAAATTTTAGTAGAGTCAGGCCTTGTTCCAGGCAACCAAGATTTTCAAACTTTGGTTTCGTTGACGGACAACAAAAGAATGATTGGTAACCGTATTGTTGGAACGGGTTATTACAACAAGTGGTGCTATATAAAGCCATGCGAAAATACAAAATCAGCTTTTGCCAAAAGTGGTGGAAACCCAATGCGTGTTCCTATTGCACACGCAGAAGGTCGTTTTTTATTTAATGGCGATCTTGAGGATGAAATATTAAAAAACGACCTAATAACTTATAAGTATTGTGATTCAAGCGGGAATCTTTCTAATGACTTTCCAATCAATCCAAACGGCTCGCTTCATAGCACCGCCGCCTTAAGCAACCGCAATGGCAACATAATGGCAATAATGCCCCACCCTGAACGCACACTTGGAAATGAAGCAGACGATCTATTTAAAAGCATGAGAAACTATATGGAGTCTGATGATCCTTTTAGCTTTAAGTCTTTAAATTTTTCATCGAAAAAAATAAATATAAAAAAGTTCAAAAAACCCGCTAAGCAAAATGAAATTCTTGTATCAACAATCATTGCAGATAATGAGGCGGCATCGGTTGAGAAATGTATTAACAGCTTGGGTGTCAAAGCAAAAGTAAAAAAATATCTTCATTTTGAAATTGATGCAACTGATCGTCTTGATATAAACACAATTGTATCAACTGACGTACTCTTTAATCCAAGTAAAGAATACATCGCCAATATTAAAGAGGAATCTGATATTTACAGGTTCTTAGTTCGAAGCAAAGATGATATTGTTGGTCAAAGTCTCGCTCAAATCCTACAAGATCGTTTTAACCTATCAGGATTAAAATCAATTAAAAAGGGTGTTGTATGGGAAGTTAAAATTAATTCATCTAGAGCAAAAAAAGACGTGGATATAATATTAAATAGTCATATTTTTTCTAATCCAATTTCACAGGAATGTCATGAATATTGACAAAAAATATTATCAGGAAATAAATGAAAACCTGACTAATACTATTCAGGACACCAATATTAGCGCCCCCAACAAAAAAGTTGGCAAAGTAAGGGATGCTTATTTTCTAAATGACAAAGTAGTAATGATTTCTACTGATAGGCAAAGCGCCTTTGACCGCGTTTTGGCTGCAATTCCATATAAGGGTGCTGTTTTAAATTCCGTTAGTGCATGGTGGTTTAAAAAAACTGAGCATTTGTTCCCAAACCATCTTATTTCTACCCCTGATCCAAATGTATCAATTGTAGAAAAGTGCACTGTCTTTCCGGTTGAGTTCGTTGTGAGGGGTTACATTACAGGAACTACTGACACCTCTTTATGGACAGTTTATAATAATGGAGATCGAGAATATTGTGGTAACTCCCTTCCTGAAGGGTTAAAGAAAAATGATAAGCTTGACAAACCTATGTTGACACCAACAACTAAGGACAAAGTTCATGACAGACCTGTTTCTAGGGAAGAAATTATTGATCTTGGGTTAATGTCTGCGGAAGATTACGACTTAGCTGCTAAAATGAGTCTTGACCTTTTTGCCTTTGGGCAAGAAACTGCAAAGAAAAACGGTTTAATTCTAGTTGATACGAAATACGAAATAGGTACGGATTCAAAAGGAAAGATTAAATTTGTTGACGAAATACACACACCTGATAGCAGTAGATTTTGGATTAGCAGCTCATACAAGGATAGAATTAATTCAGGTCAAGAACCAGAAAATATAGATAAAGAGTTTTTAAGATTATGGTTTGCAAAAAACTGTGATCCCTATAATGACGAAGTTTTACCTGATGCCCCAGACGATCTAGTTGCTGAACTTTCCGCTAGATACATTTTATTATACGAATTAATTACTGGTGAAAAATTTATTTTTCCAAATCTTAACGACATAAACAAACGCATTACTGAAAACATAAAGGAACTATTATGAAAGCTGTATTAATTATGGGATCAACTTCTGATCAGCCACACGCAGACAAAATTACCGGCACACTCGATACTCTTGGAATTGAGCATGAGGTTCATGCTGCTTCTGCGCATAAAAACCCTGAAAAGGTATTAGAAATTATAAGGTCTTTCAGTGAGAACGATGCTGTTGTCTTTGTTACAATAGCTGGAAGATCAAATGCTCTTTCTGGTTTTGTAGGTGCAAACTGTAACAAACCAACTATCGCTTGTCCACCTTTTAAAGACAAGGTTGACATGAGCATTAATATCCACTCAACGCTTCAAATGCCAAGCAAAACTCCCGTACTAACTGTTTTAGACCCTGGCAATTGTGCTATTGCGGTACACAGAATATTAAACATCGGCTCAATGTGAATAACATTTCTCCAATCGATGGGAGATATAAAGAAAACGTCTCTGAGTTAGAAGGATATTTTTCAGAACAGGCATTAATGCGTTACCGCATACTGGTCGAAGTAGAATACCTGTTATCTCTGGTTGAGTTTAAATCTTTTCAAAAAAAACGATCTTTAAGTAAAAAAACCTTATCATCACTAAGGAACCTGTACATTGAGTTTTCAGATAAAGACTTCAAACAAATAAAAAAAATTGAGTCAAAAACCAACCACGATGTAAATGCTGTTGTAGTTTTTATATCAGAAAAATTAGAAAAAATATCACGCAAGGACTTGATACCGCTTGTTCACTTTGGTCTAACCTCAGAAGACATTAATAATACAGCGTATTCTTTAATGACAAAAGGAGCAACAAAAAACATAATGGTTCCAGCAATAAAAAATGTTTTAAAAGAGCTAAAAAAGTTAGCAAGAAGAACAAAATCACTACCCATGTTGTCTTTAACCCATGGTCAACCCGCAACTACCACAACACTGGGAAAAGAGCTCGCTGTTTTTATATCAAGAATTGAAAGAGAGTTAATATTGATTAATGAAATCAACTTGTTGGCAAAATTTTCTGGAGCAACAGGTTCCTATGCGGCTCATAAGGCTGCTTTCCCTAAGGCTAACTGGTCGGTTTTTGCAAAAAAATTCATTAAACGGCTTGGTTTGGGACAATCGCCGATTACATCACAGATTGAGCCTGGAGACTCTATTGCAGGGCTTTTACATTCTTATGTAAGAATTAATAATATTTTTTCTGACTTTTCGCTAGATATGTGGCTGTATATAAGCAGAAATATTTTTGTTCAAAAAAATGTATCTGGAGAGGTTGGTTCAAGTACCATGCCTCACAAAATCAATCCAATATTTTTTGAAAATGCTGAAGGAAACCTCGATGTTGCTAATAACAACTTTTCTTTTTTGGCATCAAGAATTACAAAGTCGCGGCTTCAAAGGGACTTAAGCGGTAGTACAGTTTTTAGAAACCTGGGTGTCGGGTTTGCACATTCTCTTCTCTCTTATAAAAATCTTATTAAAGGTGTTTTGAGGGTGTCTCCAAATAAAAAACAATTAAAAAAAGAGTTAGATGAAAATTGGAGCGTTCTCGCTGAAGCAATACAAACAATTTTGAGGAAATCTGGCGATGTTCATGCTTATGATAAAATCAAAAAACTAACCAGAGGAAAACCAATAACAAAAAAACTATATTTACAAATCGTAAACGATCTTAAGACATCAAAAGAAGATAAAGACATGCTTCTTCAACTGACCCCACACACCTACTTGGGGGAAATAGATAAAATTTTGGAGAACCTATAAGGTGTGCGGAATAATAGGTCTTTACCATCCGACAGAAAACGTTTCTGGCGAGATTTATGATGCTCTAATACAGGTACAGCATAGAGGACAAGATGCCGCGGGTATTGCAACCTGGGACAACAAAAAACTTTTTCTACACAAAGAGCTTGGTGTTGTAACTGAAGTTTTTAAAACGAATGAATCTTTAAACCTAGATGGCAATATTGGCATTGGTCATGTAAGGTATCCTACCGCTGGCTGCTCAGATGTTTCAGAGGCACAGCCGTTTCATTCATCTACCCCTGTAGACATTTGTCTTGCTCATAATGGAACGCTTACCAACAGCGATGAGATGAAGAAATTCCTTTTGGACGCTCAATTTTGTCAGTTTAATACTCAGTCTGATTCTGAGGTTTTGTTAGGTCTTTTTGCATATGAACTATCTAAAATAAAGTTTGATATAATAAATAATAAACACATTTTCAAAGCGCTCAAAGAGGTGTACAAAAAATGTGAGGGCGGTTTTGCTGTAACTATGATCGTTGAGGGTGTTGGTTTAGTAGCTTTTAGAGATGCAAACGGAATTAGGCCTCTTGTGGTTGGGAAAAAAGATGATGGATCTTTTATGGTTGCATCAGAAAGCTCTGCTCTTAGTGCTCTTGGTTACGAGTTTGAGTATGATGTTGATCCTGGTGGTGCTGTCATTATTTCAGAAAAAGGGGTTGTTGAAAAAAGTGTTTGTTCTGACTCCGTATCACACTCTCCTTGCCTTTTTGAGTTTGTATATTTTTCTCGCCCTGATTCTGTGATTGACTCTATATCGGTTCATAAATCGAGATTAAGGATGGGTGACTTTCTTGGAGCAAAAATTCTTAAAGAGTACTCGCATCTTAACATAGACGCTGTGATTCCAGTTCCAGATACAAGCAGAACATCGGCGATGCAGGTAGCACACAAGCTTGGTGTAAAATATAGAGAAGGGTTTATTAAAAATAGATATATAGGCAGAACATTTATTATGCCCGGACAAAGTATAAGGAAAAGATCTGTTGCTCATAAACTTAGTCCGATTGAAATTGAGTTCAAAAACAAAAATATTTTGTTAGTTGATGATTCGATAGTTCGTGGAAACACGTCCAAGAAAATTATTGAGATGGTTAGAAAACATGGTGCAAATAAGGTTTATTTTGCTTCGGCTGCCCCCCCTGTAAGACACCAAAATGTTTATGGAATAGATATGCCTGCAACGAAAGAGCTTGTTGCGCATGGTAAAACTATTGAACAAGTTAAGCTGTTCATTGGAGCTGATGAACTTATTTATCAAGATATTGATGACTTACGAATGGCTGCACATTTAGGAAATCCAAAAATAGTACGATTTGAGGATTCTGTTTTCACGGGTGAATATTGTGCTGGAAAAATTTCTGAAGAATACTTGTCCCAGCTAGAAAACAACAGACCATCTCAAAAATGAAAAAAGTTTTAGTTCTGGGATCCGGTGCAAGAGAAGTTGCAATAACTAGAAGTGTTTCACAAAGCTCAATTAAAAATACTATTTTTTGTATTTCAAAAGACATTAATCCTCAAATTAGTAATCTTTGTGAAGACTACCACGTGTGTGATGTTAATGATGTTGCCAGCGTTGTTTCTTATTGCAAAAAAAAAGAAATTGATTTAGTAATAGTTGGACCGGAAAACCCCCTAGCTGGTGGAGCGGTAAACGCTCTTGAGCAGGCTGGTATTAGCTGCGTTGGGCCCAAAAAAGAAGTTGCAATGATAGAAACAAGCAAGTCTTTTGCGAGAATGATAATCGATCTTTGTTGTCCAGAAAAAAACCCACAAAGGAAAGAGTTCGTTTCAATTGAGGGTGTGAAAAGCTTCATGGAAGCTCTTGAAGGAAAATATGTTATTAAGTTTGACGGCCTTATGGGCGGAAAGGGTGTGCGTGTTTCAGGTGAACACCTCAAAAATATTAGCGAAGGTCTTAATTATGCCAATGAAATAATAGAAGACGGTGGAAAGTTTTTAATTGAAGAAAAGCTTGTTGGTGAAGAGTTTTCTTTAATGAGCTTTGTTGATGGCAAGACATGTAAACACATGCCCGCCATACAAGACCACAAGAGGGCGTTTGAGGGAGATAAAGGACCAAACACCGGCGGGATGGGCACCTACTCTTTTGAAAACCACTCTCTTCCATTTCTAACCGAAGAAAATATTTTAGAAGCCCAAAAAACTAATGAGCTTGTTGCTAAACAACTTTTAAAGCACACGGGCTTACCCTATGTTGGTGTGTTGTACGGGGGCTTTATGTTAACTAAAGACGGTATCAAGGTAATTGAATATAATGCTAGGTTTGGTGACCCGGAAGCCATGAATGTGTTGTCCATACTAAAATCAGACTTCCTGTCTATTTGTATTTCTTTAGTTGAAGGAAAACTTGAAGAAGAAGAGGTTTTGTTTGATGAGCTGGCTACCGTTTGTAAATATGTGGTACCTTTAGGGTACCCTGACAATCCTACGAAGGGGTTTGAAGTTTTTTGTGACCAAAATGATTCTTCTTTGTTCCTCGCCTCTGTAATGTTTAAAAATAAAAAACTTATAGCATGTGGTTCTAGAACAGCCGCTGTTGTCGGAAAAAACAGAGATATACAGAAAGCTGAAGCTTTTGCGGAACAGGGTGTATCGAACATTTCAGGAAAACTTTTTCACAGAAAAGATATTGGAACAAAAGATTTAATTGGCCTTAGGGTTAAAAGAATGAAGGAGTTGTTGAGTTGAAGCTGGCTGTTTTAGGATCAACCAACGGTACTGACCTTGTGCCCATTGTTACGGCAATAAACAGCGGTGAATTACTAGCAAGCATTGAGGTCATAGTTTCCAACAATGAGTCTTCTGGTATTTTGAGAAAGGCTAGGGGCTATGGTATAGAAAGCCATTTTATTTGTCATAAAAACAAAAAACGTGGTGTATTTGATTTTGAAATTTCACAAATTTTAGAAAATAAAGAGGTTGATTTAATTTTACTTATTGGATTTATGAGAATTCTTTCATCAGGGTTTGTAGAAAGGTGGCATGGAAAAATAATTAATGTCCACCCTTCTCTTCTGCCAAAATATGCTGGTGGGATGAACAGCGATGTTCATGAAAGCGTCTTGGCTGCGGGAGATAAAGAAAGCGGATGTACAATTCATCTTGTAACCAAAGATGTTGATTGTGGTCCTATTTTATTACAAAAATCGTGTCCTGTTTATGAGAACGACTCTGTTGAATCTCTTCGAGAGAGGGTTCAAAAGCTTGAGGGAGAATCTTTTATAGAGGTAATTAATAACTGGAGGAACTATGAATAACAAACTGTTTTTTGACTTTATTTCTGCTGTTGAAAAAATTCTGCACTTGATTATACTGGGTATGGTGATATTCCTTTGTTTTGAAGAGGTGATGTCTGCTGTAGACGGTGGTGGAATCAGGGTAGAAAGCGTTTTAATGCTTTTTATTTATCTAGAAATCATGCAAATGGTAAACATCTTTTTTTCCACAGGAAAAATTCCAATAAGGTATCCCCTGTATATTGGTATGTTTGCTTTAGCAAGACACATATCTTTTGATGATATAAAAGGTATTGAGTCTTTGTATCTATCTGCTTCTGTGGCGCTATTATCTTTGGCTCTTGTTGGTTTGGCGTATAGAAACAAAATAATGAACAAAAGCGTTCCAGAACTTCCTGAGAACGAATGATAAAAAAAGTCTTACCTAAAACTGCACTAATATCAGTTTCTAACAAATCTGGTATTTTAACGTTTGCTAGGTTGCTTCAAAAAAATGGTGTAAAAATATTTGCAACCGGAGGTACCGCCTCAGCGCTAAGGGGTGCTGGTATAAAGGTATCAAAGGTGTCTTCACTTTCTCGCTTCCCTGAAATTTTTGGAGGAAGAGTTAAAACTCTTAGTCCATATATTTCTGGTGGAATTCTTGGACAAAGAGATAAGGATAAAGCTGAAGCAAAAGAAAACAATATTACTTGGATTGATCTCGTTGTTTGCAATCTATATCCGTTTTCCGACGTTGCTAAAAACACCAACTCAACAATGGATGAAAAAATAGAGAATATTGATATTGGTGGACCAACCATGATTAGGGCAGCAGCAAAAAATTTTAAATGGGTTAGTGTTGTTGTGAGCCCAAAAGACTACCGTTCTGTTGGTACGGCTATTTCTGGTGGGGGTCTTACAGAAAAAAAGCGTTTTAGCCTTGCAAAAAAAGCCTTTGGTCATTGTGCTGAATATGACCAAACTATCTTTGAAGCATTGTCTAAAAAAGCACCTGAACACAATTCTTTACGTTATGGTGAAAACCCTCACCAACAAGCCTTTGTTGTAAAAGGAGATGTGCCATCCTCCCTTGGCATTCCGCAGTCAAAACAGCACCAAGGCAAGGCTCTTTCATATAATAATTATTTAGATGGGGACGCTGCCTTACAATGTCTATCAGAATTTAAAAAGTCTCCTGCCTGTGTTATTGTAAAACACAACTCCCCATGCGGTGTCGGACTAGGAAAAAACGTGTGCGAGGCTTTTACCAGAGCACTCAATGTTGATAGTCTGTCTGCTTTTGGCGGGGTGGTTGCAATAAATAAAAAGTGTACTGTTGATCTGGCAAAAAAAATAGATAAAATATTCTTTGAAATTATAGTTGCTCCTTCTTTTGATGTTGGTTCGTTGAAAATATTTTCAAAGAAAAAAAACCTGCGCGTTCTAAGCCTCAAAAAATATTTATCTCCAGAGTTTGCGATAAAAACAATTGGTGGCGGAAGCCTAGGACAAGAACGAGACGATTCATGCCTTCTTGAAAAACACCTTATTACTCCAACAAAGAAGAAGTTGACTCCAAACCAACTTTCTACTGGCTTGTTTGCTTGGAAGGTGGTTAAACATACAAAGTCAAATGCCATCGTCGTAGCTAAAAATAAGAAAATTATAAGCATATCTGGTGGTCAAACAAGCAGGGTTGATGCCACGAAAATAGCTTTTGATAAAACAAAAATACCTAAAGGTTGTATTGTTGCTTCTGATGCTTTTTTTCCCTTTAAGGACTCAATAGAAGAGATGGCTCGGTACAACATTGCTGCTATAATTCAGCCGGGCGGGTCTATACGAGACAAAGAAGTTGTTGAGTCGTGTAATAAAAATAAAATTGCTATGGCCTTTACCGGCTTTAGGGTGTTCAAACACTAGGAGGTTTTATGAAAGCTATAATTTGTAAAAAGTTCGCTCCAGTTTCAGATTTGGTTTGGGAAGAGGTTGCTGATCCTGTTGCAGGTCCCGGAGAAATTGTCATCGATGTAAAAGCAGCTGGGCTAAACTATCCAGACAATCTTATTGTGCAGGGCCTTTACCAATTTCGACCAGAAAGGCCCTTCTCGCCAGGACATGAGGGCGCTGGCATTGTTTCATCTGTTGGGGAGGGTGTCAAAACACACAAGGTTGGTGATAGTGTTGCTTTCTTCAAAGGTTTTGGTGCCTTTGCAGAAAAAATTGTGTTGTCTGAAGCACTCGCGTTCTCAATTCCTGACAACTTTCCGCACCCTGTTGCGGCTGGTGTATTTATGGTTTATGGTACAAGCTATCACGCCCTAGTTCAAAGAGCAAACATAACCAAAGATGATGAGGTTTTGGTGTTGGGTGCATCAGGCGGCGTTGGTTTAGCCGCTGTTGATATTGCAAAATCGTTTGGTGCAAGAGTTGTTGTTGCTGTGTCTACCAAAGAAAAGGCTGACGTTTGCAAGCGCTATGGTGTTGACGATGTTGTTGTTTATGGAAAGGAAAAACTAGACCAAGAGGGTCAAAAAATATTTACAAAAGAGTTAAAATCAAAAAGTAGGCGTGGTGGTTTTTCAATTATTTATGATCCAATAGGCGACTGTTTTGCAGAGCCTGCTTTAAGGTCTATTGGTTGGGGAGGTACATACCTCGTTGTTGGTTTTGCTGCAGGAAAAATTCCATCGTTTCCTACAAACCTAATGCTATTAAAGGGTTGTGCTGTTTCTGGCGTTTTCATTGGAAGGTTTCAACAAGAAGAACCAAAACAAAGCGCTCAAAATATAAAAGAAATTGGTGATCTTCTAAGCTCGGGAAAGCTAACTCCCTTTATATCCGAAACCATACCTATGGCGAAGTCAATTGATGCAATTGAACGAATCGCTAAACGCGGAGTTGTTGGTAAGGTTGTTTTTGTTAACAACTAACCAAAATAAAGCAGCGCCAGACAAAGTGACATTAAAGCTACTGAAGGAATAGCTTTTCTGAAGCTGCTCTTCACCCTAATGTGTGTTAGTATTGCAAACGCCATTAATGTTATAATTCCTTTTAACCCCAAGTTGCTTAGCTCTGTGTTTGCGCTTAACAACATTACCGCACAAGATAGCTTGGTAATTCCAGTAAGGTCTCTCAGCCAGTCGGGATAATTATAGTCTTTTCTAAACTCTGAAATTATGTTATCATATCTTACAACCCACACATAGATCAAAGCTGTTGAAATTACAATCCTTAACACTGTTGTCAATAGTTCTATGTTCATTATATCTCTCTCTTTTAATAGTCTTCAGGTAATAATTTTTTAATTTCCTGCATCATTTTAGCGGTTATATCTTCAATATTGTCTCCGCCACTAGTTAATATAGGGCTTCCAAAAACAACCTTCACGCTTTCTCTTTTTGCTAGTTTTATTTTTCCCAGAATCCCTTTGGTTCCAATAACAGCCGTAGGAATTATTGGTATTTCGTTTTTAACCGCAAAGTACGCAACTCCTTTTTTTCCTTTTTTCAGACCCTCGCCTTTAATGGTTCCCTCTGGAAAAATACAAATTCTTTCTTTTTTTTGTATTTGTTTTTGAATGTTTTTTATCGTCGAAATTTGGAGGTTGGATCTGTTTACCAACAAAACACCGTAAGACCACGGACCCCAAGCCTTGTACCAAGGAAGCTTTGCCTGGTCTTCTGCCATAAGGTATGTAATGGGTTTAATTACTGCGGCGGTTATTGGTGCTGGATCAACGTCGTCAATGTGGTTTGGCGCCAATATATATGGTCCTCTTTGTGGTAAATTCTCTTTACCTTCAACAGAAAACTTCGTTAGTACGCTACAAAGTAAGAGCGAAAAAACTCCAATTACATATCTAATAAGCCAGCTTCTTGGATGAGGCTTTCTCATTGCTCTAAAAAGGCAGGTCGTCGTCTTCTACTGTTTGATCTAGGTTTTCCTTTTTAGCGGGCTCTTGGTTCATTCCAGAAGAGGAGTCGAGATTGTTGTCTCCGCCGCCTAAAATTTGTACACCTCCAAAATTGTTTGCCACAACTCCGGTTGAAAACCTTTCATTTCCATCTTTATCTTGCCACTTGTCTGTTTTTAAAG
The DNA here is from genome assembly GCA_000402655.1 of Fidelibacterota bacterium SCGC AAA298-D23. GTDB lineage: Bacteria > Fidelibacterota > Marinisomatia > Marinisomatales > Marinisomataceae > Marinisoma. Next base: position 180,300 of record AQSI01000001.1, read on the forward strand.
ACCCCTCAATATATACCAAGGTTCCCTTTTTTACATAAGGTTGGATGTATTTTTCTGCTGTATTACCAAAAACGGTTACTTTTGTCCACTCAGTTCTTTCTTGTGTTTCTCCGTCTTTACCTTTCCAAGATTCATTGGTAGCAACACTAAAACTTGCCACCGCCGCTCCATCTCCAGTAAATCTTATTTCTGGATCTTGTCCGAGTCTTCCTATTAGCGTTACTTTATTCACTGTTCCTTTTGCCATTTTTCTTCCTTTAGCCAAGATTTAGCTCGTTATAAATAATATCTACTCTTCTTTTAAATTTATCGTCATTTTTTAATAGTTCTGAGACCTTTTTGTGTGCATGCATAATGGTTGTGTGGTCTCTCCCGCCCAAGTGAACCCCTATTTCGCTTAAAGGCATGTCTAAAACCTCTCTTGCTAAATAGGCAGCAACCTGTCTGGCTTCAGCAATATTTTTTCTTCTTGATTGACCAACCATCTCTTCCTGGGAAACAGAAAAAATACTACAAACCCCACTTACCACATCTTGCATATTAACCTGTCCATAACCCTGATCTCCAAGCCTTTCTCTAATTATAGACTCAACGAGAGCTTCATTAATTTTATCTCCAGAAAGTGTTGCGTGAGCAAATATTTTTGTCACACAGCTTTCTAGGTCTCTAATGTTTGTTCTAACGTGCGAAGCTATTTTTTCAAGGTGCCTACCCTCGATCTGCATGTTATTTTGTTTTGCTTTGGTTGATAATATTGCAACCCTTGTCTCAAAGTCTGGTGGCTGTATATCCGCATGTAACCCGGATTCAAACCTTGATAACAGCCTGTCTTGAAGGCCAACCATCTCTCCCGGATATCTGTCTGCTGTCATTACAATTTGTTTTCCGTTTGTATATAGCTCATTAAAAGTGTGAAAGAACTGTTCTTGGGTTTGCTCTTTGCCCTGAAAAAACTGTATATCATCAATTAACAACACATCAGCATTTCTATATACCTTTGAAAAGTCGAGTGTTTTGTTTTCCTGAATACTTGCAATAAAGTCGTTTGTAAATTTTTCAGACGATGCTAAAACCACGTTTAGTTCTTTTTTTGAGCCTATCAATTCGTTAGCTATCGAATGCAAAAGGTGGGTTTTTCCTAGCCCCACCCCACCATATATAATTAATGGGTTAAAATCTGCAGATCCGGGAGCGCTCGCTACTTTGTTTGCAGCGTTTTTCGCAAAAACGTTGTTTGGTCCCTCAATAAAAGAAGAAAAAATGTTTGATGGGTTTATATTGTTTCTTTTTCCCGCATTGCTTTGTTTTGTTGTTTCCTCGCTATCCAGCTCAACAGAAGTAACACTTTGTTCAGACTGGGGCGCTATAGATACCTTCAGCTGGAGTTTTTCGTCTATCTCTTTTAAAGATGAAGAAATGATGTCCTGATAATTATTGATAATCCAGTCGTAGGCGAATTGGTTTGGTGCCTCAACAATAAAAATGTCGTTGGTGATTCCAATCGGAGAAAGTGTTTCTATCCACGCTTCATAGGCATGAGCGGGTAAGCTACTTTTCAAATCCTCCTCTGTTTTATTCCAAATTTCTTTATAATCCATTAGTTATCCACATGTTATTAACATATTTTTATATATGTATTATTTACTTTACACCCTTTTTTGCTTGTTGCATAGAGATTTTTACAGCTCTTAGCATCTTTTATTTGTTTTACAAATAGTTTTATTGGACTATATTTCGGCAATACGTTATTATGAAAAGAACTTATCAGCCTAGTAACAGAAAAAGGAAAAACAAACACGGTTTTATGAAAAGAAAATCGACCGTTGGTGGTAAGAAGGTTTTGTCTTCTCGCATGAAAAAAGGTCGTAAGCGTCTTACCGTTTCTTCATAAAATGGATCGCAAAACTCTCACTGGTTTCATTCTAATCGGTGCAATTTTATTATTGTGGCCAAGCTATCTTGAGCTAATTTCTCCATCTGAAAAGAGCAAGGAGGATGTAGTTACTCCCGACACATCTTTAGTAGAAAAATATTCAGAACAAACTCTCGATGACCCTGTCAAAACTGTTCTAGAAAACCCTGTCGTTGAAGAGCAGACATTTATTATTAAAGGTAAAAACTATATTGCTGAAGTAAGCAACGTTGGCGGTGGCTCGATTACTTCTTATACACTCACAAAACACCTTAAAAAATCAGAGAGTTCTTTAAACCTAATTGACGACTACAACTCCAACAATCTGGTTGTAAGTTTTGTAAACCAGTCTGGTGAGGTCATTTCTTTAGATAAAAACTGGAGTTTGGTTTCTGGTGGTTCAGCTAATCTTTCTGAAACAAGCCCTGAGGCTTCTTTTTTATTCACCACCGAACACCTTGGTAGCCAGGTTACAAAAGAGTTGTTTTTTTACTTTGACTCCTATGAAATAGATATTTCAACCTCATTGAGAAGTTTGAAGGATGTTTCTTTAGATGAAAAATACACGCTATCTTGGGTTGGTGGCCTACCAGAACATGAAGGGACCCAAGATGCAATGTTTATGGAGGGATTAATAAGTCAAGCTGGTAGTATAGAATCTTTTAGAGTTGGGGCTGCAGGCTTTTTTGGATCATCAAGTAGCAGCAACGTTGATGCTGAAGAAAAGAGATATGTTGGGCAAGCAGACTTTGCCGGGTACAGGACAAAGTATTTTGGGCTCTTTTTTGTTCCTCAAAAATCAGATTTTGTTGAAATAACAAAATACCCAACTCCTTTAAGAGCGGGGGTTGATATTAGCATCACCCAAGACATAAACCTTGAAAAAAACAAACTGTATCTCGGTCCCCTTGATTATTCTAGCGTTGAGAATCTTGGTGTTGGGCTTGAAGAAAAAATTCTAGGCTGGCAGTGGCTCTCTTCTGTATCTTGGCTTGTTTATAGTATTATGATAACTCTTTATAGTTTTATACCTAACTATGGCGTTGTTGTTGTGCTTTTTGCAATTTTAATCAAGCTTGTTACATACCCTTTGATGGCTAAACAGCTTAGATCCTCGAAGAAAATGCAAGAAATATCTCCGCTGATGAATCAAATTAAAATAAAATACAAAAACAACCCAACATTGCAACAGCAAAAAATGGCAGCGCTTTTTCAGGAAAACAAAATAAATCCTTTGGCTGGCTGTTTGCCCCTTTTAATTCAAATGCCGGTTTTAATGTCAGTTTTTATGGTGTTTAGAAATACCATTGAGTTTAGAGGAGAGTCTTTTGTTTTGTGGATTAATGATCTTTCCGCAGCAGACACCCTTTTTGTTGTCGGTGGAATTCCTATTAATGTACTACCATTTCTAATGTCTTTTTCTATGTATTATACAATGAAGCTTAGTTCTGCAACACAGCCTGCAGGGGGAGATCCTGCACAAGAAGCAACTCAGCAAATGATGAAATATATGTTTCCTGGAATGATGTTTTTCTTATTCTATGCTTTTCCTTCTGGATTAAACCTATATTATTTATGCTTTAATATAATGCAAATCGTTCAACAAAAAATAATAAACAGCGAAACCACACAAGACCCTGTGGCGCATTAGCTATGACCATTGTTGCTTGCTCAACCCCTCCCGGTGTTAGTGGTATTGCTGTAGTTAGGATTTCAGGAAAAGGTGCAATAAAAAACATTTCTACGTTTGTAAAAGACAGTCCTTTTGACGAAAAAACGCCCCTTTCAAGGGTTTGTTTCCTTGTTGACAGAGATGGCGAGGTCTTCGATGAGGCTGTAATTACAAGCTATGTTGGCCCAAACTCATATACTGGTGAAAATCTGGTTGAGATATCATGCCATGGAAACCCTAAAATCATTTCAAGGATAATTGATCTTTCTGTTGATGCTGGTTCAAGGCTGGCAGAGGCCGGCGAATTCACAAAAACTGCTTTTTTAAATGGTAAGCTGGACCTATCGGAGGCAGAGTCTGTTGCTTCAATAATCCACTCTCTGTCGTTGACCGGTGTAAAAGCGGGAGTTAAAAATCTTAAGGGCGGTCTATCAAAAGAAATACACTCCATTAAGTCTTCCCTAATATCTATTGTTGCAAACCTTGAATTTAATCTTGATATATCTGAAGAGGATCTACAACCAAACCTTTTAAAACAATCAGGAGAGACAATTTTAAGGGTGTCTAAAAAGCTAAATGATTGTATTCGTTGTTTTGAAGAAACCAAAATGTTCCAATCTGGCGCATCCGTTGTGATACTAGGCCCTCCAAATGCAGGAAAATCAACCCTATTTAACCGCCTTGTTAACAAAAACCAATCAATTGTTACAAGCGTTGAAGGAACAACAAGAGATGTTATTGAGAAAAATATAAATATCAGCGGTTTGCCTATATTGTTAAAAGATACGGCAGGAATTAGAGACTCGGGCGATGATGTGGAAAAAATTGGTGTTGAAAGGTCCTTTGTAGAGGCTAAGGATGCTGATTTGGTTGTTATTTTAAATGATAAAGGTCTCTCTTTTGGAGACACTAAACATATTCATGTTTTTAATAAGTCAGATATTAAAACTCCGGATGAAAAATATGATATTTCTATTTCTGCTAAAACAGGAGATGGTATTAAAAAACTAAAAGAAACTGTTTATAATAGTTTGATTGGCAGTAAAATCCAAACAGATACTCTTATAATATCAAAAAGACAGTGTAATGCAATAAAAGGTGCACTAAAACATATAAAAGAAGCTCGCATGCTTCTGTTAGCCGGAGACTCTATAGAGCTTTTAATAGAAGATATCAATAAATCTATAAGTTACCTCGATAGTATAACAGAAAAAACAACAAAAGATGATGTGCTCGATGTTGTTTTTTCATCTTTTTGCGTGGGAAAATAGTTTCACGTGAAACGCACACAAAATAAATATGATTTAGTGGTTGTTGGAGGTGGACACGCAGGGATTGAAGCGGCCTTAATTGCACACAAAAGAGGTGTTAAAACTCTTTTAGTTTCGATGGATAAAAAATCTGTTGGAAGAACGTCATGCAACCCAGCTGTTGGAGGGCTTGCAAAAGGACAAATGGTAAAAGAGGTTGATGTTTTGGGTGGAATAATGGGTTTTTTTGCAGACCTGTCTACCTTACAAAGCAAAACTCTTAATAAATCAAAAGGAAGGTCTGTTTGGTCTCCTAGATCACAAATTGACAAAAAATTATACGAAAAAATTGCACAAAAATATATAAAAGAACAAGGCCTTGATGTCTTAGAGGGAGAGGTTGTGTCTTTAAACATAAAAAAAGACTCAATCTGTGGTGTTTTTTTAAAAGATGGATCCGAGGTTGTTTGTAGTGCGGCAGTTCTGACCTGTGGAACATTTTTAAACGGGTTAATTCATATTGGATCTGAACAAATTAATGCAGGAAGGTATGGAGAAAAAAGAGCTGAAGGGGTTACAGAAAACTTAAACAGTCTCGGTCTTAAAAACGGGAGACTAAAAACTGGAACGCCTCCAAGAATAAAAAGATCTTCTGTTAATTGGAAAAAAGGTGAAGCTGGATATGGCGATGAAAAGCCCTCCCCTCTTTCTTATAGAACAAACAACTTTTCTCCAAAAGACGAACCTTGTTTTTCTTTTAGAACTAACAAAAACACACACAACATTATTCTGGACAATCTTTCTTCATCAGCTATGTATTCTGGAGAAAAAATGGCAACTGGACCTAGGTACTGTCCTTCAATTGAAGACAAAGTATATAAATTTAATCAAAACCCTTCTCATGTTTTACAACTTGAGCCAGAGTGGACAATGTCTGAACAAATATATGTAAATGGCTTTTCAACCAGCCTTGAAGAAAAAATTCAGCTAAAATCATTAAAAACTGTTAGTGGTTTAGAAGATGTAGAGTTCATAAGACCAGGATATGCAATTGAATATGACTTTTTTTATCCTTCTCAATTAAAGAATACCCTCGAATGCAAAGCTATATCTGGTTTATTTATGGCAGGACAAATAAATGGTACCTCTGGGTATGAAGAAGCTTCCTCACAGGGCATTATAGCCGGTATAAATGCCTCTTGCTTTATTTTGGATGAAAATCCATTAATTTTAAAAAGAGACGATGCTTATATAGGGGTTTTAATTGATGATCTAATTTTGAAAGATACCAATGAGCCATACAGAATGTTTACATCGCGAGCTGAGTATAGGCTTCAACTAAGATCTTCTAATGCAGATCAAAGATTGCTAAAAAAAACAAAAGAATATAATCTTCTCGACGAGAAAACCGTAGAAAAGCTGAGCGAAAAAATAGAAAAAACTACAAATCTGGTTAAATATCTTGAAAACAATAACATATACCCTGAAAAAATTAATAGCAGGTTAGAAGAATTAGATGAAAAGATAATTAAGGAGCCTACACGCATGTCAAATATTCTCAAAAGGCCAAAGGTTTCTATATCAGATATGAAAATAGCTAATGAAGAAAACAAAAATGTGCTCACAGACCACATGGAAGAAGAAATACTTTTTGAAGCGGAAACAATTATTAAATACAGTGGTTATATAAATAGACAAAAAGATGAAATTGATAAAATTAAAGTTTATGAAGATATGATTATTCCAGAAAAATTTGACTATAACAACATTAAGAGCCTTTCTAACGAAAGCAGAGAGAAATTTATAAATATAAAGCCACAAACTGTTGGACAGGCACAAAGAATTAATGGGATTAGGCCATCGGATATTTCAATTTTATTAGTATATTTAAAGCGCCCGTTTCACGTGAAACAAATAAAATGAATTATTTTATATATATTATTGCATTTATCTCCTTTTTAGAGGCACAACAAGAAATCCTCCTCGATAGGGTTGCTTCTGTTGTAGAAAATAAAATTGTATTAATGAGTGATGTAGTCTTGGCTGCAAATGCTGTAGCGGCTCAACAACAAATAAACCCAAACACAAATCCCACCGCATATAAAAAAATTTTAGAAACCTCACGAGAAAGCATGGTGGAACAATTATTAATTATTGAAATGGCAGAACAAGACTCGGTAGAAATTTTAGATAAAGATATAGATAAGGCATTAAATCAACAGGTAGATAACATAATTGCACAGAGTGGTAGTAAGGAACTCGCTGAAGCGGCTCTTGGAAAGAAAATTTCAGATTTTAAAAGATCTTACAGGGATGATATGAGGGGAAAGCTGTTAGCAGAAAAATACACATCATCACTTACTGCTTCTATTAGTGTTTCTCGAGGGGATGTAATAGATTTTTTTAACACTTATAAAGATAGTATTCCATCATTCCCCACTCTTTATAAAACACATCATATACTCTTAGAAATAAAACCTTCAGAAGAATCAATAAAGAACTCACTCAATAAAGCAGAAGAAATAAGAAATAAGATTTTAAACCAAGAATTAAGTTTTGCAGACGCAGCAAAAACTTATTCCGCAGATCCAGGGTCTAAAAATCAAGGCGGTAATTTAGGTTATGTGCCAAGAGGAACTTTTGTACAAGAATTTGATCGTGTTGTATTTACTGTCGAAAAAAATATTTTAACAGAACCTGTAAAAACACAGTATGGATATCATCTAATTGAAGTTTTAGAGAGGACTGGAGAAAAAGTGTTGGCTAGACATATTTTAATAAGAACAGAAACAACAGAATCAGATAAGAAAAAAACTTATGATACTATAAATAATATAAAAAATAGTATAAAGAATTATGACGATTTTTATATAGCTGCTGCAGATTTTTCAGACGACGAAACCAGTAATACAAATGGTGGTTTTTTAGGTATGATTGATCTTGATTATTATCAGGTACCAGAACTAAAAAAAGAAATTTCAACAATAACAAAAAAAACTGTAAGCAATCCAATTGCAACTGATTTTGGATATCATTTAATATGGGTCGATGAAATCAAAGAGGGTGGACCTCCTACTTTAGAATCTAATTGGTTAGAGCTTGAAGAAATGACCTTAAACAAGAAAAAATCTGACTGGTATCAGGCGTGGATACAAAAAATAAAATCACAATTTTACATAAAAAGAAATCCACTGACTTATCCACAAATCTCAAGCTAATTAATATTGTTTTACAATATTAACTTCTCCACATATACTCAACAGGTTATCAACGAATATTTAAAGTATAATATTAACTCATTTCTCCTCTGAAAAATGGTGAATTAATAGCTTTTTCCACAAACTCACATATATAATAATATTACTTATTTTTATATATAAATATTCTATAAATATATATACCAATTTAATCTTGTACTCAAAGCATTATTATTATAATATTGAAGGTTAATTATGAATATATCAACCACAAAAAAAGAACTCCATCAAGCTTTTTCAAAACTATCAAAAACAACCCAGTTAAAATCCCAAAATCCTCTAGTTAACTATACTTATATTTCATCATCTCCTGCCGGCGTACTTCTTCATTCTACAGATCTTGAAGTTGGAGTTAAAACACATATCAATGCGTCAGTAAATTCAGATGGTGAATGTTTATTTCCTACATCTGAAATGAACGATATTATAGGTGTTTTAGACGATGGAAGGGTGGATATTGAGGTTTCAGGTCCTCATATAAATATAAAATCAGAGTCAGGGACATCATTTGATATATCAACTGTACCCTTTCAAGAGTATCCTGAGGTTCCTGAAAACAAACACGATAATTTATTTTGTATTGAAACAATCAGCTTGAAAGAAATTATATCATCTTTGATGTATGCAATTAACAGTGAGCCTACTAAACCGGCGCTAAATGGAGCATGTTTTAATTTTTTGGAAGATTTTGTTGATTTTGTAGCAACAGACGGTCACCGCTTAGTAAAAATTTCAAAGCAAAATACTACAAATATTAGAGGATCTTATATTATACCTAAAAAGTTTTTATCAATATTAAGTACTTTTTTAGAGGGACAGTCAGAGACAAATCTTATAATAAGCGGTAATTATATTTTTACTAATAATAATAAAGATGTTTTTTATTCAAAAATTATAGATGAAAAATATCCAAACTATAATGCAGTAATTCCTGTAGAAAACCCTTTGAGGCTTACAGCAAAAAAGACTGAGATGTTAAATAATATAAGAGCTGCATCTATTGCTACCAATAAGAACACTAACCAGATATCATTACATTTAACTGAAGGTAAAGTATATTTTAAAAGTGTTAATCAACCTGAAAGTAAAACTGTGATTGCCCCCTTAAAAACAGCAAAATATGCAGGAGATGAAATTTCAATTGGATTTAACGCTATTTATTTAAAAGAAGCAGTTTCTAAATATCCAAATGATGAAGTTATTTTTTCTTTTAAAGATTCTTTATCAGCAACTTTATTTTTACCTAATGTAGAAGATCAACAAACAACAATTTTGTTAATGCCAGTGAGGATAAATGAGTAAAAATAATTATGGCGCAGATAAAATATCCGTTTTAAAAGGATTAGAGGCTGTAAGAAAAAGACCAGCTATGTATATTGGAGATGTTGGTAAGAGAGGATATCACCATCTAGTTAGTGAGGTTGTAGATAACAGTATCGATGAAGCTTTAGCCGGTTTTTGTACTTCCATCATTGTAACTATAAAAAATGACGGGTTTATTTCTATCGAAGACAACGGAAGAGGAATTCCAGTAGAAATTCATAAAACTGAAGGAAAGCCAGCACTAGAGGTGGTTATGACCGTGTTACATGCTGGAGGTAAGTTCGATAAAAACACCTATAAGGTTTCTGGTGGACTGCACGGTGTTGGAGTATCTGTGGTTAATGCCCTTTCAGAAAACCTGGTTGCAGAAGTCCATAGAGATGGGTTTCATTATAAACAGGAATATAAGATAGGTCAGCCTACTACTGAGGTTGAAAAAATTGGCAAAAGCGATAAAACAGGAACCATCGTTTCGTTTAAGCCGGATGAAACAGTTTTTTCACACAAAGGTTTTGAGGAAGAGGTTATAAAAGGAAGGTTAAAAGAATTAGCTTATCTTAATAAAAACCTATCAATAAAGCTGGTTAATGAACCAGAAGAAACAGAAACAGAATATTGTTTTCCAGGGGGATTATCAGACTTTGTTAAATATTTGGATGGTAATGAAGATTTAATTCACGATGAAGTTATTGTGGTAAGCAAGGAAGATATAGAGGTTCCTGTTGATCTAGCTTTGAGATATAGCACAAATTACAACAGTAATATTTTTTCCTTTGTAAACAATATAAACACAATTGAGGGCGGAACACACTTATCTGGTTTTAGATCAGCGCTTACTAGAGCATTAAACAGTTATGCAAATAAAAACGATTTAATAAAAACAAAAAAGAATGAAAAATTTTCGTTGTCTGGAGATGATTTTAGAGAAGGTTTAACTGTTGTTATTTCTGTTAAAGTTCAAGAACCCCAATTTGAAGGACAAACAAAGACAAAACTGGGTAACGGTGAGGTAAAGGGCTTAGTAGACAATGTTGTATATGATGGCATACAAGCCTTTTTAGAACAAAATCCAAAAGTAGGAAAAAGAATTATTGAAAAGGCGGCAGAAGCTGCAAGAGCAAGAATAGCCGCAAAAAAAGCGAGGGAATTAGTAAGAAAAAAATCAGGACTAGGATCAACCACCCTTCCAGGAAAATTAGCAGATTGTTCAAACAAAGATCCCATGCAGTGTGAATTATTTCTCGTTGAGGGAGATTCTGCTGGAGGAACAGCTAAACAAGGAAGAGATAGAAGAACTCAAGCCATTTTACCTTTGCGCGGAAAAGTAATTAATTCTGAAAAAGCAAGAGAGGACAAACTTCTGGCTAATAATGAAATTCAATCTATGATAACGGCACTTGGGTGTGGTTTTGGTGAAGACGAAGATGATCCTAACAGTTTTAACCCTGAAAAATTAAGATATCATAAAATAGTAATTATGACAGACGCTGATGTGGACGGCAGCCACATAAGAACTTTATTATTAACGTTTTTTTGGAGAAAAATGAAGAGCCTTGTTCAGGGTGGTTATTTATATATGGCAATGCCACCTCTATATAAATTAAAACAGGGTAAAAAAGAAAGATATGCATATACTGATGAAGAAAGAGATAATATTTTAAGAAGGCTAGAGTCAGAAAATAAAACAAAAATAGATATTCAAAGGTATAAAGGGTTAGGAGAGATGAACGCAGAACAGCTTTGGGAAACAACAATGAACGCAGAAACTAGAACCCTAATTCAGGTAACAGTTGATCACATTATGGAAGAGGAAACGAACGTAAGGTTTAGAGAATTAATGGGGTCAGAAGTAGAACACAGAAGAAAGTTTATAACAGAGAGAGCAAAGTTCGCAACCAACATAGACATTTAAAATGGATTTAGGTAGAGATAATATATTAGATAAGCAGTTAGTAAAAGAGCTTGAAGAAAGCTATTTAAACTATTCAATGTCTGTCATTATGTCGAGAGCGCTTCCCGACGCAAGAGACGGATTAAAACCAGTACATAGAAGAATTTTATTTAGTATGAGTGAAATGTCTGCTATGTGGAATAGGCCTTATAAAAAATCTGCTAGGGTAGTAGGAGAGGTTTTAGGTAAATACCACCCCCACGGAGACAGTTCTATATATGACGCTCTTGTAAGGATGGCACAAGAGTTTTCTATGAGGCACGAACTAGTACAAGGCCAAGGAAACTTTGGGTCTGTTGATGGTGACAGAGCGGCCGCAATGAGATACACAGAGTCAAGAATGTCTAGAATTGGGAGTGAGTTATTAAGGGATATTGAAAAAGAAACAATACCTTGGACAACAAATTTTGACGAAACCTTAAAAGAACCAGCCGTCTTACCGGCTGTTTATCCAAATCTTTTAGTGAACGGATCAGAAGGTATAGCCGTTGGTATGGCAACAAAAATTCCACCCCACAACCTCTCCGAGCTGGTTGATGGACTTGTTGAACTAATGGATAATCCCGAATGTGAATCAAAGGATTTAATGAAACACATTAAAGGGCCAGACTTTCCAACCGCAGGGAAAGCGCTAGGAATTAAAGGAATTCAAGACGCATATGAAACCGGAAGAGGAAAGGTTATTATGCAAGGAAGAGCCCACGTTGAACCCTCAAACAGGGGGAGAGACTCTTTAATTATAACAGAGCTTCCGTATCAGGTTAATAAGGCAAACTTGATAGAAAAAATCGCTGAGCTAGCAAGAGATAAGAAAATAGAGGGTATTGCAGAACTAAGAGACGAGTCTGACAAAGACGGAATGAGAGTGGTGGTCGAAACCAAAAGAGATGCAGTGCCAGAAGTGGTATTAAATCAACTTTACAAACAAACCCAACTTCAGGATACTTTTGGGATAATTTTACTTGCCTTGGTTGACGGAACACCGAAAGTAATGTCTTTGAAAGAGCTTTTAGAGGTGTTTATATCTTTTAGGTTGGATGTTGTAGTAAAAAGAACAGAGTTTGATCTAAAAAAAGCAGAAGCTAGAGCACACATTTTAGAGGGTCTTAAAATAGCCTTAAAAAATATTGATAAGGTTGTTGAAACAATTAAAAAAAGCAAAGATCCTATTACAGCAAGACAGTCTTTAATGGAGGGTTTTGGATTATCAGAAATACAATCACAAGCTATCTTAGACATGAGACTACAGCGACTAACAGGGCTTGAAACAGATAAAATTATTAGTGAATACAAAGACATAATACAACACATTGCCGAGCTCAAAGGCATTTTAGAGAGCGAATCAAAAAGAATGTCGATTATAAAAGAAGAGCTTTTAGAAATTAAAGAAAAATACGGAGAAGAAAGACGCACAGAAATTATAGAAGATTTTACCAGCCTAAGCATTGAGGATATGATAGCTGAAGAAGAAATGGTGCTAACTATTACACACAATGGCTATATAAAAAGAACAAGCTTGAGCACCTATAGAAGTCAAAGAAGGGGTGGAAGGGGTGTCCAAGGGGCTTCTTCAAGAGAAGAAGATTTTGTGGAACACCTATTTGTAGCCAACACACATAGTTATATTTTGTTTTTTACAGATAAAGGAAAATGTTATTGGGTTAAGGTTTATGATATTCCAGAGGGCGGTAGAGCTGCCAAAGGTAGAGCAATTGTTAACCTTATTGGCTGTGAGCCCGATGAAAAGGTTAGTGCATTTATAAGCGTCAAAGAATTTAATGAAGACCACTATGTTGTGATGGCAACCGAAAAAGGAATGGTTAAAAAAACAAAGCTTTCTGCATATTCAAACCCAAGAAAAAAAGGTATTTATGCTGTCGAAATTAGAGATGGAGACAAACTAATTGAAGCTAGGGTTTCAACGGGAGATAACGACATTCTACTCGGAACAAGAAACGGAAAATCGATTAGATTTTCAGAAGAACAAATAAGGGCAAGCGGAAGAAAAACAATGGGAGTTAAGGGTATAACGCTCAGCTCAGAAGATGACAGGCTTGTTGGAATGCTTTTAATCAAAAGAGAGGGCACCGTCCTTGTTGCAACCGAAAAGGGTTTTGGAAAGAGAACTGAAATTTCACAATATCGCGCTCAAAAGAGGGGTGGTAAAGGGGTTTTAACCATGAAAACAACCGACAAAGTTGGAAAAATGGTTACCATAAAAGAGGTTGTAGACAAAGACGATCTAATGATTATTACAAACCAAGGTGTTTTAATTAGGCTTCCAGTTGCTCAAATAAGATCAATAGGAAGAGCAACACAGGGGGTTAAACTAATTAAACTTGGTGAAGGAACGCTTGTTTCATCAATTACCAGAATTATGTCTGAGGAAGAAGAAGATGAAAACAATAACACAGAATCTACAGAAACTAAAGAGTAGTTTAGAAAATAAACCACAAATCAATATAGTTGTTGTAACTAAAACCAGATCACCAGAAGAAATCCAAGAAGCTATAGCCGCAGGAGCAACATCAATCGGCGAAAACAGGGTTCAAGAAGCGGAACAAAAGTTTTCTAAAATACCAAACATAGAAAAAATAGAAAAAAGATTAATTGGAAGATTACAATCAAACAAGGCAAAAAAGGCTGTAAAGATTTTTGACACAATAGATTCTGTAGACTCACTAAAACTATCTCAAAAGATATCAAAGGCTGCAGAAGACCTAGGAAAAACACAAAGGGTTTTGTTGCAAATTAATAGTAGTGGAGAAAACACAAAGGCGGGGTTTAGTTTTAATAGCAAAAAAGAGATTTTAGAATGTATTAATATGTCGGGAATAAAGGTTGAAGGTTTAATGACAATGGGTCCGAACACACAAGAGGTTGACCTAATAGCCAAGTCTTTTCAAAAAACAAAAAAACTTTTCGATGAGCTTAATGAGTTGGAGAACGTAAAAATGAAAACACTCTCAATGGGAATGAGCGGAGATTATCTAATAGCAGTTCGTGAAGGGTCAACATCAATAAGGGTTGGAACAGCAATTTTTGGACCACGCGCCTAGTGTTAGATTTAAAAAACTGGTTTAGTCCAAAACACTACAAAAGGCTGTGGAATGTAGGACCTCCAGGCTTAATTGCCTCGCTTTTATTAATTTATTTAACACTTCAGTATGAAGCAGCGTTTAGTATCAAAAAATATGAAACGGGACATATGTGGGTCGATGTTTTGTTTTTTTTAATTTTTTTAGAAATGCTTTTTATTTTATTTTGGACCTTATTTAGTTTGCCGCCCAAAAACAGAGGAAGAAAATTATCTACAAGCGGGATATACTCCTTTATTCGTCACCCTATATACACAGTTGTTATTTTTCACATAAACATACTCACATCTTTGTTGGTGGGTTCATATTTATTGCTCTTTTTGGTGCCGATACAGTACCTGTTGTGGTCAAAAATGGTTGTCAAAGAAGAAGAATACCTTATTGGCATATTTGGGCAAGAATATATAGATTACATGTCCAACGTTTCCCGGTTTATTCCATGGAAATAGTTAAACCTTAAAGGAGAAAAAATGAAGAAGTTAATTTTAACGTTATTATTTATGGGAGCAGCTATGTCACAAGAAAAGTTTTATGGATTTGAATTTGTTAAAGAGTCCGGAGGCATAAAGGAATATACAATGACATCGAACGGCCTTAGAGTTTTATTAAAACAAGACAACACGGCGCCAGTAGCAACATTTATGGTTACTTATGAGGTGGGATCAAGAAACGAAGCTATTGGATATACCGGGTCAACACACCTTTTAGAGCACTTGATGTTTAAGGGGTCAAGAAAGTTTAATACAAAAAAAGGAAACTCTGTTTTCCAGACGCTTCAATCCTTAGGGGCAAGAATGAATGCAACAACATGGCTAGATAGAACTAATTATTTTGCTGTGCTTCCAAGCGAACATCTAGAAACCTTAATCGAAATCGAAGCAGACAGAATGAGAAACGCTTATATAAAAGAGGAAGACAGGCAATCAGAAATGACAGTTGTAAGAAATGAATTTGAAAGAGGGCAAAACAGCCCTTCGGGAGTTTTAGATGAAAATATTTGGGCAACAGCATATCAGGCACACCCATATCATCATTCAACAATAGGGTGGAAGGCTGACATAGAAAATGTATCTATAGAAAGATTAAGAGAATTTTATGACACCTTTTACTGGCCAAACAACGCCACAGCAATTGCTATAGGAGATTTTTCAGAAAAAGATGCCCTAGCAATGATAAAGAAGCACTTTGGAAAAATAAGGAAAAGCACAAAACCCATTCCAGAAGTCTATACTACTGAACCAGAACAGGAAGGAATTAGAACTGTTACTCTTAAAAGAGCGGGACAACAAGGAATTGTTGGCGTTGCCCATAAGTCGCCATCTGCAACAGATCCAGATGCCCCAGCTTTTGTAGTTTTGTCATCAATACTATCATCGGGGAAAAATAGCAGGTTTTATAAAAACATAACCGACAAAGGCTTAACTACAAGCGTTTATATTTGGGATTCCCTATTTAGGGACCCCGGCTTGTTTACCGTTTACGCAAACCTTTCTCCAGACGTTGATCATAAAACAGTAGAAAAAGCAATTGTTGATGAGTACGAAAAAATTAAGAAGGACGGCGTAACGGAAGAAGAGGTTAAAAAGGCACAGGCGCAACTAGTTGCTTCAATGAAATTTTCTCAAGATGGAAGTTATGCAATAGCAAGCGGCCTAAATGAAGCAATAGCAAGCGGAGATTGGACCCTGTATACAACATATGGAGAAAGAATCAAAGCAGTAACAAAAGAAGACATCAAAAGAGTGGTAAATAAGTACTTTTTGGAAGATTTAAGTACTGTTGGATATTTCATTCCTTTGGGCTCAGGTGAACAGGGAGAAAAGTCCGCAACAAGTGCTAAACAACTAGAGAAAATGAAGATAAAAAACCTTACCACAGAAGAGGAAGTTTTGTCTTCAAAAATTATCGATACCGAACCAGTAAAAGGTATAAGGCTTTTAACTCTTAAGCGAGGAACTGGTGTTGTAACCATGAGAGGCAGCATGTTGGGCGGAGACATCTATTCAACAAAAAATAAAAGAACAGCAGACATGGTTGCAGCTATGTTAGATCAAGGAACAACAAACATGTCCAAGTTTGAAATTAGCGAAAAACTTGAATCTGCAGGCGCCCGCCTAGGTTTTTTCAATGGTCAGGCAAGGGTTGGGTTTAGTGGTAAATTTTTGTCTGAAGATACAAACATGGTAATCGGCCTTTTAGCTGACCAACTACAAAACCCGCTTTTTGCAGAAGAGGAATTAGAAAAGGCCAAAAAAAGACAAGTTGCCGGATATAAAAGATCCAAAGAAAGCACCAGAGGCAACGCAATGAACAGCATGTTACAGGCTTTTTATGGTTCTAATCACCAAAACTCACCAACAAACCCCGATGAAGCAATAAAACAGATACAAAAGCTAACACCCGAAGACCTGAAAAATTATCATAAGGAAAAATATGGTTTAGGATCAATGGTGCTTGTTGTTGTTGGAGATGTTGACCATATAAAAATGGAAAACCTGGTTAAAGAAAATTTTGGCGGTTGGAAACAATCTAATCTAAAAATTAAAGAGGAAGAGAGCGTTGCAAGCAAGGCATCAAACAAGGTCTATGTAACCATGCAAGACAAGACAAGCACAGACTTTGTTGTGGGAACGGCGCTTGGAATTGACAGATATCACCCAGACTACCTGCCTCTATATTTAGCAACACACACACTTGGAGGAAACTTCTCTGCAAGGCTCATGCAAACAGTCAGGGTAAAAGAGGGCCTAACCTATGGCATAAACTCATCGTTAAGCGGCTTTGGTAACGGCAATGACGGCTATTGGATGGTTGGTGGCACCTTTTCTCCAAAACTTCTTTCTAAGGGAGAAAGCTCCACACTTAGGGAGATAAAAAAATGGGCAGAAGAAGGAATCACACAAAAAGAACTTGATGTTACAAAATCAACACTTGTTGGAGGTTTTCAGGTTGGATTTGACACAACGGGAGGATTGGCAGGGGGTATTTTAAATGCGGTGGTCGTTCATAACGATTTAACATATTTAGACAATTATCCAAAGACAGTGAAAGCCATAACTCTAGATCAAGCCAATGGAGCTATAGAAAAATATGTAAGTTTCGACGCACTTTATCAGGTTGCTGCAGGAACAATTGATAAAGATGGAAAACCAATAGAGGATAATTAAGCCCAAGTGATTAAGGCAATCTTGGCTTGTGATAGTGGTGGGGGGGTTAGCAAGGACGGCACAATACCCTGGCCAAAAAATACAAAAGATTTGGGTTGGTTTAAAAAGAACACCATTAACAACGTTGTCGTTATGGGCTCAAAAACATGGACAGATCCGCTAATGCCATGGCCGTTGCCAAACAGGGTAAATGTTTTGGCCACAACAAGAGAAAAAGAACTTCCAGGAGCAGATAAATATATTTGTGGAGACCTTAATAAAAAATTAAAAAACCTTAAGAAAGAATATGACAACAAAACAATTTGGGTAATTGGTGGCCCCAACATAATTGAGCAGACGATAGAGTCAATAGAAGAGTTTTATTTAAGCAGGATTCCCGGAAAATACAACTGTGATGGTTTTTTGTCTTTAGATAATATCGAAACTCTGTTTACAAAGACTTGGTTTGAAAAACACGATAGCGTAGAATTTCAAATTTGGAAAAAAAATAAATGAAGCAATATATCAAAGCCTTAGAGCACGTTCTAGAAAAGGGAAAACAAAGAAAGGACAGAACTGGCATAGGTACCAGGGGTATTTTTGGGTATCAAATGCGATTTGATCTTAGAAATAGTTTTCCGGCTGTAACAACAAAGAAGCTGGCTTGGAAAAGTGTTGTCAGCGAACTACTTTGGTTTTTGGAAGGAAGTACAGATGAAAGAAGGTTAGCAGAAATACATTTCGGAAAACCAAGAGAAGAAATAGCGGATAAAAAAACTATTTGGACTGCCAACGCCAATAAGCAAGGAGTTGAGCTTGGTTATCAAAACAACGAAACACAAAAAGAGCTAGGACCTGTTTATGGTAAGCAGTGGAGGTCTTGGGGTGAAGATGTTGGAGGAGTAGACCAGATTAAAAAAATCATCTCTGATTTAAAAAGCAATCCAAATAGCAGAAGGCACATTGTGAGCGCTTGGAATGTGGATAAAATTGGTGAAATGGCACTGCCTCCATGTCATACAATGTTTCAATTTCATATACAAGACAAAGAATTAAGTTGCCAGCTATATCAAAGAAGCGCCGACATGTTTTTGGGAGTACCGTTTAATATTGCTTCGTATAGTTTGCTTGTTTACATACTTTCGAGCATATTAGATCTTAACCCTGGTAGTTTTATATGGACGGGTGGAGATTGTCACATTTATAACAACCATCTTAATCAAGTCAAAGAGCAGGTAAAAAGAGAACCTCTAGAAGCCCCAACGCTGATAATGCCAAACTTTAAATCAATTGAAGAAGTCCTTAAGTCAAAACCTACAGACTACGAGCTGTTAAATTATAAACCAATGGACAGCATAAAAGCCCCAATGGCAGTATAAAGCGAAAAGAAAAATGAAGGTATTAAGGACGCCCAAAAAAAGATTTAAAAACCTCAAAAACTACCCATACAAACCTCACTATACAGTCGTAGAATCAAAAAAAGGCGACAACATAAGAATTCACCACATTGAAGAAGGGCCAAAAAAGGGCCCAACCGTTGTTTGCTTTCACGGACAACCAGCATGGAGCTATTTATATACAAAAATGATTCCATATTTTTTGAAAGAACAGGTAAGGATTATTTGTCCAGATCTCCCTGGTTATGGTAAATCAGATAAGCCCTCCAAAAGAGAAGATTACAGTTATCAAAATCAAGTTGATTGGATGGTTCAGTGGCTTAAAAAAAACGAACTAGAAAACTTAACTTTTTTCGGGCAAGACTGGGGAGGGTTAATAGGGCTAAGGGTTGTTGCAAAAGAACCAGAGCGTTTTAATAGGGTCGTGGTTGGAAACACCGGGCTTCCATATAACCCAAACGTTTCTAAAAGTGTTTTAAAAGAAAGAGAGGAGTTTATCAAAAACAGTGAAACCCCAACTCTTCATGATATATACAACAATTTAAAAGGAATGAAAGACAAACCACCAAAACACCAGATTTTAAAATTTATGTACTGGCAAAAATATTGTTGGGACACTGAAGATCTGCCGGTTGGTCTGCTAATGAGCATGATTGGTGGAGGAAATAAAAAACTTAGCACAAGCCTATATTATGCTTTTGTTCAAATGGGCGCGGAGAAGTTCTATCCTTTCAAGCCGGAAATAGCCAAAGCCTTTGATGCCCCTTTTCCAAGCAGAGAGTATAAGATGGGAGTGAGATCTATGCCAATGCAGGTTCCAATTATACCAGACAGCTCTTTAGCTGCTCAAAAAGAGGCACGAGACTTCTTTAAGTCTTGGAACAAACCTTTCTTGAGCGCGTTTGCTGGCAACGATCCTATAACAAATTCTATGGAAAAAGATGTTTTAAAAATGTGTCCAAAAGCATTAAAAGCCCCCCACATTGGAGGAGGACATTTCTACCAATGGACAAAACCAAAAGAACTCTCAGATATTATAATCAAGTTTATAAAAGCAGACAGCTAAGAACCATCGTTTCTTATAACGACAAACACCCCAACCAAAGTGATGAGACCCCCAAAAAAGACGTTTATGCCAACCGGTTCAGCAAAAATGAAATATCCTCCAATAGAAGAAATTATTGGTTCTCCAAGAGGTACAGCAGCAATCGTAGTTGCGCTTAGATTCTTTACTAGAAAGTAAAAAATATTGTGACCAACCATTGTAGGAATAGCTGCAAGAAAAACAAACCACCCAAAATCTTGACCAGAAAAAGAGAAGACACTTACGTTTTGAAAAAGAGAAATAAAAAAAAGACATGTAGCAGCATAAAAAAACACCCACCGTGAATACTCAAAAAGACCAATATTTTTTCTAACATCCTTACCCACAAGAAGCACCACCGCCATTGCAACAGAACATAGAATGGCCAACAAGTTTCCAAATGTGCTCGTATCGCTAAAGCTACTTTGACTTATAAGAGTGTATGCGCCCAAAAGAGCTAAAAACAGTCCAAATAAAACCCATACTGAAAACTTCTTTTTTTGGAAAACAATTGAATAAAACTCCGTAAAAACTGGTGCAATAGTACCAAGCAGGGCTGCTTCAGCTATCGAAGTAAGTTGAACGCTTCTGAAAAATAAAGCAAAATGAAAACCTAAGAAAACTCCGGCAAGTAAGATCTTTTTGTTTGGAACAAAAGTAAGAATAGTTTTGTAAGATATAGCAAACGCCATAAGGCTTGCAAGAAACATTCTCCAAAAAGCTATTGTTGTAGCGGAAAGCTCAGGAAGAAATCTTACAACCCAAGCCGAAGAACTAACAGCAAGAAGTGCTACAAACAAAAGAATGTATTTATTTTTTGTAAAAAGGAGCATATAAATGAAAATAAACCTTATAGCTAAACTAAGCATTATATTTTGTACAACCATATTGATGGCAGCTGAAAAAAATCAGATTGTTAAAAAGGTCGTTGCTTATACAAAGGGTCAAGAAACCCCATCAGTTGAATATATACTAAACACTTTTGAAGACACAAGGCTTCAAATTGACAAGAACGTAATTGAAAGATTTCAAAATAAGCCAGAAAAAATTAAAACATATGAGCAATACAAAAAGATATTCTTTAATGAACAAAGAATTGAGGACGGGGTAAATTTTTATAAAAAAAACAAGAAACTAATTTCAAAAGTAGCAAGAGAGTTTGAGATAGACCCCATAGTTCTGGTTGCAATTATTGGTGTCGAAACAAACTACGGATTAAAAACCGCAGAGTTTTCAGTAATTAATTCTTTATATACACAGGCGGTCAAAATGCCTAAACGATCTAATTGGGCCACCAAAGAAATAGCAGAGCTCTTAATTTTTTGTTTTGAAAATGACATTGACCCCTTCTTACTTGAAGGATCGTATGCTGGCGCCTTTGGGTATGGTCAATTTATACCCTCCAGTTTCAACAAATTATCAATTGATTATAATAAAGACGGTAAAAAAGACCCATTTGGCTGGCATGACGTTGTGGGAAGTGTTGCGTTTTACCTCGTTGAAAACGGTTATCCAAAAAATGATTTTAATTTTACTTATAAGTCAAAAGCATGGAAGGCAATTAGAACATATAACAGGTCAGACAAGTATGCAAACATTATAATTGATCTAAGAAACGAAATTGCTAAAAATATTTTTTTATTAGATTAGCTAAAGTTTCTTTGGTTTCAGTATATGGTGGAAGCATTACCTTGAAAGGAGAAATTGAACTACTTTTCAAAACAGCTTTGTGGTGTGAGAAGGCATCAAAACCGAATTTACCATGATAGCTACCGACGCCACTATTATTTATACCTCCAAATGGAAGGTTTGGATTCATATGATGTAGAACACAATCGTTTATTACCATACCACCGCTAGAGGTACCCTTTAACACCTCATTGTGAACAGCAGGTTTATTGCTAAAAAGATATAAGGCTAATGGCTTTTCATTTTCATTTACATAACTAATAGACTCGTCAAGGCTTTGAACTTTGATAATTGGCAGGATGGGTCCAAAGATTTCTTCTTTCATAATTGAGTTGTCGTAGTTTACGCCCGTTAAAACAGCTGGAGTAAAGTGCAACCCCTCTTTGCTTATTTCTCCACCGCACGCAAGCTCTGCTCCATCAGAAAGAGCATCAGCAAGAGAGCCTTTTAGCCTATTGAAGTGGTGCTCGTTTGCAATAGAGCAGTAATCTTTTTTAGCGGCGTCTACCCCTTCTGCAAAAAATTGTGACATATTTTTACGTAAAGCTAAAACAAGATCATCGTGAACGGACGCATCACAAAGTATATAGTCCGGGGCAGTACAGGTTTGGCCTGCGTTTGCAAATTTATAAAAAGAAATTTTCCAGGCAGCGTCTTTTACATTTGCATGTTTATCAACAATAACAGGGGACTTCCCACCAAGTTCGAGCGTTAGGCCTGCAAGGTGTTTGGAGGCAGCCTCCATCACAAGCTTCCCAACCTTTGGGCTTCCAGTAAACATTATATGGTTGAAGGGAAGTTCCAAAAGTTTTTGTGCTAAATCTTTTTCGCCCAGAAAAACAGCAACCTCATCCGATGAAAATGTGTTTTCAACTAGTTTTTTTACAAGCTCTCCAGATGCAGGTGTAAGTTCAGAAGGCTTAATCACAGCTGTGTTACCGGACGCAATCGCAGCAATCAGCGGGTTCAAGCAAAGCATAATTGGATAATTCCAAGGAGAAATTATCAAGATATTTCCTTTTGGCTCAGGTTTTACCCAGCTTTTAGTAAAAGAAATAGCAAGGGGGCTTGCAACCCTTTTTGTCTTCATCCACGTTCCAAGATTTTTAATTGCAAATTCTGCTTCAGCCTTCACTCCATAAATTTCTGCTAAGAGCGCTTCGGTTTTAGATTTTCCCAAATCTGAAGAAAGAGCAGCAAGAATATCGTTCTCCATTTCTAAGAAATTTTTAAGAAGCAGTTTTAGCTTATCCCTTCTTTCTTTAGCAGTACTATTCCTTAAAGATATGCTTTTAGCCTGTTGGGCCTTAAATGTTGTATCAATAGTTTGCATATGAAGAAATATATGAATTTTTATTATACATTGTTATGAGGAATAAATTATTATGTAATTTTTAGCATGTTAAGAACGGTTGACATAGCTCACGCAGGACAGTCATCATCAGAAGCGCTAATTCTTCTAGAAGTTGCAATAAGCAAAGCAAAAGAAGAGGGCGTGGTTGCAGTTAAAATAATACACGGCCTAGGATCGGGAAGTATAGCAGAAAAAGTAAGAAGATGGGCTCAAGAACAAAAAGGAAGGTTTAGGGCGGTAATTCCTGGAGAAGAATATAACGCATTTAATAAAGATGCGGTAAATATGAGATCAGAACTTTCCAACAAACAAGATAGAGACTTTAACAGCAGAAATCCAGGAGTAACAATATTTTGGCTTTAATTGTCGAGCGGTATTTCTTCAAACATAACACCAATATCTTTTAATCTTTTAATAAGAACATTTCCAAGACCAACAGAGGGGGTTAAAAGACCACCAAGGTTTTCGCCACCAGGAAGGTCAGCTGGGTTTTCAACTGCTAAACATAGCGCGCTTTCACAAGCCATTCTTGATGTCATTTTATAACCAGGATCACCGCTTGAAGAAACAGAAAAAGCACGAAAACCATTGCTTGTTTCTACCAGGAATCTGCTCTTAAAAAAACCAGAGTCCATTGCTTTCTGAGAAGGTCCTTCGCCGGGCTTTCTAAAAAGTCCCCTTAATAATTTACGCAGTGGAGAGATAATGACTAGACCCATAGCAAGCGTCATGAGAGTTACTTTCCTTGCCGCACCCTTTTTAGAATAATACGCCCCTTCTGAATAAAGAAAATCATCTCCATAATATTTACCAATAGATTTAGACAGCGCAGCTGATCTTCTTACAACCCTTGTATTTGGTAGCGCCATTACAAAAGGTCCGGTCCAACCACCAAGATGTGGTATTTTTT
The DNA here is from genome assembly GCA_000402655.1 of Fidelibacterota bacterium SCGC AAA298-D23. Classification (GTDB taxonomy): domain Bacteria; phylum Fidelibacterota; class Marinisomatia; order Marinisomatales; family Marinisomataceae; genus Marinisoma. Next base: position 204,343 of record AQSI01000001.1, read on the forward strand.
CTACACTAATTTTATCATTTGTATACTTTTTCTGTCTTTCAGAAACAGAGTTTTTTGGATTTAAAGAAAATTTTCCTAGACCTCCTTTAGCCAGCTTAGCATCCATTGATGAAAACATTGTTTCCATTGTGCCCCCAGAAGCTTCACCTTTCCAAGCTTGAAAACACTGCACTTTTTTAACCTCTCCGTCAACTTGGTTTACAGAATAAAAAACCCCAATGTCGGAAGGGGCAGAGTCAAACCCACAAGCGTTTATAATTCTAATGCCTTTATCAGTAGCTGCTTGGTGGTGTTTGTCAATCATGTCTTTAATCCAAAAACTTTCACCCGTTATATCAACATAATGACAACCGTTTTTAATACAAGCTTCTAAAAGTTCAGATCCATATTTGTGATACGGTCCAACAGTTGAAAGCACAACCTCTGTTTCTTTGCACATGGAATTCAAAGCTTCAACGTCAAAGGCATCTGCAATGACTATAGGAAAAGGAAGGCCATGTCTATTTTTAATTCTTTCCAGCTTTTCTGCGCTTCTGCCAGCAATTGCCATTGGAATATCAGAATATCTTTCAGACATAAACTTTGCACACAACTCACCAGTAAACCCGGTAGCACCAAAGATTATTATTTTATATTTTTTGCTCATAGTTCCACTTGTGCTGCAGCTAGTCTTGCAACAGGTACACGATAAGGAGAACAGCTAACATAATCAAGACCCAATATTTTACAAAATTCAATACTGTTTGGTTCTCCACCATGCTCTCCACATATACCAATTGAGATTTTATTTTTAGTAGCGCGCGCGTCTTTTACAGCAATTTTCATGAGTTTTCCAACCCCCTTGCGATCTATTTGCTCAAATGGGTCTGCAAGCATAATTTCCTCATTGAAATAGTGAGGGAAAAAGGTTCCAGTATCATCTCTGCTAAAACCGAAAGTTGTTTGAGTTAGGTCGTTAGTGCCAAAGCTAAAAAAGTCAGCTTCTTCAGCAATCTTTGCAGCTACAAGACAAGCGCGTGGAACCTCGATCATAGTGCCAATTTTGAAATTTATGTTTAAATCGTTTTTGGCAAGAATCTCGTTTTTGACAGCAAGAATAATTTCTTTTTGATTTAAAAATTCGGCTAAATTAGAAACAAGAGGAATCATTAACTCTACCTTTGGATTATTACCCTCTTTTTTTAGTTTTACAGCAGCGCCGATGATAGCACGAGCTTGCATAGAAGTAATTTCTGGATAAGAAATACCAAGACGACAACCTCTATGGCCCAACATAGGGTTGGCCTCTTTTAACGAATCAACTCTTTCTTCAACGGCTTTCAACGGTAGGCCCATATCGTTTGCTAGTTTTCTCATTTCTTTACCGTGAATATTGATAAACTCGTGAAGAGGTGGATCTAAAAGCCTTACAGTCACAGGCATTCCGTCCATTTTTTTTAGTATTTTGTAAAAGTCTTTTGTCTGAAAAGGAAGAAGGTTGTTCAGATAAGAGTTTCGACTCTCCTTGTCTTCGGCTAAAATCATTTTTCTGAATTCATGAACCCTTTTCTCATCAAAAAACATATGCTCAGTTCTACAAAGGCCAACACCCTCTGCACCAAAACCAAGCGCTTTTTCACAATCATCCGGAGTATCAGCGTTTGTTCTAATTTTTAGTTTTCTTATCTTGTCAGCCCATGATAACAGCAGGCTTAGTGGACCTGTATTATTTAAAGGGTTCTGAAACAATCTCATCTTACCAAGGTAAATGTCTCCAGATGAGCCATTGAGAGTTATGTGATCCCCTTCTTTTATTTTTTTATCTCCTATTTTCGCAAACATGTGGCTCTTATCAATAGTTAAGTCTTGACACCCAACAACACAGCTTTTACCCCACCCTCTAGCAACCAAAGCTGCGTGGCTTGTTAAACCACCCCTGGAGGTTAGAATTCCTTCAGAGTAGTGCATTCCATGTATATCTTCAGGAGATGTTTCTTCTCGCACAAGAATAACCTTTTTGTTTTTCTTACCTAATTCTTCAGCTCTTTCTGCAGTAAAAACGGCAATACCACAAGATGCGCCGGGACCAGCAGGCAAGCCGAGCGAAATAGGTAGGTTATTTTCAACGTCTTTAGGGTCAATGTTTTTCAAAAGGCTTTCATATATCTGGTGTGGTCTAACCCTACTTACAGCCACTTCCTTTGTTATAAGCTTTTCCTTGACCATGTCAGTTGCAATCTTTATTGCAGCAATACCAGTTCTTTTTCCTCTTCTTGTCTGCAGCATCCAAAGCTTTTTTTCTTGAATTGTAAATTCAATATCTTGCATATCATCAAAGTGGTTTTCGAGCTTTTTTCTTACACCGTCTAACTCCTTGAAGGCTTCTGGCATGGCAACAGATAATGAGTTTTTGCTATTACCGGCGACTGGGTGAGGAGTCCTAATACCAGCAACAACATCTTCCCCTTGGGCATTTGGTAACCACTCTCCAAAAAAAATATTTTCTCCAGTTGAAGGGTTTCTTGTAAAAGCGACGCCTGTTCCACAATCTTTTCCAAGATTTCCAAAAACCATAGCTTGTACATTAACAGCTGTGCCCATAGAAGAGGATATTTTTTCAAAACTCCTATATTCTTTAGCTCTTTTTCCATTCCAGCTCTCAAAGACAGCAGCAATGGCTCCATACAGTTGCTCATAGTGGTCGTCAGGAAAAGGAACTCCAAACTCTTTCTCAACCATTCCTAAATACTTATTAGATAAAGCCTTCCAGTCTTTTGCCTTCATGTTGGAATCATTTTTATAGCCTTTATATTTTTTAACAGATTCTAGTTCTTTTTCCATGAGTTCTCTTATCGACTGAGTTGATTTATTTAGCCCGAGTGCTTTTTCCATTACAACATCGGCATACATCATGATTAGTCTTCGGTAACTATCATAAACAAAACCTTCATTTTTACTCATTTTGATCATGTGGGGAATAGTTTTTGAAGTAAGTCCTATATTAAGTATTGTTTCCATCATTCCTGGCATAGAAACAGGAGCCCCGGATCTAACAGATAGAAGAAGCGGGTTTGATCCACCAAACATTTTTCCAATAACGCCCTCTGTTTTAGATATATTTTTCTTAATGTTATTTTTTAAAACAACAGATAGCGATTTAGCTTTTAAGTAGTCAGAACAAAGGCTTGTAGACAAAGTAAAACCCGGAGGAACCGGAAGACCAAGCTTACACATCTCTGCTATATTAGCTCCTTTTCCGCCTAAAATATTTACCATGTTTTGGTCTCCATCTGTTTGGAGCTGAGAGAAAAAATATATTTTTTGTTTATTGTTCATTTTGAATACATTTAAAATGATTTATAAAAAACCCTTTGGGTGAAACAATTTAAGGAGTGACCGTGAAAAAAACATTTATATTATTAGCAGCTTTAATTATTGCTTCATGTTCTGGTGAAATATATGAGGACGAACTAAAAATCGGAGAGGACAGCTTGGCATATGTTGGGGATACAAACAAGCTTTTTTCTGGAGACGTTCTGGATAAGTATGGAGAAAAACTAGGAACATACAAAAAAGGCATAAAGGACGGAGCGTGGACTGAAATTGATTATAAAAACGGTACAAGAAAAAAGGCTAACTACATCAAAGGCGTTCCGGATGGAGAACAAATAACATATGTTTTCCCCGGACCAATGGACAACAATAAAAGGCTAGAATATATTAATTATGAAGAAGGCAATCCGGTTGGTACGTGGACGCAGTGGAGTAGAGACAACGAAAACAGGCTTAGAAAAACTGGAGAAATCATTTTTGAAGCAGGCACAGGAAGGTGGAGAGAATGGGACCCTAATACGCTTGTTGTTATAAGGGCAGGAGACTATGAAAATTGGGAAAGAAGCGGTCTTTGGAAAAGCTGGGATCCACAAGAAGTTTTAGTTAGTGAAGGAGAATATGTTCAAGGCAAAAAGGCAGGTAAATGGACTTGGTACAAAGACGGAGAAGATAAAGGTTGGCAAGAAAACTATAATAATGGCGTCTTAAACGGCAAATTTAATAACCTGTCTCCATATGCAGACATCCGAGGGGTTGGTGCTTATAGTGATGGCATAAAAACAGGAGATTGGGAAGAATATTACAGCAGTATTGACGGATCTTTAGAGCGCTCTCAAACGGGTTCATACCAGTTCGGAAAAAAAGTTGGTATATGGTCTTTATATGCAAAAAACGGACGAAGAGTAGCAGAGGGTACGTACAGAGATGACGTTAAAGAAGGAGAGTGGACAGAAGGACCTGACATTGACTTTGGATCTAGGTTTTTTGGAAGAGGAACTTACTCTAATAATGAAAAAAACGGCAGCTGGAGGTACGTTGCTCCAAGACAAAACCCAACTATTGAGGGGTTTTTTGCAGATGGAGAGCCTTCAGGCGAATGGAAAGTTATTTATAATAAGAAGACCTATAAAGGCAGCTTAAACGACTTAAAAAAACAGATTCCAAAACTAAACGAATTCTCTTTTTAAGGCTAATTATAACCCCATCAAATTTTTTTACACTGTCAGATATTTGATAAATTAATAGTTATATCCAATTTGTCTTTATATTTATGTAAATGAGTTTTAAAATTAGCATCACCAAAATATGTCAATAATAAAACTACTTACTTCGTCTGTTGGAAGAAAAATTCTGATGGCCATAACTGGGCTTTTGTTAGCCTTCTTTATGGCTTTCCATCTATTTGGAAACTTGTTTCTGTTTGTTGGAGAAGACGCTTTCAACGCCTATGTAGAAAAACTACATCAATTAGGTTTTTTAATTAGAATAGCAGAATTTTTTCTTGTCCTGTTTGTTGGTAGTCATGCATATAGCGGGACACTTCTTTGGATAAAGAATAGAAAAGCAAAAAAAGTAGTTTCTTCGTATAGCAAAGTAAATACATCAAGTGCGGCAAGGTCTGCTGCATTTACAGGAAGCATCGTTTTTATTTTTCTTGCTACGCACTGGTCAACATTTTGGTATAAATTTAATTTTGATCTCCAAGGTATGAGTTACTATTATGTTGTGACAGAAAGTTCAGTTGGTTTTGGCAGTCCTGCTGTATCAATATTCTACATCATAGCGATTGCACTTTTAGGCTATCACCTTAAACACGGAATTACATCTGCAGGACAAACACTTGGAATAGTTGGAACCAAATATGAAAAAATATATAATAATTTTTCAGCAATTTTTTGGTTTTGGATTCCACTTGGGTTTATTTCAATACCGGTCTGGTTCGGTTTCTTAGTGAGGGTTATATGACAGAATTTAACTTATTTTCAAAAGCACCAAACGGTGAGCTTCACACAAAGTGGGAAGAGTATAAAAAAAGGCTTAAAAAGCTTGCCCCAGAGGATGCAAATAAATATAAGGTAATAGTTATTGGAACAGGCCTTGCGGGCGCATCAGCCTCTGCAACGTTAGCAGAACATGGGTTTAATGTTCATGCTTTTTCCTTTCACGAGTCACCAAGAAGAGCACACAGTATAGCTGCACAAGGTGGAATAAATGCTGCAAAGAACTATAAAAGTGATGGTGACAGTGTGATGAGACTATTTTATGATACCATTAAAGGAGGAGACTTTAGATCTAGAGAAGAAAATGTTTATAGATTAGCAGAAATAAGTAAAAATATTATTGATCAGTGCGTTGCACAGGGGGTTCCTTTTGCTAGAGAATATGGGGGACTTTTAGATAATAGATCTTTTGGTGGTGTTCAAGTTTCAAGGACTTTTTATGCAAGAGGGCAAACAGGTCAACAGCTATTGCTTGGTGCATATTCAGCATTAAGCAGACAAATGGAAAAAAAGAAAGTGGTTTTCTATCCAAGGCATGACATGTTAGATGTTGTTCTTGTTGACGAGAAAGCAAAAGGAATCGTCACCAGAAATCTTGTAAACGGTAAAATTGAAACACACAGCGCAGATATTGTTATTTTAGCAACTGGGGGATATTCTAACGTTTATTATTTGTCTACAAATGCAATGGCAAGTAACGTGACAGCAAACTGGAGGGCGCATAGAAAAGGAGCGCTTTTTGCAAACCCTAGCTTTACACAAATTCATCCAACATGTATTCCGGTTAAAAATGATTTTCAATCAAAACTAACTTTAATGAGCGAAAGCTTAAGAAATGATGGAAGGGTTTGGGTGCCAAAAAAGAAAAATGACCAAAGAAAACCGACTGAAATTCCTGAAGAAGAAAGAGACTATTACTTAGAGAGAATCTATCCAGCCTTTGGAAATTTGGTTCCAAGAGATGTTGCAAGTAGAAGAGCTAAAGAGGTTTGTGATGAGGGAAGGGGAATAGGTCCCACAGGCTTTGCAGTATATCTAGATTTTCAAAAAGCTATCAAGGAAAAAGGCGAAGATTTTATCAGAGAAAAATACGGAAATTTATTTGATATGTATCAAAATATCACAAATGAAAACCCATATGAAACACCAATGAAAATTTATCCAGCTGTTCACTATACAATGGGTGGACTTTGGGTCGATTACAATTTAATGACAACCGTCAAAGGACTATTTTCAATAGGAGAAAGCAATTTTTCAGATCATGGAGCCAACAGGTTGGGTGCCAGCGCATTAATGCAAGGCTTAGCAGACGGATATTTTGTTGTTCCTCATACAGCAATGGATTTTTTAGCCAAAGAAGCACCACTTATGAAAGATATTACAGACAGGCCAGAGTTTAAAGAAGCCAAAGACAAAACCGAAGCTGAGATTAACAGGTTAATGAAGGTTGAGGGTAAAATGGCAGTTGATGAAGTACATCGAGAATTAGGAAAAATAGTTTGGGATAAAATTGGGATGGCAAGAAATGAAGCTGGATTGAAAGAAGCATTAGCAGAAATTCCAAAAATAAAAGAAAAGTTTTGGAATGATATTTCGATACCAGGAAGCGATAAGGACGTTAACCAGGAGCTAGAGAAAGCTCTAAGGGTAAAAGACTTTATTGAACTTGCTGAGCTGATGGCATTTGATGCTCTGGATAGAAACGAATCCTGTGGAGCACATTTTAGAGAAGAATATCAAACAGAAGAAAACGAGGCAGAAAGAAACGATCAAGATTTTAAATATGTAGCAGCTTGGGATTATTCTGAAAACGGTAATCCAGAACTTTTCAGAGAAGAATTAAAATATAGCAACGTGAAACTAAAGACAAGAAGCTACAAATGAACGTCAATCTTAAAATATGGAGACAGCGATCTGGTTCAACAAAGGGTGTGCTAAAATCCTATAGACTTGAAAACATAGATCCAAACATCTCATTTTTAGAGATGATGGATATCTTAAATATTAAACTTGTTAAAGAAAAAAAAGATCCAGTTACATTTGATCATGACTGTCGCGAAGGAATCTGTGGGTCATGTGGCTTTATGATCAATGGAAGGCCACACGGTCCTCAAAAAGCTACCACTGTGTGTCAGCTTCATATGAGAGCCTTTAATAATGAAGATGATATATTATTAGAGCCTTTTAGAGCAGAATCCTTCCCCGTGATAAAAGATCTTTCTGTTGATAGAAAGGCTTTTGATAGAATTATTTCTTCCGGGGGATACATTTCAACAAATACTGGCGAAGCACCTGAAGCCAACTCTATTTCTATTAATAAAGAATATGCTGACGAAGCATTTCTATCTTCAGCCTGTATAGGGTGTGGTGCTTGCGTAGCAGCCTGTAAAAATTCATCAGCAATGTTATTTACTTCTGCTAAAGTCTCACACCTCTCTTTATTACCACAGGGTCAGAAAGAAGGAAAAGATAGAGTTGCAAAAATGGTTGCAACAATGGATGATGAAGGTTTTGGTTCTTGCACAAACACAGGAGCTTGTTCAGCTGAGTGTCCAAAGGAAATAGGACAAGTAAATATAGCAAGATTAAACCAAGAATATATATCAAGCTCACTTTCAAGCTTGTTAAAGAAAAAAGAATGAAAGAAAATCTAAAAATTGAAAATATTTACTGTGTTGGAAGAAATTTTGAGAAACATGCAAAAGAGCTAGGTAATAAAGTTCCACAAACACCCCTAATATTTCAGAAATCAACCTCTACTTTAAATACCAAAAACAAAATTGAGATTCCAAAGAATAAAATAATTGAACATGAACTTGAGATAGTTATTTTGATTGGAAAAGATGGTTCACCAAAGACTCACAAGGAAGCGACCACGTTCATTTCAGGCTTTTCTACAGGCTTAGATTTAACCGATAGAAAACTTCAAGAAGAACTTAAGAAAAAAGGCTTGCCCTGGTTTCCTGCAAAATCATTTAAAGGATCAGCAGTTTTAGATACAAATTTTATCACACTTGAATGTCCAAAAGAGTTTTTTCTAACAATTAATCAAAAAACAAAACAGTTGGGGAATTTAAAAGATATGATTTTCTCCTTTGAAAGTATTCTATTACATATATCAAAAATTGTTAATCTAAAAAAAGGAGATTTGATATTTACAGGTACTCCAGAAGGTGTTGGCCCACTTGTTAAGGGAGATCAAATTGAAATGGGTTTTAAAGGCTACCCTCCAAAAAAGCTTATTGTTATTTAGAATTAGTTTTGAAGCTTAAAGTTAATTGGAATTGTAATCCAAACTCCAACTTTTGTTTCACGTTGTTTAGCTGGTCTAAATCTAGTTTTTCTTAAGGCATCAACAGCAGCTTCGTTTAAACCCGTATTAGGTATACCCTTTAAAACAATTGTTTCTTTAACCCTACCTGTTTTATCAATGAAGCACTGTACTAAAACCTGACCTTCTATACCTGCTTCCTGAGCAATGTCGGGGTAGACAGGTTTTATTGGAAAGAGAGGTCTTGGTGGGTCATCATAAGGAATGAACTTAACCTGCGGACCTGAAGGAGGAGGAGGCGGAGCATCCCAAGCATCAAAATTATCCAAGTCGGTTTCTTCAATTGTTAGATCATCAGCAAGATCATCATCTTCTGATTCAACTGGAACAGAAGGTCTTGCTGGGGGTGGAGGAGTTTCAAACTGTTGAGTTTCAGGTATTTCAATATTCTCAATGATAATTTGACTCTCAGTTTCAATATCAATATTGTTTTCAAAGCGTTGCAATGAATAAAACCCTAGAAGCAACAAGAAGGATGCAAACAAGACGCCAACCCTTAGAACAGTCGAATACTTTTCTTTTAGTGAATTCTCAAGAAGTTTTGCTCTTTTAAGAAAAAAATCAACCAACCTGGAAAATGGATTGAATTTGTCTAACAGTTTTTTGAGCTCGTCCATTAGTTTGGAGCCTTAACTTTCGTAGAATAATTTAATTTTAGTGCGTCCGCTTTTCGCAACTCATTGTGAATGTCAGAAATAATTTCCATTCTAGCAGCCTGATCAGCTTTTAAAGAAACAGTAAGTTGGGGATCAGAAGCTCTTTTCTCATACATTACATGTCTTACGTCTTCATTATTATAAAGTTTGTCTTCGATTGAAATTAATCCATCTTTTGACACCCAAATATCTGAAGTATGTCTTTTTGATTCAAGCTTTTCAATTCTTTCTGCTTTGGGTAAAGATACAGGCAAGCCAGAAAATTGTCTTAAAACGGTAGTCACCATAAAAAAGATTAATAGCATGAAAATGATATCAGGCATGGAGGATGTTGATATTTTTGATTCTACCCCTGACTTTCTTCTAAACTTCATTATTCCGTCTCCGCAATTGATATTCTTGTTGCATTTGCAATCTTTAACTGATCTAGAACCTCAACATAAACGTCATATTCTGCTTTTTCATGAGCCTTAACAGAAATAATAAGCTTATCGTTAGCTCGGATTTCTTCTTTTACCCGCCTACTTAAATCCTTCATTTCTACAGGCTCACCACCAAGCAGCACATTACCAGATGCACTAATTAGGCAGTTAAGTATATTTTTCTTATTGATTTCTAGCTCTTGACCTTCTGCAGGAAGAATTATTCCTAAACCTTTATCCATATCAATAGTGGTGGTAACCAAAAAGAATACCAATAAAAGGAATGCTATATCAGCCATTCCACCTTCGGGAATTGCGCCAACGCGGGCTTTTCGTTCTCTAAGAGCCATATTTTACTTAGAGTCTCTTAACAAGTCTGTTATCTCAATAGATCTTTCTTCCATATCTAAAACCATCCCATCTATCATAGAAGAGAAAAAGTTTTGAGCAATTTGGATTATCATAGCAACGATAAGACCAAAAGCTGTTGTAAGAAGAGCTTGAGAAATACCAACAGCAACAACCGCTGGTGAAATATCATTGGCAGCAGCAATAGCATCAAATGCAAAAATCATACCCGCAACTGTTCCAGTAAAACCCATCATAGGAGCAATAGCAATAATTGCAGTTAACCAACCCATATTTTTTTCTAGAAAAGCCATTTCTAAAGAACCAGCATTTTCAATTGCTTTTTCAATTTGTTCTGGACCTTTACCAACTTTAGATAAACCAGCTTTACAAATATTTGAGACAGGTCCGTCTTGACCCGCACAAACATCCATAGCTTTTTTAGATCCACCTGACTTTAAAGCTCCTCTTAAGGAGTCCATAAAGCCATCAGAATCTACTTGTGATTGATTGAGCGAATAAAACCTTTCTCCCACAAGACCAAGTCCGGCAAGTAGTAAGAGTAAGATTGGCCACATAAATGGCCCGCCCTCTAAAAATAATTCTACCATTTAAATCCTCCTAATGTGTTAAATGTTCAAAAACTTAGCTTATTACATATCCAATGTCAATGGTGTAAAAATTTACAATAACCGATTTAAAATATCTTTTTCAATTTCTTTTGATATTTCATGTTTCATAACAACGGCGTTAATATCAATTTTAAGGTCTTGTTTGAATTCTACAAGCTTTACAAAGTCTTTTTCTGTACAAATAATATGTTTCAAATTCTCTTTCAAAGCAAGGCGGTTAATCTTTTCTATATCATAAAGGGAAAAAGGCCAATGATCAGGAAAGATCAGCTTTCTATCTACATTGATGTTATTACGTTCAAGTGTTTTTGAAAAACTTTCAGGATCCCCTATAGAGCAAACAGAAACAATTCCAGACTTATTAGCTAAGCTATGAATATTTTTGATGGTGCTGGAAGATAGAACTTCTTCCTTAATCTTTAGATCCATTTTGTAGTCAGATTCAAGGCCAGTATTTTTAATTAAATTATTTTTAGTAGAAATTGTAATATCAGCCCTCTTTAAATAACAAAACGGCTCTCTTAATAACCCATACGGATAGATAAGCTGACACTTCTTATTCTGATTTTCGGGGCCAAGTAAAACAATATCAATATCTCTGCCAATCCTCCTGTGTTGAAATCCATCATCTAGCAAAACTATATTACACCCCATATTTGATAGTTGTTTTGCAGCATAGATCTTGTCTAGAGAAACAAAAATGTGGGTATTTGAAGAGGTATTATTTTTAAGAATAACCACCTCATCTCCACATTCTTTCCAGCTTTGATTTTTAAGTAAAAAGCTATTTGAAATATTTTCTCTACCGTGGCCTCTAGTTACAATACCAACAGTATAACCATTTCTTTCTAAAAAGTTTGCTATTGCAATAGTTGTTGGCGTTTTTCCGGTTCCACCAAGAGCAATATTTCCAATACTAATTATTTTAGCATCAACTTTTTCCCCTTTTAAAACTCCAAAATCATATAAAAAATTTTTTAAAAAAATAAAGATTAAGTGAACAGGAAAGACGAATAATAAAGCCGATAGAGCATGCGTAAGAAGCTTGTCTTTCATGGTTATGTGTGTGTTATTCATGCTTGCTTGCAACTTCATCCACTTTCTTCAAGGCATCTTCAATTTTTTGTACGCCATCTTTAATACTTTCATTTTCTTTAAAGTATAGTGGCTGTCCAATTACCACGCGCATTTTTGAAAACGGCTTGCTAAAGTAGAATGTATGCCAATTTTTAAATTTCCAACTTTTTTTAACATCAACAATTACAGGAACAACAGGGCGTTGAGAATTTTGGGCAAGTTGGAAAGCTCCTGGTTTAACTTTGTGTTCTGGTCCAGTAGGTCCATCAGGAGTGATTACAAGTTTTCCTGAAGGGTTTAATGAAAAGAATTGGTACATTTTTTCCATAGCTTCTTTACCTCCACGATTGCTTGATCCTCTGAAAAGATTGTACCCAAATTTCTGTGAAATATTGGATATAATATCACCGTCCCTACTTTGACTAATAAGAACATGATAGCCTCTTTGACGAAAATGTTCCATTACACCAAGACATTTACCGTGCCAAGTAACCAAAATGAATGAATTAACATTGCTAATATTTTCATTACCAATAATCGTTTTTCTATTGAATCGATATGCGATAAATATTAAAAAATGTAATAACTTGGTTTTTATAAAAAACTTAATCATAGATATATTTTGCTGCTGAATCGTAGACATTATCGTTCGTTTTTAACTTTTCAATCAACTGGTTGTATTTTTTAATAATTGCATCATGGCTTTCATTTTTAAGCAATTTGTTTATTCCATTTGAAAGATTTTTTGGAAGCATTTTTTTCTGAAGAAATTCATCAACGATCGTTTCTTCAGCAATTAGGTTTACAAGAGAAAAGTGTTCAACTTTTGATAACATTTGGGCAACAATCCATGTCAAAGTTGATAGTTTATAACAAACTATCATTGGACATTTTAACATTGCTGTTTCCAAAGTGGCTGTGCCGGAGCATACAATAGCAGCATCTGCTACACCAATAGCCTCATATTGGTTTTCTTTAATTTTAATTACATCAATATTTGTTTTGATTTCAACATTTCTTCCTTCGAGTAAAATAAAACTTAAATTTTTGTGTTGATGTTGCAAAATTTCCACTGCTTTTTCAAAAATTTTCCAATGTCTTTTGATTTCAATTGATCTACTTCCAGGCATTAGTACAATAATTTTATTTTTTTCAGGAATATTGTGTTTTTGACAAAATGTATATCTATCGAAAGTTAAATTACTTAAGTCTGAAAGTGGGTGTCCCGCATAATGTACATCAATACCCCTTTGGTAAAACCAATTTTTTTCAAATGGAATGATGCTTATTAGTTTCTTACAGTATTGCTCTAATATTTTACTTCGTGATTCTTTCCAGGCCCAAACTTGAGGAAGAATAAAATATGTGATATTAAAATTCAGCGCGTGGAGTTTTTTTGCTAATCTCAAGTTGAAGCCAGGATAATCAATGAGAATCACCCTATCAGGCCTATGCTTCTTAATTTCTTCAACTGTATTATTAAAAATTTTTTTTATTTTTGGGTAATGCTTAACAACCTCAAAAATCCCAATGACATTTAAATTTCTAATATGCTCAGTTAATTGTAAACCTTCGCTCTGCATTCTGTTACCACCAACACCAAAAAATTCGGTATGTGGATTAATTTTTTTTATAGATTCCATTAGTTTAGCACCATGTAAATCTCCAGAATCCTCACCAGAAATGATAAAAATTTTTTCTTTATTCATTCAAAAATATTTCGTTTTCAATTTTTAGTGCTATTTCTAAGGCATTTGCACCAGCCTGTCCATCGACGTTTGGTTTTGACCTTGTATTAATGCAATGAATGAAGTCATTGATTTCTTCAAGTAAAGCATCTTTATTTTCTGGAACGAATTTTTCATAATAAAGAGTTTTTAATCCCGTATTGGTCTCGACTTCTTGTGATTTTAGCTCTTTGGAAAACGCATTATGATGTTTTAAACCGTATAATTCAATTTGGGGAATCATTAGATCCGTAATACTATAAAAGTTTTTCTGATATGTTCTTATTTTACGAACATAGTTTTGAGCAATTCTACTTGATTTCAAGTTAGCAACAACACCATTTTGAAATTTTATATGAGCATGAGCTAAGTCAATAGAGTTGCTCATCATTTTTGCTCCACTTGCCTGAATACTTTCTAAAGGGCTGTTAACCATTTCTAAAATTAAGTCTATATCATGAACCATTAAATCAAGAACAACAGGTACCTCTGTTCCTCTAGCTTGAAACGGTGCTAGTCTTTCAATTTCAATATAATGTGGATTATCAACCAATTCCTTAAGTTTGTTGATTGTAGGGTTAAATCTTTCAATATGGCCAACCTGAACAATACATTCATTTGTTTTTGCAAGGTTAATTAGGGATAAAGCTTCTTCAACTGTATTGGTTAAAGGTTTTTCAATGAAAACATCCTTCTTTTGATTTAAAAATTTTCTGGCAATATCAAAATGCGTATTAGTGGGGGTAACTATGTTCACAGCCTCACACAAAGATATTAATTCTTCAAGGCTTTGGAGAGGCTTTACAGAAAATTCATCACATATATTTTTTAAAGAATCTTCATTAGTATCAAAAACACCAACGAAATCAACACCCTTGTGGTTTGATAGATGTTTAATGTGATGTTTTCCAAGATGGCCCGCGCCAACAACACCAATTTTAGGTTTTTTATCGCTCATTGTCCTTTAATGAAGTATGCAACATCTCCTTCTTGCATAATATAGTCTCTTCCTACCATTTTCACCAAGCCCATTGTTTTTAATTCGTTAATTTTTTCTCGGTTATTTATTGCGTCTTGATATGTATAAATTTCAGCTTTTATAAATTTAGTTGCGAAATCAGAATGAATCTCACCTGCAGCTTCAACAGCTTGTGCACCCTTTTTCATCGTCCACGCACGAACTTCTTTTTCACCACAAGTGAAAAAAGTATTAAGGCCTAGGGTATCGTAAGCTTCTCGAATGAGTAAATCAAGCCCGCTTTCCTTAATTCCGTAATCATCAAGAATGAGTTTTTTTTCTTCTTCACTAAAATCTGCCATTTCAGACTCAAGTTTTCCATTTATTTCAATTATTGAAGACTTATTCTTTTTTGCAACTTCATTGGCATCTTGAAATAAATTTATGTTATTGGTTTCACCATCAATATTGGCAACGTATATCATAGGTTTATCTGTAAGAAGAAATAGATTTTTGATAATAGGATCTTCTTTTGTATTTCTTTCAAACGAACGTGCTGCAAGGCCTTCGTTCATATGCTGCAAAAGATTCGTCAAAACTTCTTCAGCTAATCTTCCTTCGGGCTTGTTTGCTTTAATAAGCTTAACATTTTTTTCAAGACTTCTTTCAATTGTCTTTATATCTGCTAGTATGAGCTCAGTATTTATAATTTCCATATCATCCAAAGGATTGACCCTGTTTTCTACATGAGTAATATTGTCATCATTAAAAAAACGAACTACTTGTATAATTACATTAACGGATCTTATTTGAGATAAAAATTGATTTCCCAAACCCTCTCCTTGGTGTGCATTTTTAACTAAACCAGCGATATCTATAAATTCAACTGTATTGTGAATTGTTTTTTCAGGTTTAAATATTTGTGTGAGCTTTTTAAGCCTTTCATCAGGAACTTCTACAATACCTGTATTAGGCTCAATAGTACAAAATGGATAGTTTTCAGCAGCGATATTATTTTTGCTTAAAGCATTAAATAAGGTTGATTTCCCCACATTCGGAAGTCCCACAAATCCACAGTTTAAATTCATTGTGAGAATATAATACTTAATTGGATGAGTATTTATTAAATTGAAATCTTATGGAAAATAAATGGGCTATTATATTAGGATGTTCTACAGGACATGGAGCAGCAACAGCTAAGCAATTAGCGACGGAGGGGTACGGCATAATAGGATTTCATCTTGATAGAGGCTCTATTAAAAAAGATGCTTTAAAACTTGAACATCAAATAGCTTCATTAAATGACAATAGAGTGAAATTTTGGAATGAAAATGCAGCTGATAAGAAAATCATGTCTGCTAAAATGGATGAAATTAAATCCATACTAAATAATGGTACGGTAAAGCTCCTTTTGCATTCTATTGCGTTTGGAAGTACAACCAATTTTTTTAATCCTACACCCGTAAGACAACGACAAATGGATATGACTCAACACGTTATGGCTCACTGTCTAATATATTGGACCCAAGCTTTATTGGACAACAGTTTATTAACTGCTGGATCCAGAATAATTGGCCTAACAAGTGAGGGAAGTTATAAGGCTATAGATGGGTATGGTCCCGTGGGAGTTGCTAAGGCTTCTTTGGAAGCTGTAGTTCGTCAAATTGGATGGGAACTTGGTAGTGAGGGTATTACTGCTAACACTATTCAGGCAGGAATAACACCAACAAGAGCATTAACAAAAATTTCAGATGATTGGGAAAAATGGGTTAAAAAAACAAAAGAAAGAAATCCAATGAAAAGAGTTACAACTCCTGAAGACGTAGCAGGACTTATTTCGTTATTATTAAATGATAAAGCGAATTTTATTAACTGCTCCACTATTTTTTGTGATGGTGGAGAACATAGATCTCTTTAGTTTTTTTTGAAAATTTCAGATGTTACCAAACCGAAACCTCTTTTTAATAAACTTAATCCATTAACAATCAACTGCATCCCATTTGTAGCTTTTGTAGCTTTTTTCTTTTTAATCTCTTGTTGAATTTTTTTAATATTTCTTATCATGAAACTCCACCTGTTCCAATAAAACCATAAATATCCAGTCCAAATGTATGAATTAGCTCATTCCATAAGTTCTTTGGTGAAGATTGAAAAATAGAGTTACTACATTCCTGAATTAACCAATCACCTCTTTTAATTTCTTCTTGAAGTTGACTTTTTCCCCAGGATGCGTGGCCAAAAATAAGCTTGGTATCTTTTGGAGTTTTTTCATTAAATAATATTTCCTGAATTAGATCCAAATCATTAGATAGTTCTATTTTTTCGGAAAAGTCATCCGACTTTCCTGTAGTTTTTTGAACGATACAAGCTTCATTGAGTCTAACAGGTCCCCCAAAAAAAATCTTTTCAGACTCATTTATAATATCCTCAAATATTTTATTTTTGATACCAGCATTAATTATTTTCATCTGACTTATTGGTTTATTTACTATAACACCCATTGTTCCATTGACATCATCTTCACATATGAAAATTACACTTTTTGCAAAATAAGGATCGACCATATTGGGCATTGAAATTAGTAGTTTATTTTTTAGACTTTTCATTTTTTATATAATAAAACATAAATCCTTTTTTGAATCATGTCCAGACTTAAGTAAATTATAAGCTAATTTTTTTAAAAATATGAAGAACAAATTAAAAATACGTGGTGCTAGACAACACAATTTGAAAGAAGTTGCTGTTGATATTGAAAAAAATAAGCTAGTAGTTATTACTGGACCATCAGGATCTGGAAAGTCATCATTGGCTTTTGATACAATCTACGCTGAAGGACAGAGAAGATATGTCGAGTCTCTATCAGCATATGCAAGACAATTTCTTGATTTAATGGAAAAGCCAGATGTTGATACAATTGAAGGACTATCTCCAGCAATATCAATTGAACAAAAAACAGGTTCACGTAATCCTAGATCTACAGTTGGCACAATTACAGAAATTCATGATTATCTTAGATTACTTTATGCTAGCATAGGACAACCACATTGTTGGGAGTGTTCAAGACCAATTACAAGACAATCTCCAGAACAAATTGTAGAACAAATATTAAAATCTCATAAAAGTGAAAAAGCGTATATATTATCTCCAGTAGTTCAAGGTAGAAAAGGAGAACACAAAACTGTTCTAGATGATCTAAAAAAGAAGGGTTTTCTCAGGGCAAGAATTGACAAAGAGATCATTTCATTGAGAAAAATACCCACTTTAGAAAAAAATAAAAAGCACAATATAGACGTTCTGATTGATAGAGTATTGGTTGAACAAGACATTAAATCTAGGCTTTTAGAATCTGTTGAGCTAGCGCTAAACATGGGTAATGGAATTTGCATAATAAATATTAATAATAAAGAAGATTATTTGTTTAGTGAACATTTTGCGTGTGCTTATCATCCATACGTAATGATGACAGATTTAACACCAAGAATGTTTTCATTTAACTCTCCATATGGGGCCTGCCAACAGTGTGATGGTTTGGGATATATTACAGAGATAGATCCAAACCTTGTAGTTCCTGATACAAAAAAATCCTTAATTCAAGAAGCTATAAAACCCATTGGTAGTCAACCTAAAGGGTTCCATGGTAGTAAGTTAAGAGCACTTGCACGAGAATTTGATTTATCGTTTTCAAAGCCGTGGAATAAACTCTCAAAAGAAATAAGAACAATTTTACTTTATGGCTTATCCGGTAAAAAAATCGATGTGAATTATAATAGTTCAAATTTTTCTGGTACATATAAAGGTAAATGGGAGGGAGTCATTCCTGAGCTTCAAAGAAGGTATAAGCAAACACAGTCATTTGGAATAAGAAGATGGATTGAAAGTTTTATGAGTACAAGAGTATGCGACGGGTGTAAAGGAAAAAGACTTAAAGACTCTTCTTTGAACGTAAATGTAGGTTCAGCAAACATTGGAGATCTTTGTTCAAAAAATATATCAGAAACACTAGAATTTTTCGAAAAACTTGATTTGTCAGATAACCAAAAAGAAATCGCTGGAGGCATTTTAAATGAAATTAAGAAAAGACTGAGTTTCCTAATTAATGTTGGCCTGAATTATTTAACACTTGATAGGGCTTCAAGAACCTTATCAGGTGGAGAAGCACAAAGGATTAGGTTAGCCTCACAGGTTGGATCTCAACTTACTGGAGTGTTATATGTTTTGGATGAGCCTTCAATTGGTTTGCATCCAAGAGATAATGACAGACTTTTGAATACTCTAAAATCTTTAAAAGAAATAGGTAATACTGTTATAGTAGTTGAACATGATTTAGATACAATAGAATCTGCAGATCAAATCATTGATATGGGACCTAAAGCTGGATTTCATGGAGGAGAAGTTGTTTTTTCAGGTAAAATCGAAGAAATAACAAAACATCAAAAAAGCTTAACTGGCAAGTATTTGTCTGGAGAAAAATTCATTTCTTTGCCTAACTACAGGCTACCGACCTTTGATCATTTTTCACTCATTGGAGCGTCTGGCAATAATCTTAAAAATGTAGATGTTAGTTTTCCTTATGAAAGACTTATTGCAGTGACCGGAGTTTCTGGAAGTGGTAAAAGCTCTCTTATTAACCAAACTCTTTACCCAGCTTTGTCAAACCTTGTCAATTTTGGTGTAAAAGATATGCTTCCATTCAAAAATCTCGTAAGGACCGATAAAATAGAAAGAGTGATTAATGTAGATCAAAAACCAATAGGAAAAACACCACGATCTAATCCTGCAACTTATACTGGTATTTTTACCCATATTAGAGATTTATTTGCACAAACAAGAGAAGCAAAATTAAGAGGGTATAAAATTGGAAGATTTTCTTTTAATGTAAAGGGTGGCAGGTGTGAATCCTGTCAAGGAGCTGGTATAATAAAAATTGAAATGAATTTTTTACCGGATGTATATGTTAGTTGTGATGATTGCAACGGTAAAAGATATAATAAAGAAACTTTACAGATTGAATACAAAAATAAAAATATTGATGATATTTTAAATATGTCTGTTGAAGATGCTAGAGTGTTCTTTAAAAATATACAGCCAATCAAAAAAAGACTAGATACACTTCATGATGTAGGCCTTGGATATATAAAGTTGGGACAGCAAGCTACAACGCTTTCAGGTGGTGAAGCCCAAAGAATTAAGCTTTCAACGGAACTATCAAAAACGAGCACAAAAAATACTGTATACTTTCTTGATGAGCCAACAACAGGATTACATGTTGACGATATTCAAATGTTACTATCTGTATTACAAAAGCTTGTTGATCAAGGAAACACTATCATTGTAATTGAACATAACCTAGATGTAGTAAAGTGCGCAGATTGGATTATTGATCTAGGGCCAGAAGGTGGAGAGGGTGGTGGAACAGTTGTTGCTCAAGGTACTGTCGATGAGCTATCAAAAAATAAAGCTTCAATTACAGGTAAATTTCTTAAAAAAGTTCTAAAATAATTTTTTGGATAACGGGCATTCCCTATTTATCTTAGTATGTTGTGACTGATGAACAAAAAATAGTTATATCTTCAAATGAAGAAAAAAATTTCGATAAACAAATCAGACCAAATCTTTTCGACGATTTTATTGGACAATCATCTATTGTTAAATCCTTAAAAACTTATATTACTGCTGCCAAACAAAGAGAGGAAGCATTAGATCACATTCTTTTGTATGGTCCGCCGGGACTAGGAAAGACTACCCTTTCGAATATAATTGCTACTGAACTTGAAAAGGGGTTTTTATCTACTTCAGGTCCAGTTATATCTATACCAGGAGATCTTTCAGGCATGTTAACCAATCTTCAAGACAGAGATGTTTTTTTTATAGATGAAATTCATAGGGTTAATACAACCGTTGAGGAATATCTTTATTCTGCAATGGAAGATTTTAAAATTGATATATTAATAGACTCAGGACCTAATGCAAGAACAGTGAGAATTGATTTAGAGCCTTTTACGTTGGTCGGAGCAACAACAAGACTAGGAAATATTTCTACACCAATGCGAGATAGATTTGGTGCAATTTTTAGATTGGATTTTTATCAAAAAAACGAAATTTTTAAAATACTAAAAAGAACAGCATCGATTTTACAAATGAATATACAGGATGATGCGTTAATAGAAATTGCTGGTAGGTCAAGAGGAACGCCAAGAATAGCTAATAGAGTTTTAAAAAGAGTTAGAGACTTTGCTCAGGTGAAAAATGTAAAAGAGATTAAACTCGAAGATGCAAGAAGCTCTCTTGATAGTATTGGTATCGATGAAAATGGATTAGAAAATATGGATCGTAAAATTTTAAAAAATCTTATTGTCAATCATAATGGTGGGCCTACTGGTGGGAAATCATTGGCAATTTCCATTAATGAAGATATTCAAACAATTGAAGATGTCTATGAACCTTACCTCATAAAAGAAGGTTTTATTGAACGAACTTCTAGAGGAAGAATAGCAACCGATAAAGCTTATGCTTTATTTGATTTAAAAAAATAAGGAGAAAAGTAAAGTTATATGATAGAAAAAAAGAAAAAATATAAATTGAGTGATTTTAGATATCAACTTCCAAAAAAATTTATAGCTCAAAAACCAAAACAAAAAAGAGATGGATCAAAAATGATGGTTTTAAATAGGACTGAGCAAACTATAAAGCACAAAAAATTTTCAGACATTACTGATTATTTTCAAAAAAATGATTTATTAATTCTAAATAATACAAAAGTATTTCCAGCAAAACTTTACGCAACAAAAGATAGGACAGATGCAAAAGTTGAGATTTTCCTTTTAAGAGAGTTAGGCGATCGTTTATGGGAAGTTCTCGTGAAGCCAGCCAGAAAAGTACGAATAGGGAATAAGTTAATTTTATCTGATAGCCTTTTTTGTGACGTAATTGATAATACCGTTTCTGGTGGAAGAGTGGTGAGGTTTGAATTTGAGAAAGGGAATTTTGATGATATTTTAGATAAACTTGGTCACCCACCTTTACCGCCTTATATTGAAAGACCAACTACCCAAAGAGACAAAGAAAGATATCAAACAGTTTATGCTGAAAAAAGGGGGGCAGTGGCTGCACCTATTGCAGGATTACACTTCACACCCCAGACTCTCAAAAAACTTGAAAAAAAAGGTGTGAATATCTACTACATCACTCTTCATATAGGTCTTGGAACATTTAAGCCAGTCCAGGTTGAAGACTTAAATAGACATCATATGGACTCTGAATATTTTGAAGTTTCTCCTAGTACAGCTGTGGCAATAAACGAAGCAAAAAGAAAAAGAAGAAGAATATTTGCAGTTGGGACCTCCACTGTTAGAGCTTTGGAGACTGTAAATGTTTCGGGATTTCAAATTTCTCCAAAAAAAGGCTGGACAAACAAATTTATTCATCCTCCACATGAGTTTAAAATAGTGGATGGATTAATTACAAATTTTCATCAACCAGAAAGCACGTTATTGATGCTAACCTCTTCCTTTGGAGGATATAAGTTTATCAAAGAAGCATATAAAGTAGCTAAGAAAAAAAATTATAGATTTTTGAGTTATGGAGACTCAATGCTAATCACATAAAATGAAAAATATTGCAATTATAGTTGGAGCGGGATCAGGCGAAAGATTCGGTTCATATAAGCAGGTAGAAATGATAAATAATAAGCCTGTATATAAATATTCTATTGATGCTTTCCTTGATTCAAATTGTTTTTCTCAAATAATATTAGCTATTCCGAAAAAATTACTCAGAGTTATTCCTCGCCAATTAAAAGATAATAGATATAAAGATATAGTAGTTTGTGAAGGAGGAAAAACAAGAGCGCAATCTGTTTATAATGCATTCTCCAAAATTACTGGAAACAAAAAAAATAAAATATTTATTCATGATGCTGCAAGGCCTTTAATCTCAAAAAAAACAATTTTAGACCTTGTAAGTTTTTCAAAAAAAGAAAAAGCTGTTATTTTAGCAAAAAAAATAAATGAGACTGTAAAATCAGTAGAAGAAGGAAGATCAAAATTTACTGTGGACAGATCATCGCTTTGGACATCAGAAACGCCACAAGTATTTAATCAAGAAATTCTTCAAGAGGCTTATGACAAAAAGTTAGATATTATTGATGAATTTTCTGATGAGGCTTCATTGATTGAAGAATGTGGATATGAGGTAAAAATTTGTGAAAATAAAAGCTTGAATACAAAAATTACTACGGTAGAAGATATAGATTTAATTTCAAAAAATATGATAGATAATGTTTTTTTTGGCATCGGTCTTGATTGCCATTCTTTAGAAGAAGGTAGTGGTATTATTATAGGAGGTTACCAAATTAAATGTAATTTGAAGTCTGTTGCACATTCTGACGGAGACGTTTTAACACATGCTATTATAGATGCATTATGTGGGGCATTAAATTTAGGCGACATAGGACAACATTTCCCTAATACCCCAAACAACAAAAATATTTCTAGTATTGAATTATTAAAAAAAATAATGTTATTAACTCCAAGTAATATTAGCATTATCAATATTGACGCCTCAATTGTATTAAACAACCCAAAAATTTCAAAATATAAATCAAAAATAATTTCAAAATTAGCTCCAGTTTTAAAAATTTCAGAAAGTCAAATATCTATTAAAGGGATTACAAGCAATGGATTGAGCTTTTTAAATATGAAAAATGGCTGGGGAGCTGAAGTAATTATTTCACTAAAAAAATGGAAATAAAATCAACTTCAAAGATTAATATTGGACTACATGTTCATAATAGGAGAAGTGATGGCTTCCATAATATTTCAACGCTATTTCAAGAGATAAATCTTTGTGACACAGTTGAAATTATAGAAGATAAAATTTTTTCATGCAACACAGATTGCGGTACCATTATTGAAAAAAATAATTTTGGAACAAAAGCGTTTAATGTGTTAAAAGCGAAGTACCCAAAAATACCCAACGTACGTATTTCAATTAAAAAAATAATACCTACGAAAGCTGGCCTCGGTGGAGGATCTAGTAATGGCACAGCGGTAATAGTAGGATTGAATGATCTTTTCAAGCTCAAATTAAGCAACAAAGAATTGTCTGAAATGGCGAGTAAAGTTAGTTCCGATTCTGCTTTTTTTGTAAATGGTGGAATGCAATTTGGAACATCTAGGGGAGAAAGGCTAGATATCATTCAAAATATACAAATACCCAAACATATTTTATTAGTCCACCCAGGAATTAAAATCAGTACAAAAGAGGCTTTTAATCATTTAAAAAACCATTTGTTAAATGAAGATATGGACATTAACTTGTCGCAATTATTAAGAGAATTAAATAATTATACTTTTGATTCTAAGTTATTTAAAAATGATTTTGAGATGTACGTTTTTAAAACACATCCAGAAATTGGCGCTATAAAATTAAAAATTTTGGATTTCGGTGCAAAATATGCCAGTTTGTCGGGTACGGGTTCGACTGTGTTTGGAATATTTTCTTCAAAAAAAGATTTGCTTAAAGCACAATCTTTCTTAAGTCCCCAGTACTCAACTTACTATGTAAATCCAATTTAATTTTTGGGGAGTCGTCTAATTGGCAGGACACCTGGTTTTGGTCCAGGCAGTCGGGGTTCGAGTCCCTGCTCCCCAACAAAATTATGGGTAAATACGTAAAAAAAATATTTGCAGGATCAAGTAATCCTAGCCTTGCAGCTAAAATTGCAGAAGAGTGTGGTGTATCTCTTGGTGATGTAACTATTAAACGTTTTAGTGATGGAGAAATTTGGGTGAAATTTGAGGAGAACCTAAGAGGGAATGACGTTTATCTTATTCAGTCTACTAATGCTCCAGCAGATAATATTGTTGAACTAGCATTACTTATCGATGCTGCAAAAAGAGCAAGTGCTCAAAGAATTAATGTGATTATACCATACTTTGGATATTCTAGACAAGATCGTAAGGACGAGCCAAGAGTTCCAATTTCTGCTAAGGTCATGATGGACATTTTCATAAAAGCAGGAGCAAATAGGGTGGTGACTATGGACCTTCATTCAACTCAAATTCAAGGTTTTTCATCAAAACCAGTCGATAATATTTATGGAAGTCTTGTCTTAATGCCTGAATTAGAAAAACATTTCAAAGACTTCTCGTCAAATGATAATTTTACAGTTTTAATTCCAGACATGGGATCAAGCAAGCTAGGACAATCTTATGCTAAAAGATTAGGCATGAGCTTTGCCCTCATTGATAAAAGAAGAAATGCTCACAATCAGTCTGAAGTTGTATCTGTTGTTGGAGAACTAGCAAATAAGCATGTATTGATTATTGATGATATGATTGATACAGCTGGTACTATATCAAATGCTGCCAAAGTAGCTAAAGAAAAAGGAGCACTATCAGTAACTGTTGCTGCAACACACGGTATATTTTCTTCTAATGCAATTGATAAGTTGTCGGATGATATAGTTGATTCAATTTTTATTACAGATACAATAGATATTTCACATATTGATAATTGCGAAAAGCTTAAAACTATTTCATCTTCAAAAATTTTTGCAGAAACAATTAACAGGATTCATAGCGGTGAATCGGTCAGTCAACTATTTAGGAAAGTAACATGAGTAAATTTGAAAAATTAAATGTAGATATTAGAAAAGAACAAGGTACATCAGCAGCAAGAAGAACTAGATTGCAAAACAAGGTGCCTGCAGTTGTTTATCATTCTGGGGTAGAGGCTACACCTCTTTCTGTAGATAAAATAAGTTTAAATAAAGCACTTAGAACAGGTCAAATGATCTTTGAAGTAAATGTTGAGGATAAAGATCAATTTGTTTTAGTAAAGGAAATTCAGTATCACCCAGTAACTGATGAAATTATTCATATAGACTTTCAAAAAGTAAAAGAAGATGAAAAAATTTCTTTGGAAGTTGCTGTCAGAAGTTCTGGAGAAGCTCAGGGAGTAAAACTTGGTGGACTGTTGGTTCAAATGCTAAACTCAGTAACCATTAAATGTAAACCAGCAGAGATTCCTGAGTTCCTTGAAATTGACGTGACAGATATGGAAATGAATACAAATCTTTTTGTTAAAGATATTACTCTTCCAGAAGATATTGAAATGTTAACAGCTGATGATATTGCGGTAGTTTCAGTTCAGGAACCTAAAGAAGAAAAAGAAGAAGTTGTTGTGGAAGCAGAAAGCGAAGAAGCAGATGAAGCATCTGACGCAGACGAACAGCCTGCAGAAGAGGAAGCTCAAGAAGAGAGCTCTAAAGAAGCAATAGATGATGCTGGAGACGAGGGATAATGACAATTTTTGTTGGTCTTGGTAATCATGAAACTAAATACCATAATACCAAACATAATGTTGGGTATTGGGTGTTAGATAGTTTTGCAAAAAGGTACGGTTTAGAATTTAAGCCAGGAAAAGGAAATTATTTTGTTGCAAAAAAAGGATCCAGTTTCATGCTCATTAAACCAACAACTGGTATGAATAATAGCGGAGCTATTATTAATGAAGTCTTAAATTTTTATAAGGCAAAAAAAGAAGATCTGGTAATTATTTTTGATGATGTAGATCTTCCCCTTGGAGAAATAAGATTACGAGCTGATGGTGGAGATGGATGCCACAATGGAATGAAATCTGTCTTACAATATTTATCAAGCGATAAGGTTACAAGATTAAAAGTTGGAATAGCAGCCTCTGACTACAAAAGACCTTCTGAAAAATACGTTTTAAAACCATTTAATAAGCGTTTTAATACATTAGTGGATGAGGTTTTAATTTTTGCTAATGAAGCAATGCAGTCACTTTTAGATAATGGTGAAGAATTCACAATGAATAATTATAATAATCAAACTATAGGAGTAGCATAGTGGAAAATCTATTCTATTTAATACCACTGTCAGGGTTATTGGCAGTTGTATTCGGGTTAATGAGAAGTAAATGGATATCTGATCAGAATCCAGGAAATGAAAAAATGCAAGAGATTGGCTTAGCAATTCGCGAAGGAGCCACCGCTTTTCTTGTAAGAGAGTATAAAGTTTTAACAATATTTGTTTTAACAGTTGCAGCACTTTTATACTGGGTAAACATATCGTCTAATACGACAGAAGTAGCACTGTCTTTCATTGTTGGTGCAATTTGTAGCGGTTTAGCTGGTGCTCTAGGTATGAGAGTTGCAACATTAGCAAATCACAGAACAACTGAAGCTGCAAGAAACAGCTTAAGTAAGGCACTTTCAGTTGCCTTTAGTGGCGGTGCTGTTATGGGTATGAATGTTGTAGGTCTAGGAATTTTAGGATTATCTCTACTCTTTTATTTATATGGAGGTTTAAACGGCACAGCAGACTTTTCATTAGTAATGACTAAAGTTTCTGGATTTGCAATGGGTGCTTCATCAATTGCTTTATTTGCCCGTGTAGGTGGTGGAATCTATACTAAAGCCGCTGATGTTGGTGCAGATTTAGTTGGAAAAGTAGAAGCAGGTATTCCGGAAGACGACCCAAGGAATCCGGCAACGATTGCTGATAATGTAGGTGATAATGTGGGAGATGTTGCAGGAATGGGTGCAGATCTTTTTGAATCTTATGTAGGTTCAATGATTGGAGCTATGGTTTTAGCAGCAACAGCTGGAGAAAAAAGCCTAGTGTTTCTACCATTATTTTTAGCAGCAGCTGGAATTATAGTTTCCATTTTGGGTACATTTTTTGTAAAAACAAAAGAGGGAGGAAATCCTCAAACAGCACTAAATATTGGAGTATTTGGCTCAGGTGCTGTAATGACAGTAGTTAGTTACTTTTTGATTGATAGACTAATCGAAAATCCTGTGGCTTTAGCTGGTGGATACCAAAATGTACAAGCGCTTGATTTATTTCTTGCTACTGTTGTAGGTTTAGTTTCAGGAATTTTGATCGGAGTATTAACAGAATATTATACTTCTGATCATCAGAAACCGTCCCAAAATGTCGCAGCTTCAAGTGAAACCGGATCAGCAACGAATATCATTTCTGGTTTGGCTAATGGAATGTTTTCAACTGCCTTGCCAGTACTAGTAATTGCTCTTTCTATCCTTGGAGCATACCACTTTGCTCATCTATATGGTATTGCTTTAGCTGCACTTGGTATGCTGTCAACAATAGGAATTCAATTAGCAGTTGATGCTTATGGTCCAATCGCAGATAATGCTGGTGGTATTGCTGAAATGGCAGAACTTCCAAAAGAAGTACGCGAAAGAACTGATAAGCTTGATGCAGTGGGTAATACTACAGCAGCTATTGGTAAAGGTTTTGCGATTGGTTCTGCTGCTTTAACATCTTTAGCTCTATTTGCAGCATTTAGAGAAACAGTTGGTGGTTTAACCTTGGATATTAATAATCCTCAAGTTATGGCAGGTCTATTAATAGGATCATCATTACCATTTGTATTTTCAGCTCTTGCAATGCAGGCGGTTGGAGATGCTGCTTTCGAAATGATTGAAGAGGTTAGAAGACAATTTAGAGAAATAAAAGGCTTACTTGATGGAAAAGCAAAAGCAGATTACGCTAAATGTGTTGATATTGCTACCACAGCTGCAATCAACAAAATGGTATTACCTGGAGCATTGGCAGTATTCACTCCAATTGTATTTGGCTTGGTATTAGGTCAAAAAGAAATGCTTGGTGGTATTTTAGCTGGAGTTACAGTAACTGGTGTTTTACTAGCAATCTTTATGTCAAATGCTGGTGGTTCATGGGACAACGCAAAAAAATACATTGAATCTGGTAATCACGGTGGAAAAGGCAGTACAGCACATAAAGCTGCAGTGGTTGGTGACACAGTTGGGGATCCTTTTAAGGATACTGCAGGACCATCACTTAATATTTTAATCAAATTGATATCAGTGGTATCGCTCGTAATCGCACCACTTATTTAATGGAGAAAATAATGAATTATTATGAAGTATTATATATTTTGAACCCAAACTTTAGCAAAGAACAAATTGCTGGAGTAATGAGTGAGGTTTCTGACTTTGTTAAAAAAAAGAAGCATGGAATTGTTAATCACGATTTTTGGGGCAAAAAACAATTAGCATATAACGTTAAAAAACATAAATATGGAAATTTTATATTGCTAAATACGGAATTTAAAGATGCAAACTTTGTAAACGAGTTTAAAGTGTTTTTAAATCTAAATAAAGAGGTTATGAAATACATGATCATCAAATTAGACGAAAAGCCTTCTAAAGAACCACAACAAGAGGTAAGTGCTGAAGAAGAAGGCAACGTACAGGAGGAGAATTAATGTTATCTAGTAGAAAAAAATCCTGTTATTTTAAAAGGAATAACATTCAAGAAATCGATTATAAAGATGTTAAGCTCTTAACAAAATTTATAAACGATCAAGGCAAAATAACTCCACGAAGAGTTACCGGTACAAGCAGTAAAATGCATAGAAAGCTTGTATTAGCAATTAAAAGAGCAAGGAATATTGCATTACTTCCATTTGCTGCAGTAGATAGGGATTAAAATGAAAGTTATTTTAAAAGAAGATGTACAAAATTTAGGACAACAAGGTGATGTTGTGGAAGTAAAACCTGGTTATGCGAGAAATTACCTTATGCCACAGAAACTTGCTACTCTCTTTACTAAGCAACAAAAAAAGAGTATTGAAGAGGCCCAAATAGTTGAACAAAGAAAGCTAGAAAGAGAAAAGGATCAGCTTGAATCAGTACTTAAACAGGTTGAAGACTTAAACTTATCTCTTAAAATGCAGTCGGAAGAAGATGATAAACTTTTCGGTTCCGTAACTAAGCTTGATATTGTAAAGCTTTTAGAAGAAAACGGCATTACTATAGATAAAAAATATATTGATTTATCATCCCCAATTAAAACTTTAGGGGAACATAAAGTTAGTATTGTGTTTACAAAAGAAATGTCTGCAAGTTTTACTCTTGTGGTTGCAAAAGAGGACTAAGCTCGTACAGATTTAATAATCTTTTTTTGTGAATTGCACTTATTACAGAAGATAACCATATCCTTGTATTCAGATTCTTGATGCTTACAGTTTTTTTCGTTTTCACACCCATAAATATAACGATACACATCTTGTACTTCTTTTTCGATAGAGTTAGAAGCTTTTCGTAGCCAGTTTCTAAAAAAAGCTTTATAGTCTTTTTTGCGCTTTTGATTAGCCTGAAGCCAGTCAAGCATTTTTAACAATTCAAATTCAATATCGACTGATGGAAACTTTTGAGCCCACTCATCGAGGTTATTTTTAATATCACTAATTTGATCTTTTTTGTTAGGAAGTTTTCTTTTACTAATAGGATCTAGCTTATCTAGTCTGGTTTCTAATGCCTCAATTCTTTTTAACAAGATGTCTATATTAATTTTTTTTGCCATAATTAGTTTTTTTGTAAAACATTAATTCATTAACTATATTTAATGCATTAACAATAATTTATAAATTAATTTGTAATTTGAGTTAAAAATTTTAATTATGATAGATAAAATTGATATATCAATACTTGAGATTATGCAGAAAGATGGAAGAGCTTCGGTTAGTGATATAGCAAAAAAGGTTAAACTTTCTATTCCTGCTGCAGGTGAACGAATTAAAAAACTTTCAGAAAAAGGTTTTTTACAAAAAATAGTTGCCATTTTGAACCATAAGAAAGCAGGATTAGATTTAACAGCATATGTTTTCATTGTAAGCGAGCATTCTGATCACTACTCTAAATTTGTAGAAGAAGCAAATAATTGCAAATCTGTTTTAGAATGCCACTCAATTACTGGTGGCGGTTCACATATTTTAAAAGTCAGAGTCGAAAACTCACAGGCGCTTGAAGATTTATTATATGAAATACAAAATTGGCCAGGAGTATCCAGAACTCAATCAAACTTAGTTCTTTCAACTTATAAAGAAGAAACTCAAATTGACCTTAATATATTAAGCAAAGAATAGTTTTTAAATAAATAAATAATTCTTTTTAACTATTTTATAGATATATTTTATGGTTATCATACATTCTAATTTTCAAAAAAAGGGGTAAAAATGAAAATAAAAGCAGAATATATTTGGATTGATGGATATGAACCCACTGCTGGTTTAAGGTCAAAAACAAAAGTTCTGGATGGAGCAGTTTCATCTGTTTCTGAACTTCCAACATGGGGCTTTGATGGATCAAGTACATTGCAGGCAGATGGAGGAGACAGCGACTGTTTATTGAAACCAGTATGGATGTGTCCTGACCCAATTCGTGGTGGTGAAAATATTTTAGTAATGAATGAGGTTTGTAATCCTGATGGAACACCTCATAAATCTAATTCTAGAGCAGCTCTTGTCGATATTGCTGAAAAATTTAAAGAACACAAACCTTGGTTTGGAATTGAACAAGAGTATACATTAATGGACGGAAAGCAACCAGCTGGATGGCCACAAGAAGGTTTTCCTGAACGACCTCAAGGACCATATTATTGTAGTGTTGGTGCTGAAGATGTTGCTGCTAGAACAATGGTCGAAGATCATCTAGATTTATGTTTGGAAGCAGGTTTAGAAGTATCCGGAATAAATGCAGAAGTAATGTTAGGACAGTGGGAATATCAAGTAGGACCATTACCCGCTTTAGAAGTTGGCGATCAATTGTGGGTAGCAAGATGGTTGCTTGAAAGAGTTGGTGAAGAATATGGCTTAAGAGTAGAACTGCATCCTAAACCTATAAAAGGTGATTGGAATGGCTCTGGAGCGCATATTAACTATAGCACAGAGTCAATGCGTGCCGATGGTGGATTGAAAGTAATCGAGCAAGCATGTGAAAAACTTGGACAAAACATTGACAAACATATTGCTGTTTATGGAGATGCTAATGAAGAGCGTTTAACTGGTGATCATGAAACCTGTAGCATCAAAGAGTTCAAGTATGGTGTTAGTGATAGAGGGGCATCAATAAGAATCCCCATGGGAGTAGCAAATGATGGGAAGGGATATTTAGAGGATAGAAGACCTGCATCAAATGTTGACCCGTACAAAGCATGTGCAGCTTTAATAGAAACAACTTGTAGTTAAATTATTAAATTGTAGCTTTAATGCACAGCGAGCTACTAAATTGGTTTTATCAAAATAAAAGGAATCTCCCATGGAGACGTGGGAGAACTCCTTACCGCGTCTGGGTTTCAGAAATAATGTTACAACAAACCCAAGTCAATACAGTAATACCATATTATAAAAAGTGGATAAAGAAATATCCTACATTAAAATCGTTTAAAGAATCAAACTTTGATGATGTAATTAAAATATGGGAAGGGTTGGGATATTATTCAAGATGTCACAATATGTTCAATGCTGCAAAATTAATTAACTCAACTTTTCCAAATAACTATGACGACTTAATTAATCTACCAGGTATTGGTGACTATACAGCAAAGACAATTCTAGCAATTGCATTTAAAAAAAATTTTGTTGGCATTGATACAAATCTTGAGCGAATTGGCTATAGAATTTTAGGTTTGAAGACAAAAACAAAAAGAAATAAAAAAAGAGTTGTTGAATATCTTGAAAAAAATCAATGTGCTAATAATCCTGGTGATTATAATGAAGCATTAATGGATTTGGGTAGCTCTTTGTGTAAAGCCAGTATCACATATTGTAATCAATGTCCTTTAAAAAAAATATGTAAAGCATATACATCTTCTTCGCCAATATTATATCCAACACCAAAAGTGCCAAAAAAGATACCTATTTATGATATTGCAGTATCAGTGGTCGAATACCAAAACAAAATTTTAATTACAAGAAGGCAGAATAAAAATTTTTTGCCTGGCTTATGGGAATTCCCTGGAGGAAAAATTGAAAAAAATGAAACAGCTACCCAAGCAATCATTCGTGAAGTTAAAGAAGAGACAAATCTAACCGTGTCTAATCCAATATTTTTAGGAAACATAACACATAAATACTCACATTTTGGAGTTAATATTTCTTTCTTCATATCATTCCCTAAATCGATAAAATCATTCAATTCGTCACAGGAATATCGATGGATTAGAATTAAAAATATATTGAATTACCCGCTTCCAAAAGCTAATCATAAAATGTTAGATATTCTTAAAAAGTTAGATTAAAATAGCTCGAAATGATAAAAGCATTAATATCTGCAATTGTATTTATTTTATTTTTACCATTATTTATTTTGTTTTTAATAATAGGTATTGTTTGCTCATACTTTACACATATGAGAAATATATATTATTTTTTGATCCCTCTATCCAGCAGATTGTTAATGTTAGTCTCTTTTCAGCGCTTTAGTATAAAAGGTCCAGTACCCAAAAAAGAAAACGGTCCATATATTTTTATGTTTAATCATGAATCTATGTTTGATGTTTTTATGTTAGGAGGAGCTATCCCATATTATGTTAATGCAATTGGTTGGGAAGGAGTTTTCAAGTGGCCTTTGTTTGGGTATTTTGCTAAAAGATACGGAGCTTATGCTGTAACACATGATAATACAGATAAAGCTATTAAAACATTAAAAGCAGCAGAAAAAATTCTAGTTACAGATGGTGATTCTATGATATTATCTCCGGAAGGACAAAGAACACTTACTGGAGAATTGGGAGAATTCAAAAAAGGTGTCTTCCATTTTGCAAAAAGTACAAATGTCGCATCCATTGTTCCCGTTGGATTAATTGGAGCTTTTAGAGCAAACGTTAGAAATAGCTGGATAGTTAATCCTGGTAGGTTAACTACTTCATTTGGAGAACCAATTACTCCAGAAGTTTATAAAGATCTTACAGTTGAGGAATTAAGAGATTTAACCAAACAACGAATATCAGAGCTTTTAGTTTAAATATCTCACTTTAGGGTGCAACAATCCTGCAATACCACATAATCCCGCTAGTATTCCAAACAGCAAAAATATTTCATGAATACTTATAAATTCAGCTAGAAAACCTATAATACCGCTTGATACTGCTGTCATACTTAAAATCGAAACAGAAATAATCGCAAATATTCTTCCTAAAAATTTTTCAGGTATATTTTTTTGCATTATTGATACTCTCGAAATTACTAAGAAAGGAATTCCAACACCATGAACACACGACCAAAAGTTTAACTGGTTCATAGTTTCTATAAAATAATAAAAACAAAAGCTTGCACCATCAATAAAAAGCCCCAACAAAAACAAGGTTCCATGATTGAATCTGTTACCAATTTTATAAACTGTTGCAGTTCCAATTAACATTCCAAGACCAACAAAAGCCTCAACGAGAGCAAAATCGGAGGCTGTACCTCCAAGGTAAAGTTTTACCAAAATTGGTATACCAACAATAGCAGGTCCCATAACAAAGAGGTTGCTAAGCAAGGTAAGTAAAATGATGAAAGCAAATGTTGTATGTTCTTTAAGATACGCTATGCCTTCTAAAGTTTTGTTGAAAATTTTACGAAAATTAATTTCTTCTTTTTCAACTTTATCTCTGGGAGCAAGAGATGTAATAAAAGCAGCTATGAAATAGAAACAAAGACAAAATAAAAATAGGTTTTCAACATTGTATACTGTTAATAGTTGTGCTGCAATAATTGGCCCGATTAATACAGCAGTTTGCCATGATATGTTTACTATTGAATTAGCTTTTAAAAGACCATCTTTTTCAATCTGTGTCGGTAAATATGCATTAAATGCAGGCACCATTGGCAATCCAAAAGCATTATGAAAAAAAGCAATCAAAACAATTACTCCAATAGATTTTATGTCAAAAAAAAATAGTATTGGAATGAGAGATAAAATTAATCCCTGCATTATTGTTGCAAACGATATCATTTTTGTCTTTGAAAAAAGATCTACAATTGTTCCAATAAAAAGCCCACAAAGAATTGCCGGTAAGTATGATGTCATTGCTACCAGTCCGGTGATTTTTTCTGAGTTTGTTAATTCTAAAACAAGCCAAATAAATGCTACATCATAAATGGATCTAGCTATTGAATTCATTAAGGGCACTGAAAGTAAAAATAAATTTAAGTTTTTTTGTTTGAACATCGGATTTAAACTACGTATAATTAATATAATAATGACATACATTATAACAGATCCCTGTGTTGGCACATGCGATACAGCATGTGTTGAAGTCTGCCCAGTAGATTGCATTCATGGCCCTGATGATCCTGAAGGATCAGGAGAGGAAGCAAAGGAGGATGGATATGATGCTACCAATAAACAGCTATATATTAATCCTGAAGAATGTATAGATTGTGGAGCTTGTGAGCCTGAATGTCCTGTTGATGCTATCTACGATGAAGATGAAGTACCTGATGAGTATGAACCATCTATTGATAAAAATTATTCTTTTTTTGGCCAAGATAGATAAGTTGATAATTTTATAACATTTTTCACATTCGTTGTCTATTTTTACATTCGCATAGTAATATATTATGGATAAAAACCAAATATTAGATAAGCTAAAAAAAATTAACTATCCCGGTTTTAATAGAGATATTGTTTCTTTCGGAATGGTTAAAGATGTTGTAATTGATAACAACACCATTACCATTATTCTTGCTATTTCTTCATCAAATGAAGAGAAAAAAAATCAATTAGTAATGGAGATATCTGAAAAGATTAAAATAGGTAATTTTGAAATTAAAGTTAAAGTGTTAGACCAAGCACCAAGAAAAACAGTAGATACAAGTAACAAGGATGCTAATGTTGAAGGCAACATAAAAAATATTATCGCTGTTGCAAGTGGAAAAGGCGGCGTGGGAAAATCTACGATTGCATTGAATTTAGCAGCTTCGCTATCCAAAATGGGATATAAAACAGGTCTATTAGATCTCGATATTTATGGTCCTTCATTGCCTATAACCATGGGAATCATTGAGAATCCTGAAGTAAATGATCAACAAAAAATTATACCAGTTATCAAAGAAAATTTAAAGCTGATGAGTTTTGGCTTTATAAGTGGTAACCAAGCACCGGTAGTATGGAGAGGACCTCTTGTTGCAAAAATGACAGAACAGTTTTTCAGAGATGTTGTGTGGGGGGAATTGGATTATCTCATACTAGATCTTCCACCAGGAACCGGAGATGTTCAATTAACTTTGTCACAAAAAATTCCTTTAGATGGAGCGATTATTGTAACAACGCCAAATGATATTGCCTTAACTGATGTTCGAAAAGGAGCAGATATGTTTAGTAAGGTACAAACACCCTTGTTAGGAGTTGTAGAAAACATGTCATATATGCAAATCAGCGGTAAGGTTGAGTCGACTAGTACTGATTTATCTGATATTGAGTTATACATTAATGAAAAGAAAATACCTTTTAATAATGATAAGTCATTTAATTACAAATTTCATTTGTTTAAAGAAGGAGGAGGGCTTAGTGAAAGTAAGCGCCTTGATGTTCCACTATTAGGACAAATTCCTTACTCCGAGGAGCTAATGCTATCTATAGATAAAGGAGAACCATTGGTTTTCTCAAATGACAAACACCCTATATCAGAAATTTTTAATAAAATTGCGAACAGCCTACAAAAATAGTTATGATTAAAAACTCAATTAATCATCTTGCAATTATAATGGATGGTAATGGGAGATGGGCTAAACATAAAAATCAACCGAGGTCTTTTGGCCACAAGTACGGTGCGCAAACCGCAAAAAAAATTATAAACGACTGTGTGAAAAAAGAAATTCCTTTCCTCACTCTTTACACTTTTTCAAAAGAAAATTGGTCTAGACCCAAAGAAGAAATTGATACATTAATGATTTTGCTTTCTACAATGCTAAAGAACGAAACTGAAAACATGTTAAGGAACAATATAAAGTTTAATATCGTTGGAAGAATAGAAGATTTACCAGAAAAAACAAGGGATTGGGTTTTAACCACAATTGAGAAAACAAAAAATAACACGGGATTAACTCTAACCCTAGCGCTAAGCTATGGAGGAAGGCAAGAAATTGTAGATGCGTTTAATGTTATTATGAATAAAGAGATAAAAATTATTAATGAAGAAATTCTTAAAAATCACTTATATTGCCCTGATTTGCCAGATCCAGACATCATCATTAGGACTGGAGGTGAGTATAGACTAAGTAATTTTTTACTTTGGCAATCAGCATATGCAGAAATTTATATATGTCAAAAAAATTGGCCAGATTTTGATGAAAACGATTTGGAAAAAGCTTTAGAAGAGTATGAAAATAGAAACAGAACATTTGGTAAAGTTTAGAAAATGAAGTTTGCAAAAACATCTATACTATTTATGTGTTTTTTATCGCAAATATTTGCTCAGCAAGTAACTCTTTACAGAGTTAATGTTGAAGGGAATACTACTACCTCAGATAAAATGATTAAATATTCTGCTGGTTTAAGAGATGGTACCCAAATCCAAAGATCAGATATATCAACGGCTATTACTAGGTTGTGGGATTTAGGACTTTTTGAGGACGTAAATATTGTTTTGAATAACGAATCTCAATATGGTGTTGAAATCACTATTAAAGTTTCTGAGAGCCCAATTCTAAATCAGGTTTTATTTGAAGGTATGACTGTTAGAGAAGGGAGATTTAGGGAAAAAATTGAACTTAAATCTGGACAACGCATTAAACCAAATTCAGTTGAAAAAGCTACCAGAAAAATTTCTGAAATTTATAAGGAAGATGGGTACTATAATGTTGAAATATCTTCATCAGTTGTCGTTCCTCAAGACACAATTGTAAGAGTAGATTACCCTAGAGATGTATTATTTACTATCAATGAAAATAAAAGGTACAAGCTTAAAAATATAGCTTTTAATGGTAATAAAAGTTTTTCCGAGCGTAAGCTTAGAAGAGAATTAGCAAATACAAAGCAAAAGAAATGGTGGACATTTTGGGTCAAGAATTTTGATCCTAAAACATTTACGGAGGATAAAGAGGCTTTATCCGTTTTTTACCAGAATGAAGGCCATCGAGATTTTAGAGTCTTAAGCGATAGTTTAATTGTGAACGAAGACGAGGCGTCACTCACTTTACAAATAAATATTGAAGAAGGGCCAAAATATTTTTATAGAGATTTTATTTTCGATGGAAATCAAATTGCTGAACAAGAGGAATTAAAAAGACTTCTTGGTATCCAATCTGGCGATATGTTCTCTAAAGAACAATTCGATAAATCGGTGTATGAGAATATGATGAGTATTTATCAAGACAAAGGGTATATTTTTAGCAGTGTGTCACCTGAAATAACTCCATCTGGCAAGGATTCATTAGATGTTAAATTTGTTTTTAATGAAGGAAATAAAGTATTCGTAGAAAATATATTTGTATCCGGCAATGAAAAAACTAGAGAAAATGTCATTCGCAGGGAGTTAAAACTTTATCCCGGAGATGTTTTCAGTAGATCAAAATTAATGAGAAGTCAGAGGGATATATGGATTCTGAATTATTTTGATAATGTTATTCCTGATGTAACGCCTATTTCTGATGATAAAGTCAATCTTGATTTTGTCGTTGAAGAGAAAAAGTCAACACAAAGAATAAATGCCAATCTTGGATTCACTGGAGAGTATGGAGTCACTGGAGGTGCAGGTGTCGAGTTTGACAACTTTAGAGGAAAAGGCCAAAAATTAAATATTGGAGCTAGCACTGGTACAAATTTTTCAATTTATACTACTCAAGAACCTTCTAAATACAAGTCGCTAAATGTAAGTTTTCAAGATCCAATGATTAATGATAGTCCTTATCTAGTTGGTGCATCTTTGTTTTATTCATTTAGAGGTTCATCGACAAATTATTATTTTCCTTTAGATTTTACTGTAGGTGGAGCCGTTGCAAGTTTTGGTAGAAGATTAGAATGGCCTGATGATTTCTTTAGAGTTATGTGGTCCACCAAGTTTATGCAAAAAGAGTATGAAGGATCTCAAGCTGATATTGACAATTACATTGGTGGTCTTCAAAAGACTAGAGGGATTAGTTTATCTCAGGTTTTATCGAGAGATAGTAGAAATAGAGCTGAGTTTCCAACTAATGGTTCAACTTTTATTTTAGAAAATACGTATTCTGGTGGTTTCCTTGGTGGAAATGAAAATTTTCAAAAGCATATGCTCACCCTTGATTGGTTTACACCTACATTCTCAAAGTTCATACTCTACAATTCAGTAAAGCTTGGAGTTATAAAAACACTGGACGTTGGTGATGATGTTCAATCCTTTGTTCCATTCGATGAGAGATTTATTATGGGGGGTAATGGTATTCCATATGGTAATGCATTAAGAGGTTATCCTGATAACGCAATAGGTCCACAAACTGTTTCTGGCCAGGCAGTTGGGGGTAACTCCATGGGTAGATTTGTTACAGAACTTAGATTTCCACTTTCAGAAAATCCTGTAATTTATGTGATGGCCTTTGGTGAGATGGGTAATGTATGGAATACATCTGCATTGACAGAGCCATTTTACATTGATAGATTTAGCTCAATTTCGATGAAAAAGTCTGCTGGAGTTGGTGTTAGGTTTTTTATGCCTGGCATTGGTAAATTAGGCTTTGATATGGGATATGGTTTTGATGATATAACTGGTGACGGAGAGGCCCAAGGTTGGGAATATACTATCACATTTGGACAAACTTTTTAAATAAGGAGTATAAAGTGTATAAAAAAATATTAACAGTACTATTATTAACAGGAATTGTTTTTTCTCAGCAAAAGATTGGAATTGTATTTTCAGAAAAAATTAGACTTGATTTTGAAGAGTTTAAAGATGTTGAACAACAATTACAGCTTGAGCTAGAGGTGATTCAAAAAGAGTATCAATCTATGGCCACTGAGCTTGATAGCATGGTTAAAGAGTATGAACAACAAAGCTTGATGATGTCAGAAGAGTTAAAAAAAGCTAAAGAACAAGATATTGTTGATATGAATAATTCTATGCAGAGCTATCAACTCTCAAAAGTTGGACCAAATGGTGAGCTTACTAGAAAGCAAGCTCAATTAGAATTTGAATTAGTAGAAAAATTCAAAGCTGCAGTAAATGCTGTTGCAATTTCTAAAGGTTTTGATTTGATTATTGATGGTTCTCAAGCTTCTTTATATACAAAGCCAACTATTGATTTAACCGACGACGTATTATACGAACTCAGAAAGACCAATCAATCATCTGAATAATAAGGTTAGCACTTGATTTCTCTTAAAGAGTTAGCTAATAAAGTAAATGGTCATTTGATTGGAGATGGGACTATCATTATTTCCAAAGTTGATGATATTCATTCTGCATCAAATGAATCAATTGCATTTGCATTTCTACCTAAATACAAAAAAGAAATTGCTTTGTCCAATGCAGCAGCATTTGTAGTTACTTCAGCAAACGATTTAGAAAATAATCATGGTATTGTGGTAGAAAATCCATATTTAGCTATGATAAGTATCCTTGATTTTTTTGATGAAAGACCTGTTCCTGAATTCAATATTTCAAATCACTCCGATATACATAAATCTGTTAAAAAATCATCCAACCTTCATGTTGGTTCTTTTTCAGTTATTGATCAAAATGTAGTCCTTGGGGAAAACGTGTTTATAGGTAATGGTGTAAAAATTAATGCAGGATGTATGATTGGTGATAATAGTGTAATATACGATAATGTCGTTTTATACGATAATACAGTTATTGGAAAAAATTGTATAATCAATGCTGGAACTGTAATAGGTAGTGATGGTTTTGGTTACCATACATCTAGTGATACACACCATAAGATTCCCCATATAAAATCCGTAATTATTGGTAATGATGTTGAAATTGGATCTGCATGTACAATTGATAGGGGTTCTGTTAAGGATACTACAATAGCAGATTTTTGTAAATTTGATAATCAGGTGCACATAGCACATAACGTTTCAATTGGAAAAGGATGCTTATTAGCTGGAGGTGTATTTGTTGGGGGTAGTACTACAATTAAAGATTTTGTAACAATAGCTGGTAAAAGTGATATTGCTCCTCATATTTCATTAGGTGAAAAATCAGTTATTGCTGCCAGGTCGTGCGTTTTAAAATCACTCCCAGGTTCTGAAATGTATGCAGGTAATCCAGCCCGACCAATTAAAGAGAAACAAAAAAGAGATGCTATTTATACTAGGTTTGAGATTCTTGAAAAAAGATTGAAAAAAAATGCCAGCTAAGCAAAAAACTATTAAATATTCAGTATCATGTACTGGAGTTGGGCTTCATACCGGTGTACAAAGTACCATTACCTTTCATCCTGCTGAAGAAAATACAGGAATTAAATTCATTCGAAATGATAAAGGAGATAAAGTAGTTACTCCAGATATTGATAATGTAGTAGACCTTACTAGAGGTACTACAATTGAAGAAAATGGTGTAAGGGTGCACACTACTGAACATGTAATGTCAGCATGTGCGGGAATGAGAGTTAATAATCTTATTATAGAATTAAACAGCAAAGAACCACCGGTTATGGATGGAAGTTCTAAAGATTTTGTATCAGCCCTAAAAGAAGGAGAAATTATTGAGCAAAATACCCCAGTTGATTTCCTTGAAATCACAAAACCAGTAGTTTATAATGACGAAGAAAAGGATGTTGAAGTGTTAGCAGTTCCGTTTGATGGATTTAAAACCACTTTTACAATCCAATATGATTTAGAAGATTTGGACGTTCAATACAGTTCAATTCAAAATGCTTATACTAATTACGAAAAACAAATAGCACCAGCTAGAACGTTCTGCTTATTAAGTGAGGTCACAGAATTGGCTAAACAAGGACTAATCAAGGGCGGTAATGTAGGTAATGCAGTAATTATTGTTGATAAAGATATTGATGGGGATGAAGTAAAGTTTTTTATGGATAAGTTTGGTATTAAGTTTTACCAAGGTTCTCGTGGACTTTATAAATCACAACACTTACGATTTAAAAATGAGCCAGTAAGACATAAAACATTAGATTTGATTGGTGATTTAGCATTACTTGGTAAGCCGATTAAAGGACATGTTACAGCCATTAAGAGTGGACATAAGGGAAATGTAGAGTTTGCAAGAATATTAAGGAAAGAATTTAAAGATCAATTTAAATGAAAGATATTAATTACATACTAGAAATGATTCCGCATCGTTATCCTTTTCTTCTTGTTGATAAAGTAATTCGTAAGAAGGAAAAAAAAGAAATTAAAACTTTAAAAAATGTTACAATTAATGAACCTTTTTTTTCAGGTCATTTTCCTCACAAGCCAATTATGCCAGGCGTATTAATTCTAGAATCAATGGCTCAATCAGCTTGCTTAATCATACCAGATTTTGTAGATGATCCAAATAATCATTTAGTATATCTATCAAAGGTTAATAATTTTAGAATTCTTTCAAATGTCGTACCGGGCGACCAAATCATTATTGATGCAAAAATAGTAAATGAAAAGTTGAATTCATTTAAGTTTGAGTCAACGTGCCACGTAAATGATAAATTGGTAGCTAAAGCAGAATTTTTAGCATCAATGATTAAAAGATAGGAGTAAAAAATTAGCAAGATACATCAAACAAATATTATAGCAAGCTCTGCAAAAATTGGTAACAACGTTGAGATTGGACCGTATAATGTTATTGAGGATAATGTAATAATTGGTGACAATGTAAAAATTGGTAGCTTTAATACTATTTCTCAGTTCACTGAAGTAGGAAATGATTGTCATATCATTAATAGCAGTAGCATCGGCGCTATTCCACAAGATAAAAAATTTGGTGGGGAAGACACTAAGTTAATTATTGGAGATAGAACAATTATTAGAGAATTTGTAACCTTAAATAGAGGAACTAAAGCAACTGGAGAAACTCGAATAGGTGAAGATGTATTAATTATGACGGGAGTCCATGTTGCACATGATTGTATTATTGGTAATAATGTTATTTTGGTAAACTTAGTTGCCTTGGGAGGACATGTAGAGATAGATGATTGGGCAATTCTTGGAGGGGCAAGTAATGTTCATCAATTTTGTAAGGTTGGTAAACATGCTATGATTGCCGCAAACTCAAAATT
Source organism: Fidelibacterota bacterium SCGC AAA298-D23 (assembly GCA_000402655.1). Taxonomy (GTDB): domain Bacteria; phylum Fidelibacterota; class Marinisomatia; order Marinisomatales; family Marinisomataceae; genus Marinisoma. Next base: position 246,784 of record AQSI01000001.1, read on the forward strand.
GGTGCAAGATGTACCACCATTTATACTCGCTGGCAAACATCCAGTCCAATATTCAGGTATTAACTCCATCGGTTTGAGCAGAAGGGGGTTTACCGGTAATGATAAAGCTGATATAAAAAAAGCTTATAGATATCTATTTAGATCTGATTTAAATCAATCAGACGCTCTTGCTAAAGTTAAAAAAGAGCTTTCTAATAATAATTATGTCGATGAAATTCTTCATTTTTATGAATCCAGTGAGAGAGGAATTATTTAACAGTTACGATGAAAAATATTGTTGTAATGGGGTCTACAGGGTCGGTAGGGATTCAATCGTTAGATGTAATTTCAAAAAGTAAATCTCATAAAGTTATTGGTCTAAGTTGTTATTCAAATGCAGACCTTATTTTTGAACAAACTAAAGAATATTTACCTAATTTTGTTGCGATTGAAGTCATTGATCCTTCTCATAATCTTTTCAATCTATGCAAAGAAAATAATATTAAGCTTATAACTGGTAATAATGCCTCATGTAATATTCCATTTGATAATTTAGATTTAGCAATTAATGCTATTGTTGGTACTGCAGGTTTAAAACCTACCATAGAATTAGTTAAAAATGGTATAGATATTGCTTTAAGCAACAAAGAGTCGTTAGTGTTGGGAGGTCATATTATTATGCCTTTAGCTCAAAAAAATAACGTGAATATAATACCTGTTGATAGTGAACATTCAGCAATTTTTCAATGTTTGAATGGAGAAAATCTTAAAGAATTAAAAAAAATAATTCTTACAGGCAGCGGTGGACCTTTCCTTGAAACGCCGATTGATAAGTTTAATACTATTACACCTGATCAAGCACTCAAACATCCTAATTGGGATATGGGCGCAAAGATATCAATTGATTCTGCCACAATGATGAATAAAGCATTAGAATTAATAGAAGCATTATGGCTATTCAATATAAAACTTGATAAGATACAAATTACTATCCATCCTCAATCCATCGTTCATTCGATGGTTGAGTTTGTTGATGGTTCATATAAAGCTCACTTAGGTTTACCAGATATGAAAGTACCAATTCAGTATGCTTTAACCTTTCCAAACAGAACAAACTCTTCTGTTGGAAGTTTAGATTTTGAAAATCTGAATTTAGATTTTAGAAAACCCGATTTAGAAAGATACCCGATTTTGTCACTTGTTGAAGAGCTTATAAATTTAGGAGGAAATAGAGTGGCAGTAATGAGTATGGCAAATGATTATATTGTGGAGAGGTTTCTAGATCGAAAAATTTCTTTTAACGAAATATTTTATCTAATTCAAGAAGTGGTAAATGAATTTGCATCTGATGATTTACCATCTTTAGAAGAATTATTTATCTTAGATAAAAATATTCAATTATATTTGAACTCAAATTAGGACAACATGATATATATTTTAGCATTTATAGTATTGATTGGTGTAATTGTTTTTGTGCACGAATTAGGACACTTTTGGGCAGCAAGAAGCGTAGGCGTCGGAGTTGAACGTTTCTCAGTAGGTATGCCACCAAATTTTATTGATTTTACCAAAACAAAAAAAGGTCTAGTAGTTGACATATTCTTTTTTGCTTTTCATAAAAAAAGAATTAAATGGAAAAAAGTTTTTTCCACCACTTTTAGTTCTTTTAATACGCCTTCAGAAACAGTATATACAATAGGCTTGTTACCTTTGGGAGGTTACGTAAAAATGAAAGGTATTCTTGACGAGAGTATGGATAGTGATTTCAAAGGCGCCGATGATGAACTCGAATCAAAAAATGCATTACAAAAAATATGGGTAATGAGTGCAGGTGTAATAATGAACTTAATCTTAACCTTTTTTGTTTTTGTTTTAATAGGAAATCTACAAGGTGATACTAAAGTAGAAAATAATGATACAACCATTGATTATGTCGTTCCTGAACAATCTGCTGAACTTGCTGGAATCATTTCTGGAGATAAAATATTATCTATTGATAACATCGAAGTCAACACCTGGAATGAGGCTGTTGTAATTATTGAAAAGTACCCTAATAGAACAATACCAATTACTGTTGAAAGAAGCGAAGAAATTTTATCATTTGAAGCATCTCTTGGTTCAAGACCTAATATATCTACTGGTAGAGTTGATCAACAGGTGGGTGCTTTGGGAGTTTCAAAATCTCAAGTTCCAGTTCAGCTAAATTTTCAAGAAGCTATTGTTTATGGCTTTAATGAAACTAAGTGGGCAATGACTTTAATGACATCATCTCTTAAAATGATTTTCCAAGGGAATGTATCTCGAGATGAGGTAGGAAGTGTAATTATGATTGGTGACATGGCGGGTCAAGCAGCACAAGCTGGATTAGTCCCCTTTCTTTTTTTGATGGCATTAATTAGTGTAAATCTTGCTTATATAAATATTTTACCTATTCCTGGACTTGATGGAGGGCATATTGCTTTAATACTAATTGAAGTTTTAATGGGAAGAAAGCTTTCAGTAAAGGCAAGAATTAGAATTCAATCAGTAGGTATGTTTATACTATTATCATTAATGGTTTTTTTACTTCTTAATGATATTATTCGAGTATTTTCTTAAGTCTTAATTCAATTACCCCACTACCTAGTTTAATTAATATTCTTACTGGAACTAAAATATCTTTGATAGGAGCGTAAATTACTTCCATATCACCTTTATTTTTAAGAACTGGTTGTCCATTTTGAACTGGAGATAAAGTATATCCTTGTTTATCTCCATATGGTGTTTTTATCACTTTAGTTCCTAGATTTTTGATTTCTATCACTCTACTTTTTCCAGCATCAACTATATTAAATTTTTTTGATTGATTATTTGGGATGTTAAATTCTGATAGTATTAATATTAGTGAGTAAGGATCAAAACTGTTTTCATTAACAATGAATTCTTTACCATTAGTCATACCACTTTGATTCCTAATGATAGTTTCAGAATTTTTCTTTTTTCGTAGCTCTCTTATACTCTTATTTTGCTTTACAACATTAAGATTTTCTTGATTGATCCAAACATCAATCTTATTTCGAATTTTATAGATTGAATCTCCTAGTTTAGTAGTTCGAACATTAAAATTTAAGTGATAAACATTTATCCCTTCTATATTATCCGGGTCTTTTATAGACAAAGAAGCTTCTCCTAGCTTTAGATTTAATACTTCAAGATATACATTGTATTCATATTTTACTTTTGAATTAAAACGATTGCTTGGAGTATTCGCCATTAATGTTAAAGAACTCAAAATAAGAAGAATTATTAGTTTCATCTATCGTATTTGTTTTACTGCATCCGCTTCAAACATAAAAATTTTTGAAGGATTATTTTTAATTATACCACCATCAATTAACAAATCAATTTTATCTCCAAATTTTTCTTCGATTTCATCTGGAATATATAATGGCACTGAACCTGTTTTATTAATACTCGTTGTTGTAATTGGTTTTTGATATTTCTTTAATACAGATTTTAAATAATCATGATTAGGAATTCTGAAACCTATTTTACCATCCTTAGCAATTTTATCATTTAAAGAACCAGGATTATATTTTACTATACAGGTACTACCATCTTTGAGAATTTCTTCAATTTTAATTAATATATCTTCTTCAGCATTAATATTATTTTTAATTATTTCAAAGCTGCCTAATGCAACACTCATTGGCTGTTTTCTCATTTTTATAGAATTTATTCTATCAATTCCTTCATTATTATTTATATCTGTACCTAAACCGTATATGGTATCTGTTGGGTATGCGATGATTTGATTATTTTTCAATGCATTAACAAATATATCAACTGAATTTGAATCTTCTGTTTTAACTCTTTTCATTGATATTTTCTAACTGACTTCCATCTCTTATGAAACCAAAAATATTGCTCTGGATTTTTGATAATTGTTTTTTCAATTTCATAAGTATATTGTTGTACGATATCGTTGATACTACCAGAAGTATCAATTTTTTTAAATTCTATCTCGTATACTTCATCTTTTTTTGTAATGCTTGTGTAAACAATAGGACTCTTATTCCTTTTGCTTAATATAGCAGCACCTGAATGAGTCGATGAATCAATTTCAAAAAATTGAGATATAACCCCTTTTTTCTTTGCATCCTGATCGCTTAATAAAACCAAAATATTATTTTTAGCCAACGAATGTTTTAATTGTTTGATATCCCCACCTTTATATAATTGATTCTCAAAAAAATTCTCTCGGATTTCTTTAAAAAAAATGTCTGCACCATTACTATTTTGTTTGTAGGCAACTCCTGTTAAAACATATTCTTTTTTGTACAATGCATAAAATAATTTATCAAAAGATCCAAAATGAGAGCCAACAAGAATGACTCCCTTATTTTCAGCATGAGCTGCATCTAATACTTCTAAATTTTTGAATTTCATGTTTGAGAAGTCGTAATATTTTGGAAACGATAAAAAATCCAAAAATTCTATACTAAAAAATTCATAGCACTTTTGCATCGTATTTTGGTACCAGTCTTCACTTTTATTCTTAAATGCCCAACGTAAATTGATTAATACTACTTTTTTCCTCATTTTTAACACATGGAATAGTAGACTATAAATTATTTTATAGGTAATATTATATGCAAATATTGGAGCATTTCTTAAGTACGAAGAAAACACTTTTAAAAAAAAATACATCTCCATAATGTAAATCTTTGAATTAGTAATGAAAACAAAATTTAAGAACATATTAATAGTTATTGCTTTTCTACTTTCTGCATTCATTTTTGCAGAACAGACAAGCAAAAAAGTGTATGTTGTCCCTATACAAGATGTGATTGATCTTGGTATTCCAGGATTGGTTTCTAGAGCGATTGATTTAGCTGAAACTAATAATGCTTCACTTATTATTTTCGATATTGATACTTTTGGTGGGCGTGTTGATGCTGCTACGCAAATTAAAGATTCTATATCATCTACTGAAATAGAGACAGTTGCATTTATTAATCGAAGAGCTATTTCTGCAGGCTCCTTAATATCACTATCTTGTGATCAAATTTATATGACAGGTGGTGCTACTATTGGGGCTACAAGCGTTGTTGATATGTCAGGTTCGAAACAATCAGAGAAATCTCAAAGTTATATGAGAGAAGAAATGGCTGCAACAGCAGAAAAATCAGGTAAAAATCCTGATATTGCGCGCGGAATGGTTGATGAAGAATTGAGTTTTGAATATCTAGTTGTTGAAGGAGATACACTCCAAGTAGATGATATTGAGGGAAGAAAAGAAGGAAAATTAATTACACTAACTACCGAGTTAGCATTAAAGTATGGAATTGCTGATGGTAAAGGTGAGAATATTGAAGAGGTACTTTCGTCCTTAAAAATTGAAGATTATGAAATAGTCATTGTAGGCGAAAACTGGTCCGAAAATGTTGTTAGAATATTGACCAACCCCACAGTCTCATCATTATTAACTACTTTTGGTACCATTGGAGTGATATCTGAGTTGTATAGCGCAGGATGGGGCATAGGTGGAACTATTGGTATTATTTGTTTGACTCTAGCGCTAGGAGCTGGATATTTAACACAACTAGCTTCCTCAACAGATCTTCTTATAGTTTTATTAGGTCTGGTGCTTCTATTTGTTGAAGCTGTCGCAATTCCTGGCTTTGGAGTTTTCGGAATTACTGGTATAGTTGTACTATTTTATGGATTGTATTTATTATTGATTCCTGATGTACCTGTAAGTCCTGAAGTTTATTCCGAAGCTTTAGATGGATTTTCATGGGCAATTGTTGTGGGAATTTTTGGTATAATTTTTATTTTGAGGTTAATTGGTAAATCTACTTTTTTTCAAAAATTAGTAAATAGTGATTCTAATAAAACAACCTTAAAAAAGAACTTTAAAAATAGAAGTAAAGTTGAGTAATCATATTACATTGATTGCAAAAAACGTAAATTTGATATATAACACATGAAGGAGGAGTAATGGGACTATTTGTTGCCATACCGTTAATTTTATTTATTTTATTGCTATTATGGATTGTGCCAGTCGGTCTGTGGTTACAAGCTATTTTTAGTATTGGAGGAGGAAATGTAACGATACTAGGTCTTGTTGGTATGAGATTTAGACGTGTGCCCCCAGGAGTTATTGTAAATGGTTTAATCGCTGCAAGGAAGGCAGGCCTTGATAACATATCAACCGGCGACCTTGAAGTACATTACATGGCTGGTGGAAATGTTGATAAAGTCGTTGATGCATTAATTGCCTCCACAAAAGCAGGAATTGAACTAACTTATTCAATTGCAACAGCAATTGATTTAGCAGGAAGAGATGTCTTATCTGCTGTCCAAACAAGCGTATATCCTAAAGTAATTGATGCTCCTGTGGATGGTAAGCTATCAGCTGTTGCTAAAGATGGTATCGAGGTGAGAGCAAGAGCAAGAGTGACTGTAAGAACAGATATTCCAAACCTTGTTGGGGGTGCAACCGAAGACACTATTATTGCAAGAGTAGGTGAAGGTATTGTAAGTGCAATCGGTTCAAGAGAAACATATGAAGCTGTACTTGAAAATCCTGATTCAATATCAAAAACAGTATTAGATAAAGGTCTAAATAAAGGAACAGCTTTTGAAATTCTTTCAATTGATATTGCGGACATTGATGTAGGAAAGAATATTGGTGCACAATTACAAGCTGATCAGGCAGAAGCAGACTTGAGAGTGGCCCAAGCTAAAGCTGAAACTAGAAGAGCTATGGCTGTTGCTTTAGAGCAAGAAATGAAAGCAAAAGTGGTAGAGGCAGAGTCTGAAGTACCTTTAGCTATGGCAGATGCTTTTAAAAAAGGCAATTTGGGTGTATTAGATTATTATAAGTTAGATAATATTGCATCTGATACTTCCATGAGACAATCAATTGCTGGTGTCACAGATGATAAACAAGACGAATCTGAGGATTAGATTTGGAAGAGTTGATATATTGGGGAATTATTCTCCTATTCTATCTTTTTTCTGCCTATAGAAGTAGGCAGAAAAAGGTAGAAGCAGAAGAATTTCAAGTTGTAGAACCTTCACCTCAAACTGAAAACAGAAACTCAAGGACAGATTTTAATAATATTTTTGAATTTTTGGATGAAGCAATGGAGAAGTCTGCATTGAATCTAGATGATGATTTAGCTTCAAATATTAATCAACAGTCTAATGATGATTTACTTACTCAACATCAATCAAAACAATCAAATCAATCAGTTATTAACGAAGTACCTGATTTGAATATAGTTGATAAAGAGGATTCAACTATTAACATAAAAGACAAGCATTTAGATCATTTACAATCCAGAATAAACACCAATAATGTTGTAACTCATTCAGAGCAAAAATTACTTACATTACAAAATAAGCTAAAAAATAAACCTACCAAATTAGCAATTGTTATGCAGGCGATTTTTGATCCACCTAAATCTCAAGGTATTTAAATGAAACTCTTAATTATGGGTCCCCCAGGAGCAGGCAAAGGAACTCAAGCTAAAATTCTTGCACAAAAATTTAACCTGGTGCACCTTTCTACTGGAGATATTCTTAGAAAAGAGATTGATAGAAATTCAGAAGTTGGATTAAAGGCACAAACATACATGAACGCAGGAAATCTTGTGCCAGATGAAGTTCTATTAGAAATGATGAATTCAACATTAACTGAATTAAAGGATGAGGGAGTTATACTAGATGGTTTTCCAAGAACAATTCCTCAAGCTGATGGTTTATCAAAAATTTTCCAATCTTTAAATCAAGATATTGATGCCATAATTAATATAGAAGTTGACAAAGATGTTCTAATAAGAAGATTAGTTGAAAGGGCTAAAAATTCTGGTAGAGCTGATGATACGGAAGAAGTTATTAAAAATCGTCAAAATGTTTATTTAGAATTAACTGCTCCATTAATTGAATTTTACCATGGTAATATAATTAATATTGATGGTGATGGAACAATCGATAAAGTCACAGAGAGAATTTTAAAGCGTATCCCATAATGAAAGTAGTAGGAATTACTGGTGGTATTGCATCAGGTAAAAGCATACTATCCGCATATTTAAAAGATAGATATAAAGCGTATATTTTTAATGCAGATGAAGAGGCAAAAAAACTACTTAATGATGATATTGTTAAAGGCAAGATAAAAGAAACATTTCCAAACATTTCTGACTTATCTTTAAAATCAATAGCTGATGAAGCTTTCCAAAATAAAGAATCTCAAAAAAAATTAAATAATATCATTCATCCTATAATCAATCAAATGATTTTAGAAAGAATAAAAGAGAAAGAAAATTCTTATAACCTATTTATTATTGACGCAGCTCTCATTATTGAGTCTGGGATGTTTGAGTACCATAAAAGTAACGGATCAAAACTAGTTTTGGTAGTAGCAGATGAAGAAATTAGAATTCAAAGAGCTCTTGCAAGAAATAACTTATCAAAAGAAACAATAATTGATAGAACAAAATTACAAATGGAAGATAGTCAAAAAATTAAACATGCAGATTTTATAATTTATAATAATTCCTCTACTGCAGAACTTTTTAATGAAATAGATAAAATTATTAAGACTATAAATGAATAAGCTTTTTACCATATTATTCTGCACTCTAATCATTTTAAATTGTGCTTCTGACATAAACTCAGAAAGTATTTTAACTGATAGTGGTGATGATGGAGATAGTGGAGGAGGATTTACAGGAGGAGGAAATCAAACGATTTCTGAATTAACAGTTGAATTAATTACTACATATAATGACCAAACAGCTTCTTTTTCAACAAACTATGGAAACTATCAAAGAAGTTTTATTGTTCATGTTCCACCAAACTTTGATTACGAAACTCAATCATTGCCATTAGTATTTGTATTACATGGTTACACCGGGCAGGCTCCTTCAATGAGACGGTATTCTGGTTTCGATCAAATTGCAGATCAGGAAAATTTCATAGTAGTCTATGTTCAAGGAACAACTGATGCTTTTGGAAATACCGGATGGAATGTAAATGTTGTTCCTACATTCAATTTCGTTGATGATGTAGGACTTTTTAAAGCATTGATAAAATATTTTAAGGCAAGCTATAATATTGATGGTTCAAAAATATTTTCAACAGGAATGTCTTTAGGAGGATTTATGAGTTATAGATTAGCTTGTGAACTAAACGAAATTAATAGCGTTGGGTCTGTTACAGGTTCCATGTCTGGATATTATCAATGTAATCCACCAAAAAAAACTAGTACCATTCATTTTCATGGTACAGCAGATGGTGTAGTTCCATATGATGGGGTTGAGTGGAGTTTGTCAGCAAAAGACGCTCACGCTTTTTGGAAAACTCATAATGTATGTAATTCACAAATTGAAATAAATCTTCCAGATTTTAATGGAGATGGTAGAATAACTAAGAGACTTATATCATATAACTGCGAAGAAGACAAATCTGTTGAATTGTACTCACTGGAAGGTGAAGGGCACATATGGTGGAACAGAAGCTGGGGTCATGACATAAATACTTCCGAATTAATTTGGCAGTTTTTTAAGAATCAATAATGATTAATAAAAATCATATTACTTTTTTATCAAAAAAAGATAAAATTTTAAAAAAAATTATAGCACAAAATAAAAAACCGCAGATTTCAAAATCTAAAGATTATGTACTTGATTTATGTAAGTATATAATTTTTCAACAGATATCAACCAAAGCTGGTATCAGTATTTTTAATAGGTTTATTGATTACTATAATGCTAACCAAGATAATATCCCAGGCTGGAGTCAAGATGAATGGAAGAAAATAGGAATCTCAAATAGAAAAAAAATCTATATAGAAAATGTATTTTATAATCAAAAACAAATATGCTCACTGAAAAAAACCAATGATCCTTCATTCATACGTGATGAGCTAATTAAAATTAAAGGAATTGGGAATTGGACTATTGACATGTTTTTGATTTTTTCGAAAAATAATCTGGATATCTTTCCCGATGGAGACTTGGCATTAATCAACGTTATTAAGAGTAAATATCATGTTGATTCCATAGAGCAAATTATTGAAATAGCTAATAAGTGGTCTCCTTATAAGACTATTGCTACTCTATATTTGTGGGAATCCTTAGGAGATGACTTCCCTAATTAAAATCTGATAATTTATATTTTAGAAAAAAATCAACAATTTCTTTGCTAGAATTTATTTCATGATTGTTTCTGCCAAAAAATAGTCTCAGGGTAAGCCAATCTGCTATTGGTGAGCCAAGCCATAGATGCCCGCCTTTAACCACCTTAAAATGAATTACTTGTGTATTAGAATTATTTTTACTATAAATATACTTTTCAACTGTTGTACCATCTTTTTTATGAATATCTTCGATATTTTCAACTACTTTTATATCCAATTGATTGTATTTAGCCCAATAATTAACCGATTCAAGTGTACTCAAAAAATCTCCATCTGAATGATTATATTTTTGCAATCTATCTCTAGTACCATGAATATGAATTAAAGGAATTTCCCTATCTATGTTACACAATCTGTTTTCATTAATACTAAAATTTCCTCCAACAGATCCAAATGCAGCTATTTTATTAGATAGGCCACACATAAGCTCGTAAGAGAAGGTGCCACCATTTGAAAATCCGCAAGCATATATACGATTAGAATCGATATTATATTTTAACGAAACTGAATCAATAAGTGCATTTACAAAACCAATATCATTTTCATCATTCAATATAGCTTTACCTACGTTCCATGATCTTTTAATACCTTCAGGATAAATTACTCCTATGCCATTTTGATGAGCGTAATTATCCATTTGTGAAAATCCTTGTTGATCCATTGCATGACTTAAAAAACCATGAAAATTAATAATCATAGGAAAAGGTTTGGATGTATCTTCAGGTAGTGAAACATAGTATTCTCTTATCTTTTCGTCAAAATTAATTATTTCTTTTTTAAGAGCTCCTTTATCTTTAGCTCCACCTAAAAGAAAAAACGCAATAAAAAATATGAAGATTTTATTCATATTTAAAATAGTTCATTGGTCAGACAATGAACCGAACCTCCACTTAAGTTAAATTGAGACACATTAGCAGAATCAAAAATTATGTTATTTGATAAAGCAAAATCTGATATTTGCTTTTGATGAAAGTTTTTACTTCCAATGAAAAGACCTGGAAGGGTAAGGCCATTCATTGCTGTTCTAAAACTTAATGATGAGTTGATATCTTGATGCTCAATTTCTATTAATTCCCATTGATTTGATTTACAAATGTTTCTTAAATCATGTATTTCTTTATCACTAAATACTTCTTTAGCACATATTATTCCAATGCAATCATATTCATTATTAAAAATTGGAGAAATTGAAGTATCTAGATGATATCCATTCGAGTTTATAATATGAAGATTAGATATCTTAAGCTTCTCAGCCATCTGCTCTGCTCCTCTAAGGTTATTTCTGCCTTGACCTGCTAATAACATATTTTCTTTAGGAAGAAAAAAGAATTCTCCACCCTCTGCTATGCATTTCTCGTCTAAAAATGAAACTTTATATTGTAAATCATTTAAAGTAGAGATAACGTACTCTCCTTCATTCATCCTTTCCGAAAGCTTCATGTTGCACATCACAATATCTTTATCATTATTACATAAAAAGTGATCTCGCATAAAAACAAAGTCATATTTTCTGTTTGTTTCAAGTTCAGGTTTAAAAGCAATACTTATTGTTTTAAGCGAATGTTCATGAAGCTTATCAATTAAATTTTTATGCTCCTTTTTTAACAGTTCCTGATTAGGCACTGCACCATCACTCATCATATCGTTGTCATGATAAGCAATTATTCCATTATTCCACCAGCCATTTTTTGGAAGAGAACTAATTGCAATTTTGATTTCTTTTAGGTCATTCATTTTAAAAACTTACAATTTTTAAATTAACTTTATAAGATTAAATTATCGCAGTGAACAAAGATATTTTAACAGTAAAAGATTTAAATAAATATTTACCTGCTTTAAAAACAGAAATTGATATTCATTTCCAAGATAAGCTCAAAGAAGGTTTATTTAAAGTTGATGCATTAGTCGGACTAAAAAAGATTCCAAGTGAGTCTATTGATTTGATTGTAACTGAGCCTGCATTAGAGCCGAACAGTGGCATGTCTTATTCGTCATATATTAGATGGATAGAAGATTGGGTTTCAGAATGCAAGAGAGTTTTAACAACTAGTGGTTCAATATATATAATATGCCCATGGGAGTCTTCATCGCTTTACCATTCAGTCCTTGGAAAAAATTTTATTATTCAATCAAGAATTACAGCTGAAAGGCAAATAGAAAATTCTGAATTATCACAATGGAAAAATAAAATATCAGATATCTGGTTTGCTACAAAAACAAATGATTACATTTTTAATCAAAATTACATCGTAAACGGTAAAAATATAAATAACCCTAAACCTGAAGAGATTAAGGACAACTTATGGTTTCATCTTGATTATGAAGAAATTGTTCACAGAATAGTTAAAGCAAGTAGTTTTAAGCTAAACTGGATTCTTGATCCATTTATGAATGTAGGTGCTGTTGGAGTCGTTGCTAAAAAAAGAGGTAGAAGATTTATTGGTTTCGAAAATAATCAGGACCAAATTCTTCTTGCGATGAAAACAATTAATGAAAGAGAAAAATAATGCTAAAACAGATTGAAAAAGACATGATGGAAGCACTTAAGAATAAGAATAAAGCAAAAGCAGGAGCTTTAAGGCTTTTGATATCTAAATGTAAAAATAAAGCTATTGAAGTTGGACATGAATTAACAAACCCAGAGGTAATTAAAGTACTTCAAAGTGCAGCTAAACAACACAAAGAATCCATAAGAATGTATAAAGAAGGTAATAGAGACGATTTAGTTGAAGCTGAAATGAATGAATTACAATTTGTAGAATTATATTTACCATCAATGATGAACGAAGATGAAGTGAGAAGTTTAGTTGAAAATATTATTTCGGAAGTTGGAGCTTCACAAATGTCAGATTTTGGTAAAGTTATGCCGCAGGTGATGAAACAGGGTGCTGGAAAGATTGACGGAAATTTAGCACAATCTATCGTCAAAGAATTACTTTCATAAAAATGATTATTGATTTCCTGTTTTTAATGATATTTCTTACCATGGGCGTATTTGGCATGAGAAAGGGCTTTATTGAATCTCTCACTGATTTTTTAAATCTTGTTGTAGGTATATCAATTACATTATTTTTTTATGTAGATTTATCTTTATTTATTTCAAAATATGTATCCATAAACACTACCATAATAATATTTTTTTCCATTGGTATAATATTTGCAATATCTCTTGTGATTTTGAGACTGTTAACAAGCTTATTACTATTTTTATTTGATGGAAGTATTTCATCATATAAAGCACTCAACAACATTTTAGGTTTTATGTTAGGTATATTTAAAGGAGCAATAAGTTTAGTTTTATTTACTGGTCTTTTTGAAAAATATATTTCAGTAAGGCTTTATGAGATTTTATTCGAACAGTCAAAAATTCTTGTTTTACTGGAACCTATCAAAGACTATATTTTTAATTAATGAGAAGAATAGCACAAGAAACAATAAATAGAGTTTTAGAAGAAGTTGATATCTTTGAGGTCATTTCACAATATGTTGATTTAAAAAAAAGAGGAAAAAATTATTTTGGATTAAGTCCATTTAGATCCGAAACAAAGCCATCATTCAGTGTAGCACCTGACAAAAATATGTGGTATGATTTTGGTTCTGGTCAAGGTGGGAATTCAGTACAATTTCTTATAGAATATGAAAAGATTAGTTTTTCTGAAGCAATTCGATCGCTTGCTGAAAAATACAACATTGAAATAATTGAAGTTGGTGATGAGCAGCAAAGCAATTTATATGATCAACTTTATGAAATTCATAATCTTACAAATCTTTTTTTTATAAATAACTTATCTTCAAAAAAAGGAATAAAAGCAAAATCTTATATGAAAGATAGATTTTTTGATGATACAATTATCAAAAAATTTTCCATTGGTTTTGCTAGCGATTCATGGGATCAGCTCTATAATGAGTTAAAAAATAAATTTGATAACGAAGTTATTGAAAAATCTGGCCTTTTTTCCAAAGGGAAAAAAGGATTTATGGATAGGTTTAGAAATAGAATAATGTTTCCTTTTTTTAGTCCTTCTGGAAAAGTAATTGGTTTTAGCGGTAGGAGCTTATCAGAAAAAGAAGATGTGAAATATCTTAATTCACCTGAAACACTATTATTTCAAAAAAGTAAAGTTTTTTACGGCTCATATCAAACAATGCCAGAAATTCGTAAACAAAATTATGTTCTTTTAGTTGAAGGACAGACAGATTTTTTAAGATTATATGAAAAGGGTTTTACAAATGTTTTAGCAACGTCTGGAACAGCATTTTCTTCAAAACATGCACTAGCATTAAATAAATATACAAACCGCGTTATATTAACTTATGATTCTGATAATGCAGGTATAAATGCTGCGATTAGAACCGGATATATTTTAATGCAAAATGGTTTCGAGGTAAGAATTCTTGATTTAGGTAATGAGCTTGATCCTGATGATTACTTTAAATTAAAAGAAAATAACAAAAATTCATTTAAACAGCTCATCAAGGAGGCGGTTCATCCACTTAATTATATTATTACAAAAAAGAGTATTTTAGCAAAAGGTGCATCTGATCAATCAAAATTTTTAAATGAATCAATCGAGGAAATAAAATTAGTTCAAGATGTTATTATTAGGAATGATTTAATCAAAAGACTTTCTAATGAACTTGGTGTAGTTGAAGGAGAAATTTTAAATCGATTTGATCGAATTACAACACGAAAGACTTCAAGGAATGAAACGAACGATTCCGAACAAACATCCATCAGAAATTTTGATTCAAAATCTGATATTGCCCAATTAGAAATTTTAAAATTATTAATACATAATTCCGCGTTAGCCGAAAAAATTACTTTATCTTTATTTGATAACAAGCTCTGCTATAATATTATTAAATCAATAAAAGAACATGAAGGGTCATATAATAATATTGCTCAACTTCTCGAATTCATTGGTGATAGTCCAGAAGAGCGTAATATGATTGCAGCTTTAGCAGTAGATGTTCCTGAAAAAGAAAATGAATCAATCATTTTAAGTGATTGTATCAAAACATTAGAAGATTTATCTATCAAAAAAGAAATTAGTCAAATAAGAAATCAAATTCGTATTGCCGAGGATAATAATCAAAATTTAGATACTAGTTTAATTCGTAAACTAGAAGAGCTCCAAAAAAAAATCTCATAAAATAAAAGCCCTCTAAAAAAGAGGGCTTTTATTATTTAATAATCAGATATTATTCAACTTAGTAGTTGATAGTTACCCCAAAATTAAATTGTTTTGGAGCACCCATACGAACTCTTAAGTTTGCAACGTCTCCAGAACCATCGTAAGCGTCTACAAAGTCACCGATGTATAATTCATCAGTTGCATTGAATATAGAGTAATTAAATGTTACGTCTCTATCCATTATCTCTGTACCATAGCTTAACTGTAAGTTATAGATGGTTTTTCTTTCAGTTTCATAAGCATCATCAGCAAAAGTGTTACCTTCACCAAGTAAGAATGCTAAGTCCTGAATAGAGCCATCATAACCCCATCTTGGGTACTGTCTAGCAAAAGATTCAGCTTCAACAGATGCTTTTAATCTGTTAAAGAAACCAGTTACCATTAATACAGTTTGTGACTGTGGAGCACCTGAAATCATCACATCTTTTACATATAAATCGAAGGTTTCTGAACTTGTATCATCACCTTCAATTGCATTATATGTGTATGTTAAGTCATCAGTAAATCTCCAGTCACTTTCATGACCTCTAAGATCTATTCTTAAAACTGGAATTGGCTGATATGCAATAGAGTATTCTAGCCCTTGGTGCAATTCGCTTAATCCAGTAATGCTGAAGAATGATTCAACACCATTTAAGTCTTCAGAAGTACCACTTTGAGCTCTATCAGACCATAGTGCATAGTAGTAATTTAAACTACCAGCCCACTGGCCGTTTAGTGACTTAAATCTAGTACCTACATCAAACCATGTAGCTGTTTCATTCTCAAAGCCTTCGTTCTTGATCATGTTTACATCATCAATAAGTTTATCTAATGATGGTGTCATAGCAGAGTAACTTACGTTACCAAATAATTGCCATACATCGCTTAAAGCACGACTTCCACCAAGCTTCATTTGATATCCTAATTCAGCATCAGCTTCAATTTTTAAATTATCAAGCGTGAAATGATCTTGTGCTGTGTAGCTAGCAGTTGTAGCACCAAACATTGCAAAAGCGTTTGTTCCTGCACCATCATCATAATTTGCTTGAACATATCCACCTAACCAGTCAACAGTATTAGTGTTGTCATAGTATAGCTTGTCACCAAGTGTTCTATGTCTTTGTTCTTCTGTCCAGTTTGGATTAGATGTGTTATAGAAGAAGTCACCACCTAGTAAGTCATAAACTTGACGATAGTGTTCAACTTTAGCAGTTCTGACATCAAGACCTACAGTCATAGATACAGTATCAGTCATCTCTTTTTCCATTTTAGACATAATTCCATAGGTAGACTGGTTGTTTCTACTACCTCTTAGGACACCTCTGGACTGATAGCCGTAGCCATCTTTCCATTGTGCATCGGACATGTTACGTGCAATTGTTGCGTCGTAATCTCTTGTACCGTTGCTACCCCAAAGGATAGAACCAGCAGAACCAGAACCACCACCTTCACCACCGGAGTAGTAGAAAGAAGTAGCCATTGTTGTTGATTCATCTAGGTTTGAATACCAGTTCAACTGAACAATTGGTTTGTGGAAATAATTGTTTCTTTCATTAATCATAGTTGTTGAGCGTTGATCTCTCACTTTATAATTCCAACCATCAAATGGTACCCAACTAGCTACAGCTCTCTTACCAGTGTAAGGAGTTTCTAGATAGTCAGCTCTAGGATTATAATCTAGACCATACTCATCTCTTAAGTCTTCTTCAGCAACACCCATTTCACGTGCTAATTCATGACTATAGTTTGAAATACGATTATTCCAAAAATTTTGTCCATGAAACTGAGGAGAACCTAATGCGATAAACTCTAAACGATTATCATTGTTTACGGAGTATGATGCATTAAAGTAGTAAGACCAAGCATCTGAATAAGTACCCACAGCAAAAAGCTTATCAGCAGTTCTTCTTGAAGCTGAAGCCATCATTGCTAGTTTACCATCCATTAATAAACCAGTGTTAACAGTAACAGCAGTTTTTGAGTACTGATGTTCACCGGCTTCTTGTTTTAGAACAACGCCAGGTTCAGTTGATGCAGGTGCACTCATAAAGTTCACCACACCACCTAAACTTGGTGTTGCAAGATTAACGGATCCTGCTCCTCTTTGAACCTGAACAACAGATGCAACGTCAGCAAGTACACTCCAA
Source organism: Fidelibacterota bacterium SCGC AAA298-D23 (assembly GCA_000402655.1). Taxonomy (GTDB): domain Bacteria; phylum Fidelibacterota; class Marinisomatia; order Marinisomatales; family Marinisomataceae; genus Marinisoma. The sequence goes on from AQSI01000001.1 coordinate 264,279, forward strand.
TTAGAGAAGTATAAATTACCGTTTTCCATGTCATTCATAGGAACACCGTTAATTAAATATGATGTGTAACGATCGTCAAAACCACGAACATATACATTTTCATCATCCCAACCACCACCATTTTCAACGTAAACGTTTGGTAGGGTTGATAGAGCTTTTGGCAATCCACGACCACCTAATCTGAAATCAATATCAGCTTTAGTGTATTCGTTAAATGGGATTGCTGAGGTGTTGTCTACACGTTCAGCAAGTACTTCAACACCGCCTAACGCGACGGATGCTGATTCCAGTGTAAAGTTTGCAGATGCGTTAGAACCTGAAACTCTTACTGTTGCACTTGAAGATTTGTAACCGACAACACTGGCAGTTACTGTGTAGCTACCATCAGGAACATTAATAGAATATCCACCACTTAAAGTAGCAGCGGCACCTAGTGTAGTTCCTTCAACTACAACATTTGCCCCTGGTAAAGCATTACCATCCGCATCTGAAACAGATCCAGAGATAGTACCTTGACCAAAGAGAGCGCCTGAAATCATAATGATTCCAACTAGCGCACCAAGAATCGAACGATTCATAGTTAACTCCTTTTTCTCGGTTATCTTCATATATTAATATATTAACTTAGGATACACGCGAGTATCCTTTGGCAAAGTTCAACTATTTATATCAAAAAAACAAACGATTATTTAACATTATAATTTTCTAATTACTCTCTAACAAATATTCTTTTTAAAAACCAATTTTTAATTAATTTTTATCATTCAGAAAATAAATTCGTTAATTTACTATCCAATTATGGAATTTTTAGACTTAAAGACTCAACAAAAACGCATACGAAAACCTCTTGAAAAAAGAATTAATAAAATTCTTGATCATGGTGCATATATTATGGGACCAGAAGTTTTTGAACTTGAAGAAAAATTAGCAGATTATTGTGGTGTTAAGCATGCTATTTCATGTTCTTCTGGAACGGATGCGCTCTTAATTCCACTCATGGCATGGGGGATAGGTCCTGGAGATGCAGTATTTACTACACCTTTTACTTATGTTGCAACTGCAGAAGTAATTTCTATACTTGGTGCAACCCCTGTGTTTGTAGATGTATATGAATCAACTTACAATATTGATTGTGGTATGTTAGAAATTGAAATAAATAAAGTAATTAAGGAAGGAAAGCTTAAACCAAAAGCAATCATTCCTGTAGATTTATTTGGATTACCTGCAAGATATAGAATAATTGATAAAATTGCTAAAAAATATAATTTGAAAGTTATTGAGGACGCAGCTCAAAGTTTTGGAGGATCAATAAGAGGTAAAAGGGTTGGTACATTTGGAGATGTTGCTGCAACTTCTTTTTATCCCGCAAAGCCTCTTGGTTGTTATGGAGATGGTGGTGCTATTTTTACAAATGATGACAGCTTAGCTGAAGAATGTAAAGCAATCCGTATTCATGGAACTAAACAAGATAAATATAATAGTGAAATGATTGGATTAAATGGTAGGCTTGATAGTATTCAAGCTGCTGTTTTATTGGAAAAGCTCAAAATTTTTGATGAAGAGTTGGAAATGAGGAATACAGTTAGTTCTTGCTATAGAAAATTCTTAAATAATTCACAATATCTTCCAAAAGATTATCAGTCTGCTCTTGCATTATTTTCAGTAGTATTAGGCTCAAAAGAAAAACGTGATGATTTGATTACAAGACTATCTAAAAATAATATTCCAACTGTTATTTATTATAAATTTCCTATTCATCTAATGAATGCTTTTAAGTATTTGGGATATTCAAAAGGAGATTTACCTATTTCAGAATCACTGTCCAATAAAATAGTAAGTTTGCCAATGCATCCTTACATCTCAAGAGAAGATATAAATTCAATTCAACTTATTACAAAAAACAAATAGATTATTTCAAAATTCATAATACAAATTAAATCCGCCACTATTAATTTTTTTATCATCTCCATAAAATAACTCAACATTTATATTTTGAATCAAAAAACTATATAAAATTTTATAGCGGATTTTGTTGCTGTGATCTGATTGCCATCTTGTTTTATTAATTTTTGACATTTTCAACTTAATTTGTTTGTTTTCTAAAGTATAGCTTAGGCCTAAATGAAAAAGTTTCAGTTCATCTCTTGGCCCTCCGTCATTAATAAAAGGATTTCCAATTATCATATTTTCATATTTCCATCCGTCTAAATATTGATAATTCCAATAATAATTATCGTTTTGGTATGGAGGATCAATACAGCAATTTGAAGTATTTAAATATTCTAGAAGAATTTTAGTATTTTTAAGGTAGTTCGTTGCTTCAATGCCCCACAACCCATCTGTTTTATTAGCAAATCTAAGACTGCTAGTATCTTCAAAATAATGCTGATAGTAAATAGAAAGTTCTTTACCATTTTCTTTTTTAAAATAGTTAAAGTCCCAGATACCTGAATGAGCTCCTAGTGCATTAGCATGTTTTTCTCCCTCAATTAAAGGTCCGTCAGCAGAAATAAACACCTTTAAAAAATCTTTTATTGTATCGGGTTGATTTCCAGGATTATTGATTGATCCAATCTCAGTTGTTGTTCCAGCCCAAATTGCTTCATGAGCTAAACCAACACTTAAAAAATGCTTTTTTTTGAAATTATAATGGATGTAAACAAATTTTTCATGTAGAAATGGAGCATCCGAGTAATATTGATTTTTTTTAAATTTTGCATGTGATATTCCCCATGAAAAATACACATCTTGATTTCTTTTGATTTCAAATTTACCGTTTAATCCTAATTTGGGCATTGGTCTAGCGTTATTACTAATTAAAATGTGTCCCGAGCTGAGTTCATCATTCATATAATTACTAAAAACTCTATAAAATCTTCCAGCTATTAAATAAGTATTATTACTGAAATCATACTTTAAATACGTTTCACCAAATTTTGGTATATCATTAGAAGAATAGCCATTTGTAATATTAACTTTAAAGAAGGTTTTTTTTAAAGTTCTGGTATGATAAAAATCGTATGAACTTTCTTTAAAATTTTTACCAAAGTTATTTTTTGAAATCCACCAAGAATCTATATTTGTATGTTGGCTAAACTTAAAACTAAAATTTTTTTCACTTGGTAAAGCGAAAGATAATAAAAAAACAAAAATTGATAATTTCTTAACTTGGCGTATAAGTTTTACTTTAAAAGATTTTCTAATATTCATCAAAATTAAAATTACTCGTCCTTTATAACTGATCTTCCGACCAGAGCTTCCCAGTCTTTATCTGGTCTTAATTTTACATTAGTTTTCCAAGCACCTGATAACGTATTTAAATCGATGTTGTTTATTTTTGCATAATTAATCAACGCTTGAACATCTTTTGGAAAGCAGCTTCCTCCAAATCCTGGTTTACCATCAAACCCAGGAACATCCATGTGTGAATTTCCTACTCTTTCGTCAAGTGAAAATCCATTAACGGCAGTATCCCAATCAGCTCCAGAAATATCTGCTAATAATTTCATTTCATTCATATATGATACTTTTGTTGCAAGAAAACAATTATTCATATATTTAATTAGCTCAGCTGTTTCAAAATTTGTTTCTATAATAGGTATCTTAGCCCCAAATCTTTTTTGAAAAAGATCAGCTACTTTTTTTGTATAAATTTTTTTACCTCCGATAATAATTCTAGATTGATTTATAAAGTCAAAATTTGCATTTCTTTCAGTTAAGAATTCAGGATTAAAAACAATATTTAAGTTTGGATATTTATTTTGAAATTTTCTTGAAGATCCAGGAATTATAGTTGACCTTAGTAAAACAATAGGATTGGATAAGTTAACTTTATTAATTTCATTTAAACATAAATCAACAACTTCTAAGTTAATTGATCCGTCAAGGTTTGAAGGAGTTGGAACAGAAACAAACAAGTAGTCAGAATTATTTACTACTTCATTCAATGAACATTCAGATTTTTCAGGATCTTTATCATAGACTTTAATTTCACAATCTTTCATTGATGAAAATCCGTATTTTACAGCCTTACCTACAAACCCTTTTCCAATAATCCCAATTTTAATCATTTGAAAATATAATTTTTTTATTTTTAATATGATAAGTAAATAATTATCGTAAAAAATACCCTAAACCTCATTTTTAAATATAATGATTGTATAATATTCTTTATTTCTTTATTCTTTTTTATGAAATATGTAGTTACAGGTGGTGCAGGATTTATTGGCTCAAATATTGTTGATTTACTAATTAAAAAAAATCATCATGTGCATGTTATTGATAATTTTTCAACTGGAAAAAAAGAGAACTGTAATCCAGCCGCTATTTATCATCATCTTGACATATCAAATCACCACAAAAACGATGAATTGAGAAAGATTTTTAAGAGCGCTGATGGTGTATTCCACTTAGCTGCTTTAGCTCGAGTGCAAGATTCTATCGAAAACCCCATTCATTTCGAAGTAAATAATACTATCGGTACAGTAAACATTCTAAAAATTGCTAGTGAATGCAAAGTAAAACGAGTTGTTTATAGTGCTTCTTCATCGGCTTATGGGAACACAACAAAGCTACCCTCCAAGGAAGAAAATAGGATTGCACCTATTTCACCATACGCAATGCAAAAATATTATGGTGAAGTCTGTTGCAAGACTTTTTCAGAAGTTTATGGTATTGAAACAGTTTCTTTAAGATATTTTAATGTTTACGGAGAGCGACAAAGTCTCGATGGTGCATATCCTTTGGTTATGTGTGTATTTGCAAAGCAGCGTTTGGAAAATAAACCATTAACTATCAGGGGGGATGGAAACCAAAAAAGAGATTTTACCCACGTTTTTGATATAGCAAATGCAAATTACTTAGCTATGAATTCAAATAAAGTTGGAAAAGGAGAAGTGATTAATATCGGTAATTCAGATAATAGATCTGTAAATGATATTGCTGAAATGATGGGAGGGCCAAAAGTTTTTATTGATCCTGTAATTGAACCTCGAGAGACTCTCGCAGATAATACAAAAGCAAAAGAACTATTAGGTTGGAGGCCCACCATCAAGATTGAAGATTGGGTTCCAAAGTACAAAAAACAATTAAATATAAAAGATGAGTAAGAAAATATTAATAACAGGTGGAGCAGGATTTATTGCTCATCATTTCGTCGATAAAATTTTATCTAGAACAGATTGGGAAATTATTACATTGGATAGACTGGATTTTAGTGGAAACCTAAATCGCTTAAATGAAATTGTTTTAAGTTATCCAGATGAAGTTAAAAAAAGGGTTAAAGTAATTTTCCACGATTTAAAAGCTGAACTAAATCCAGAAATACAATCAATGATTGGAAAAATTGATATAATAGCCCACTTAGCGGCAGGATCACATGTTGATAGATCTATTTCGCATCCGCTGGAATTTGTTATGGATAATGTTGTTGGAACTGCTCATGTATTAGATTTTGCGAGAAAATGTGAGAATCTTGAAAGATTTGTCTATTTTAGTACCGATGAAATATTTGGACCAGCTCCAAAAGGAATATACTACAAAGAAAATGATAGGTATAATTCTACTAATCCATATTCAGCAACAAAAGCAGGCGCAGAAGAATTGGTTGTTGCATTTGAAAACACTTATGGATTACCATCAATAATTACACATACAATGAATGTTTTTGGAGAAAGGCAAAATCCTGAAAAGTATATTCCTATGGTTATTAGAAAAGTTAGAGATGGTGAAATTGTAACCGTTCATTCAGATTTAAGCAAAACCAAAGCTGGCTCCAGGCATTATATTCATGCAGAAGATGTAGCAGATGCCTTAATTTTTTTATTGAACTATAATATTGCTTCCATTCCACTTGATGACACAGGAGTTAAATGTCAAAAGTTTAATATTGTTGGAAAAGATGAAATAGATAATCTGCAATTAGCTCAATTCATAGCTAAAACTCAAGGTAAAGAATTATTGTATGAAATGGTTGATTATCATTCCCAAAGACCAGGTCACGATTTAAGATATGCCCTAAGTGGAAGTAAGATGAAAAAAATGGGATGGTCGCCAAAGTCAGCCTTTGATAGATTAGAACAAACTATTGAGTGGTCTCTAAAAAACGATAGATGGCTTTCTATATAAATTATTTGCAAAGATTTTATTTAAAACTAAATTGATGACATGAAAAATTTTCTTTACGCTATTTTATTTTTGTTAAGTGTATTACATGCACAAGCTTCAATTTTAGATATTAACAGAGTTGGAAATCAAAGGCTCGATGAGTTGAAAGAAGAGTTGATTTCTCAACAAAATATAATTCCTGGAAACAAAGAAGCAGATGATGTTGAATCTGTTCCCGTAAAAATTATTAATGAAACTAATATTACAATTAATGAGGAATATTTTGGCTACAATTATTTTCAGAGTGACATAAATTTTTTTGATAATACACCAACCCCAGCTGATTTTAGATTAGGAGCGGGAGATGAAATAATTTTATCATTGTGGGGTGAAACGAATTTAAGAGAAAAATTCATTATCAATAAAGATGGTTTAATTTATTACGAAAATATTGGTTTCATTAATTTATCCAACAAAACAGTTGACGAAGCTGAATTACTTTTGGTCAATGAATTATCAAAAATTTATTCAACTTTAAAAGATAGTGAAAGTCCAACTAAATTGATGATTGAGCTTGGTAAGCTAAAATCATTAAATATTTATTTTTCAGGAGAAATTGCTAGACCAGGAGTTCAGCTTGTCCATCCGTTTTCAGATATTTTTGTAGCATTAATTCAAGCTGGAGGAATTAACATCGAAGGTTCTCTGAGAAAAATACAGTTAATCAGAGATAATAAGATTATTGCATTAGTTGACTTATATAGTTTTTTTAATAACGGAGTTAATGATTTTTCAAGTTTACGATTAATAGATGGTGACATAATACATATTCCTGTAATTGAAAATAGAGTCGAAATCAGAGGTGCTGTACTAAGGCCTGGATTTTATGAATTATTAAAATCGGAAGAGCTTAACAATTTGATTAAATATGCTGCCGGATTAACTGCTAAAGCTTCCTCAAATGTAACAATAGATACGATAAAACCAATGATTGATCGAATGACTCAAGACAACATAATATCAAGTTTAAATGTTGATTTAACTAAAGATAAGATATTTTTAAACAATGGAGACCGAGTTCTTATTAGGGAAGTTGGTGATTCTTCTTCCAAGGTTGAAATTTTTGGTAGAGTAAAAGTTCCTGGGACATACTCTGCTACTAACATGTCATTAAAAAATATTTTAGATATTTCTGGTGGATTTGATGACCCTATTTTTAGAAAAACAATAAAAGAAGATATTGTTATTTTAAGGAAAGATGAAAATCAATTTTATAGTAAAGAATTCATTGTAAACTATAATGATGCAGATACTTTTTCATTAAATATTGATGATAAAATATTTGTTTATGAGGACATAAATTACAGAAATAGTTTCACTTATCGAGTTGAAGGTGAAGTAAACAAACCTGGTACTTACCCGCTTACAAAAGGTATCACACTTCAAGAATCAATAGATTTAGCAGGTGGCTTGACTGAACTAACAACATATGAAAATATTGTTATTACACAGGAATTCACTGAAGTTGATATAGATGGTAACGAAAAATTAATTACTAAAAACGTGTCAAATGCACCATTGAATTTTGAATTAAGTCAAAACACTGTTATTAATTTAATTCCATTCGAAAACGTAGTTAATGTTGAAGGTAATGTTTATAATCCAGGATTAGTCGCCTACAAAAAGGGTATGACAATGTCTAATGCGATAATTCAAGCTGGTGGCTACAAACCTCATAGCATGAAAAAAAGAGCATACGTCAAAAGGGCAAATGGAGAGATAGATAAGGCTAATTTATTTAGAGGAAGAACTAAAAGATTACTACCAGGAGATACTGTTTTTGTACCAGAAAATCCAGATCCATCAAACTTCGACCTGACTACTTTCATAGCTGATTTATCATCCACTTTAGCTAATATTGCAGCTATTCTTTTAATAGTTGATAATCAAACCGATTAAAAATGAAGTTAATTCTACTGCGCCATGGTGAAAGTCAGTGGAATCTTGAAAACAGATTTACAGGGTGGAAAGATGTCTCTCTTACTGAATTAGGAATCCAAGAGGCCATATCTTCTGCAAATAATTTAATTAAAAAAAATATTCAAATTTCTACTGTTCAAACCTCCATTCTTAAAAGAGCAATTGATACAGCTAAAATTGTTGCTGAATTAATAAAATTTCCAACCGAAAAAATCCAATATGATTGGCGATTGAATGAGAGACATTATGGAGCACTCGAAGGCTTAAATAAATCAGAGACAGCTACCAAGTATGGAGAAGATCAAGTTCTTATTTGGAGGAGAAGTTATGATATTCCTCCTCCTCTTTTAAATGATAATGATAAAAGACACCCAAAATTTCATTCAAAATTTAAAAATATCGATTGTGATTTACCAGTCGGCGAGAGTTTAAAAAATGTCATTGATAGGTTAAATCCCTTTTGGAATGAATATTTTAATCAAATTAAAAATACTTCAGGTAATCACCTTATTGTAGCTCACAGCAATTCACTTAGAGCTATTATAAAGGTACTAGAAAATCTGTCACATAGAGATATTATTTCAATAAATATTCCCACAGGAGTTCCTTTAGTTTATAGCTTTGATAAAGGAAATAAATTGTTAAGTAAGGAATATCTAATAAATGAAAATGAACTTAAAAGAAAACAAGCACAAATTATTAGTCAAGGTAAAATTAAACGGTAGAATTTTCGAATATGAATTTTAAAAAAATTAATTCAATTTACCCCAAACAAAAGTCGAAAGTTTGGCTAGGCGAGATGTAATAAGTGAAATTTTCTTTATCAAATCTAATTTTAATAAGAATTAGTGTTTTATTTTTTGGATTTTGTAATATAATAATTACATCAAATTTATTAAGCGTTGAAGATTTTGGAAAATTCACTTTTACTGTATCTATTCTCCAATTTTTTATTTATTTATTCAACTTTGGCTTTCCTAATGTTTTAGCTATACTAATTCCGAAATCAGAATTCAAAAACACAAAACCTATCCTATTTAGGCAAAAATTTTTCTTGTCTCTCTTTTTTACTCTAATTTTTTTTTCAAATCTAGTATTAAAAATTTTTAATCCAATTTTACTTTTAATTGTTTTTATTAATGTTTTTTTATGGATTAATGCTTTTGCTTTAAACATTAATAATTATAAAAATTCAACCTTCATTTTTGGTCAATTTCGTCCGGGAGGGGGAGTTTTAATTAATTTTCTATTTTTTATTTTAATTTTTTTTAGCTTTTTATCGAATTTCCCATTATCAATTGATGATATCTTTTTATACTTATTTTTTTCTTGTTTGATTTCTTTATGTTTATCTGAAATTTACATTTCTAAAATTTTTAAAAATAATGATTCAAAAGTTAGTATAAGAGAAATTTTAGAAATTTCTATTCCAATTGGTTTACAAAAATCAATAGATCCAATCCAGGAAGCATTTTTTTTTATTATGTGTAATTACTTTTTGTCTGATAGTGAGTTGGGGGTATTTTTGTTCGGATATAGAATTGGAACCTTGGTATGGAACTTATTTGCAACTGTATTAGATGTTAATTTTTCTCCATTGATTTCAAATGATATTGTAAATAATAATTCAAAAAATCTTAATCAATTATTACAGCAAAAAACTATTATTCACTTTTTATCAACTATTTTATTAGGCCTAATTATATTTTTAATGTATGACTTTATCGTGCAAATATTTTTCCCTAATTATCTATATGCTAAACAATTAATACTTATTTTTATAATAGCTTTATCAATCATTTGTTTTTTTGTAGACACAATCAACCCTGGTGAGATTATGAAATTATCAAATAAAATTATTATATTTAGATTTATATCATTATCGTTTTATTTAGTACCTTTCTTTTTTTCTAACCAGAATATGTACATATATCCTTTTTTATTTACTTTGCAATTTTCATGTGTAAGATTATTGACAACAAAAGAGATAAATAAAAAAATTAAGATAGATTATTTTGCCAGGTTTTATAAGAACAATAATGTTAAGTTTTAAAATGGATTTAGATTTTTCAAATTTAAAAGTATTATTAATTGGAGATTTTATGATAGATAAATATGTCCATGGGTCTTCAAAAAGAATGTCGCCAGAAGCCCCTGTACCTGTATTTATCCCAAAGAAATCCTTTTTTTCTCCTGGTGGGGCAGGTAATGTTGCAATGAATTTAAACTCTTTAGGAGCATCTGTATCTTGTGTAGGCTTTGTTGGAAATGATAAAAATGGTTTAGAATTGATAAACTTTTTAAAAAAAGAAAATATTGATTGCAAAAATATTCAAATAATTGAAGGATATAACACTACAGCTAAAACAAGATTCATATTAAATGATAAGCAAGTTTTGAGAGTTGATGAAGAGGAGGAATTAATAAATCCATGGGCACCTTCTTCGATTAAAAATCTTAAATGCAATTTTTATGATATTATTATATTTTCAGATTATAATAAAGGGGCTTTAAACAGCAATTGGTTTAAAAATATTGAAGGCAATAACATTTTTGTTGATCCCAAGAAAGATGATTTTTCATTTTATTCAAATGCAAATATTATTACTCCAAACTTAAATGAATTAAAGAAAGCATCTAAAATTGAAATAAATAACAATAAATCTCTTATAAAAGCGTGTAAGCAAATAATTGAATGCTCAAAATTTGACTATATTATTGCAAAGAAAGGTGACGAGGGCATAACCATTGTTGGAAAAGAAAATTTTGTAAAGCATATTAAAGCTCACCAAGTTGAAAGTCCTGATGTTACTGGTGCGGGAGATACAGTAGTATCTGCTTTATCTTTAGCTTATGCCAAGACAAAGGATATTGAAAAATCAGCTGAACTTGCTAATGCTGCAGCCTCAATTGTTGTTGATAAAATAGGAACCGCCACTGTCAATATTGATGAGCTTAAAAATTTATCCAAAAAATTAAATATAGCTTAGTTAAGATTATTCTTTAATGGTAAAACATAGAATTTCCAGTCCATAATTTCAATCTGAGAATGCTTGGTTATTTCAAAAGATTTATATACTCTTGTTGGTGTAACACGTGATTCTCTACCATTTACCAGTAAATCGATTGGCATTATGAAATTATCATTTACATTTTTCCATCTATAATAAAATTCATTATCAGTTTGGTAGTACTCAAGCTGCGGTTGTTTAGGTGTATAAAAATATTGTTCAGCAAAGTACCAATAATCTGTTCCGGTTTTTTCTTTAACTTTTTGAAAAAAATCATTTGTATTTGCAAATCCTTTAGCATTTTCAATCATAAATTCATTCAATATTTCAAACCATATTTTATCATTATTAATTACACTTCTTAAAGTATGCATTACCCATGCACCTTTCATATAGGTATCTCCATGGAGTGCCCAGTGATTTTCATTTTCATTACCTACAATTGGAATCTCATTAACAATTCGATTTTTGATTGTGTTGAGATAATGTACTCCAACTTCATAGCTATCAAATTTATCTTCAAAAAATAAAGACTCGGAATAAACTTGTAATCCTTCATGAATCCAAATATGAGTTGGATCTGATGCCGTAACACTATTACCAAACCACTCATGCCCAGTTTCATGAATTATTAAAGGATCAATAACACCGTACATTGGCCAGCTTTTACTTCTCACGCCATTATACATACTAAATCCATTTCCATATGTAACTGCCGATTGATGTTCCATCCCAAGATATGGAACCTCAACAAGTTTGTAGCCATCTTCATACCATTGATAATCACCAAAGTATTTTTCATAAAATCTTATCACTTCTTTTGATTGAGGAAAGAAATTTGAAGCCAATTCTTCATTATAATCTAGCACATAATGGTTCATAAAATGTGTTTCATTATCTTTTATCAATGTATCTTGAACAGATACATAATTACCAATTTGAACAGATATGTTATAATTGTTTATCGGATTGTTTATAAACCATTCATATGAAGTTTTTTCGCCCATATTTTTGATATTTAGTAATTTTCCATTACCAACTGCTACTAAATTTGAAGGAACAGTATAGGTCATTCTAACACTGTCGCCTTCAGCTGTAATATGATCTTTATTAGGCCACCAAATTCTTGCTCCTTCGCCTTCACAAGAAACAGCAACCCAGTCACGACCGTCTTTATCTTTTGTCCATGTAAATCCTCCAGCCCAAGGTGGGTTATCTGCACTCTGTGGAATTCCATTATAGTAAACGGTAAACTCAAATATACTATCTTTTTTTATAGTTGAAGAAAAATTAATTATTACAGCGTCAAATTCTCTTTTAAAAGATAATTTTTGATTTTTATAAGTTATTTTTTTGATATTTAGATTTTCAGCTAAATCAATCTGTAATTTATTTAAATCTTTAATGCTTTTAGCTTTTATTGTAACAAAACCATCCAATGATTTTTTCTTAATATCAAAGTCAATATTAATATCATAAAATGAAACCCTATAAGATGAACGGTTTTCATTAAGATTGCCTATTAAATGGTTATTTGGAGTTAGTTCTGGTAAATTATATTGATTTCCGTGAGGCCTATTACCCTGACAATTCAGTAGGGTTAACATTAATAAACTAAATATTATTTTTTTCATAATAAGTTGTTGCTTTAAATACATTTTTAGCAAAAATGATATAATATAAAATAATACAAAAAAGTAGCCATAAGATAATTGCAAATGCTTCTTTAATAATAAATAAGATATAAGCTATTGTTAAATAAATAAGCCACTTTACCCAGGTTGGTTGGTTCCAAAGTTTTAAAAAAAGATTCATTTTTGAATCTACCAAAAATTTTTAAAGTTTTCCGTCTTTTCTCATTTGTTTCCTTATGGATGTTGCTGATATTTCACCAATTTCCGTTGGTGGTATATGTTCTATTATCTCATATCCAACACCTCTTCCATAATTTACCGATTCAATATCTGGTATTATTGAAGTAATAACTCTACCATCTGCTATCAAATCTTTTAATTCACCCTGATGAACCATTCTTTCAATTTCTTCAGCGGTCCATGGATTATTTTCATCAGGCTCTACGTCTCTTATTGCTAGCCACACATTTTTACCCTCTTTTAGTCTTTCATTAATTAGCCAGAGGTGTCCTTTATGAAGTGGTTGCCATCTTCCAATAAACATTGAATATTTCATTTTAAATCCTTTACTATTATTTAATTAATTTTTTTTCTTTCAAATGTGTAATTATTTGATCTGATGCTTCATCAAGGGTAATTAAATTATTAACGACATGAATCTCAGGACTTACTGGTACTTCATAAGGTGAACTAATGCCAGTAAAGTTCTCAATTTCACCCTTTCGAGCTTTGATATACATACCTTTAGGATCTCTATTTTCACATGTCTCTAATGAGCTGTCAATGAATACTTCTATAAATTGTCCGGCGTCAAATAATTCTCTTACTAATTGACGATCTGACTTGAATGGAGATATAAAAGCAGTTAAAGTTATAATTCCAGAATCAATAAAAAGCTTCGCAACTTCACCTATCCTTCGAATGTTTTCTACTCTACTCTTTTCATTAAAACCTAAATCTCTATTTAACCCATGCCTTACATTGTCACCATCAAGTAAATATGTATTATACTTCATTTGATAAAGTTTTTGTTCGACAATATTAGCAATTGAGGACTTACCGCTTGCGCTAAGTCCTGTAAACCATAATACAAATGGTTTTTGACTTAATAACTTATTTCTATCTTCATTTGAAATAGTTGTTTGGTGCCAAACCACATTACTCATACATATTCTCCTATATCAGTGAATAATAATCAATTAAAATTTCATATTATATATTTTTCTATAAAAATACATTGCCTCATTATATATTAATTTAAAATCTTGATATTTATTGGATGAGTCGCCAATTTTTTTTGAAAAATTTTGCGAATTATTAATATTACCATACCAATGTTCACCCCAGATTCCATCGTATTTATGTGGACCTTTCGGCCAAGAAAGCATTTTTTGATCAAAATTTATTTTCAAAAAATCACACCAATCTAACAAATTTTTTTTCGGATTTTTAAGAAAATAATCAGTATCAATAATGTAAAATTGAATCGCTTCTCTCTGTAAAAAATTTATTATTGACAGCTGTTGGGGATACCCTAAATCTAATACGTTTTTCAAAACATTTTTTTTAATATAAGAATTTATAACAAATTTAGGATGACGTATTAGAATACAATTTTTAAAATTTTTAATCCACGACAAATCTTCTACATCAAGTAAATGATGTGCCATATGTTTTTGGTACCATATTTTTTTATTATTAGGAATCTTTGAAGTTAGAGTGTTAATGATGTCGTTAAAATTTGTAGGGTAGTTATTTATAATTTTTTTTCTCATTGGATGATTGAAACCTGTTTCCTTCAAATAGTGTGCATAAAGTGGTTCATCTGATACAAAGGTATCATTTCTGGACGACCAAGATCTCATTAGTGCAGTTGATATATTTCTTGGACCAGACCAGCAAGCAATCTTCATACTAGCCTATATAGTTTTGAATTTCTTTATTGTAAAGATTTCGAATTTTATTAACCAATGAATTGGTATTTGTTGATTTGAGTTTCCTACTTTCAAGCTGTGCCACAGGAATTATGCCTGCAAATGTACCAGTAACGAAAGCTTCATCACAATTGGCAACATCACTAAATGTAAAATTTTTCTCAATGCAATCTATTTTATTGTCTTTACATATTGAAATGGCTTTACTTCTTGTTATACCATTAAGACAATATTCTCCAGTTGAGGTCAATACTTCGTCATTTTTAATAAAAAATAAGTTTGTTGAATTACATGTACTGATGTTACCATTAATATCATTCATAATACCTTCATCATATCCTAGTTTATTTGCCTCAATGCTAGCAAGAATACAATTTAACTTACTTAAAGTATTATATTGAGGACTTAGTATGCTTTCATTTGGTCTAATATTTGGCACTCTTCCAATATTTATACCCTTTTTGTATGTTAAAGGATTTGTTTTTTTATGCTCAGGTATTATTACAAAATTTATTGGTCCTTCATTTGCTTTCGGATTTTGATATGGTGTAATTTTATTACCTCTAGAAAAAATCAAGCGAATATGTACGTCATCATTCATACTATTTTTGTCTAAAACTTTATATATCTGGTCAATTATTTCATCTTTTGAAAATGGTATTTGTAATGAAATTCCAATAGCGCTTTTGAAAAGTCTCTCCAAATGATTTTCAATGAACACAAGTTTAGAATGATGAAGCCTAATTCCTTCCCAAACTCCGTCACCTAATAAAAAACCACTATCAAAAACTGATATTTTTGCTTTGTTTCGTAAAAATAATCTACCATTTATATTGATAAAAATATTTTTATTTCTATTATCCTCAATGTAAGAATGACTGCTCATATATGTGGGCCCACAGGGACTTGAACCCCGAACCTGCGGATTATGAGTCCGTTGCTCTAACCAATTGAGCTATGGGCCCGCGACAAAAAATAACTTAATATCATTGAAATTGAAACTTATATAAAAAATACTATTTAAAATAAATACTATTTTTCCTTAAAAATCTTATATAAAAAATTAAAGATAAATGATGGAATTATTTTCATGAGTATTTTAGAACGAAAAGTCTTATCTGGAAAACCTGTACCTGAAATTAATTTAGGATTGATAAAGAGAGTGCCAGGGTAATTTTTATTTATTTCACTATTAAAGCTAATATGTTCACATTCCGAATTCCCATTTTTTACACCTAAATATTTTGAATTACCGATTCTGCTAATTTTATAAATGCCAAAACCACCAAATGCTGATCGAACAGGAATTAAACCATTATTTTTTTTTATATGAATTATCTTGTTTGATAGAGACTTAAGAATAGCTTGTTTTGGACTAAATCCATTCGATAAATACTTTTCTCTAGTTATTTTATAATTTTCTTCAACCCAATTTTCTGATCTTAAAGCATAGATATCATAATAAAAAATTAGTTGATTTGGAAATTGTGCCGACCAATCTTCATTAATATTAATGGCTTCAACAATTTGATTAAAGGAAATTAAATTACTAATCCCATCGCTATCGAAGATCATTAAATAATCATAAGTCTGATATTCCTCACTTTCATTTAAATACTCTAAATATTTATTGCGTGCAAATGCAATTCTTGCTGTTCGAAGCTCACCATTTTCAATTTGTGATTTTAAATTACCTAATTTTATTATTTTAATATTTTCATTTCCCAAAAAATTATTCAAATAAGCATGATATTTTTCTGATGAATCTGATTCAATTATCAAAATTTTGAATTGAGAAAATTTCATACCTATATCATATATTTTCTCTATTGATTTAACAAATTTTCTTGATGGATTTCTTGTAGTAGTGGCGAAAAGAATTTTTGAATTTAACATTCTTTTATAATACAAATTTTTTATTCTAATAAAAAAAAATAATTAATCGTTACACAATTTAATGGTTTGAAATAAAATCAAAATTAAGTGCATTATATTTCCGAAAATAAGAGCATTTTTGTAATTATTAATTTATATTGATTGAGACATGAATTTTGATATAGAAAATATTTTTCTTTCATATAAAAAAGATTTTAAAAAGTATGCAGTTCTATCCTTTATATTTGTTTTATTTTCAATTTTGTCTGGAATTCTAAGCGAAAAAAAATATACAAGTACATTCTCATTTTATTCAGAAGGTGATAGTCAGTTGGGACTTTTAAGCACTTCGTCTTTGGCAAGCTCTTTTTTAGGATCAAGCTTTGGTAATAATATTAATTCACTTTCATTAGAAGCAGTAGTCACATCTGACGAAATCTTAAAATCTATGAATGAAAAAAAGTTTAAACATGATAATAGTAAACTTTATTTGTACGAAATTTTTAAACTTGAGGATTCAAAGAAACTAAATTTCTTAAAGCTTTTTTTAAACGAAATAGAATACAAAGATTTATTAACGAGTACAGTAATTAGTGAAGTGAAAGATAATCGTATTAATTTTTCAACAGACTTAAAAAGCAACGTAATAACTGTAAGTGTAGAGTTTGAATCTAGAATATTAGCTAAAGAAGTATCTAATTTTATTATTGATTACGTTAATCAGTACTATGCTAATGTTTTGAATTTAAAAGCATTAGATAAAATTAAATATACTGAACTAAGACTGCAGGAGGTTTACAACTCAATCGAAAAATTGAATGAGGAATATGTCTTATTTCTTGAAGAGAATAAAAATATTTCATCCTCACCTCGACTATTGCTTCAAGACGCCGAATATAGAAAAAAAATATCAATGGAAACAGAAGTCTATGTCCAGCTTTTTGCACAATTCGAAATGCATAAGCTTAATAAGGTTGATCAATCTAAATCAGTTTATGTTGTAGATTCTCCAACAGTTTCAGTTTTTTATACCTCTCCAAATATAATTTTAGATATGTTGTTTGCATTATTCTTTTCTTTAATTTTGACTTTTGGTTTTATTGCTTATAAACAAAAGTAAATATTAATGAAGAGATATTTACCTATCCTTGGTTTTTTATTATATCTTTTTTTAACGTTTTCGCATCATTATGGACCAAGGCTTTTTCTTAGTAACAGCCATTCTTTACAGCTTGGACAAATCATAGGTTTATCTTTTTTTTACTTTTCTTCACTGGTACCATTAATTTTAAATAAAGATTTTAAATTTGGATTAGATAATAATTTAATTTTTTTTATTTGCGCTTTTTTTGTTTCTTCAATATTTAGTTATGAATTAAAATCAATTATTTGGTCTACAATTTACTTTACTAATTGTATTTTATTAAGCAAGCTTCTTTATCATAATTCAAATAATCTCTTTAAATCCTTTATACCTTTTGCTTTCTTAATTTTTGCATCATTACTATTTCAGTTAATTTTTTACGGCTTAGATGTAGGTAGATGGGTTGGAAATTTTCGACCAGTTAATTTTGCTTCAATAGGATTTTTTATCGGTTTTCTTGGTTTTATTGGTTCTAATAACAACTTTTTAAGAATGTTTATAGCTTTAATTAGTCTGTTCTTCGCCTCAATAGTAGTATCAAGGGGAATTTTAGTAACGGGAGCTATTTTTTTAACAATTTATTTATTAATCAATTCTTATTTTAATAGTTGGCTTAAGTCACTTGTAGTTTATTCCTCCATATTCATTGTACTTCTATTTTTTGCTGTTATAGTTTTCATTCCAAATGTGTTCACATATTTAGATATTATTTTTGATTTTTTAGATATAACAGATCCTGAAAGAGGTTATGGTTCTGGTTTAACAGGAAGATTAGAAAAATGGAAGTTGTCTTATGATATTTTTAAAGCAAACCCTGTTACTGGTATTGGCTATGGTTTAAATAGTGACTCTCATAGCGGTTTTTTACAACTCATTTCTGAAATGGGATTATTGGGTTTACTATCATATCTTATTTTAATTTCAAAAGCTATTTCAAATACTTTAATTTCATTAAACCAACAGTATAGCCATAAAATTAATTGTGCTTTAAGTTTTTTGATATCATTCCAATTTTATGCTTTACTTGAAAGACAATTAATTAATTTTGGATATCCACAAGGTATAATATTTTTGTTAATTATTATATATTGTTTGCAGTTACCAAAGTCAAAATAATATAAAAATTAACGTAATAATTTTTTTAGCTATTTTATTATTTGTTTATAAATATTAAAATATTGAATGTTTGATAAAATTTTTTCACTTATAGTCATAATTTTGATTTCACCAATACTTTTAATTGTAGCTATTTTGATTATATTTAATGATGGATTTCCTATTTTTTTTAGGCAAAAAAGAGTAGGTAAAAATGGAAAATTATTTAAAATCTATAAATTCAGAACCATGGTTAAAGATGCAGAAATCATTCTTAAAAATAATGATAAACTCTTTTCTGAATATGTTAAAAATGGGTACAAAATAGATGCAAATAGAGACCCCAGATTATTATCCTTTGGAAAATTTATGCGGTCGACAAGTATTGATGAGCTTCCTCAGTTTTTTAATGTTATACGAAATGAAATGAATGTTGTTGGTCCGAGACCGGTTGTAGAAAAAGAATTGGATGACCTTTATGGAAGTCAAAAAGATATATATTTATCTTTAAAGCCTGGTATCACTGGTTTGTGGCAAGTAAGTGGTAGATCATCTATTAAAGATTCAGAAAGAGTAGCCTTGGATATACAGTACGCTAATGCTAAAAATATCTTTCTAGATGTTAAGATTATATTGAAAACAGTTATTGAGGTTTTTAAAAGAACAGGCGCCTATTAAAAGTGAATCATTAATAACCCATTAAATCTATAATACCGCCTTCATTTTCATTAAAAATTTCTATCAATTCAGAGTCAAATTTTCCTTCCCAATTTCGAGTAATACCTTTTCTAAAAGTGTGAGATTTTTTTGGATCAATGGATGCCTCCACAATTTTTGAAAAGCTCAATTCTGAAATATTTTTTTTAAAAAAATTATTTTTTCTTAAAAATGCATATAACCTATTTATAGTTTTATTTTGTCTATCTTTCATTTCTTCAAATCTCAAAGGTAAAACATGATCGTTCTTTTTTAATTTCCATCCCAAATATGGTTTTAAGCGTTTTCCAACGTTTTCATAATATATTTTTTTTGAATTAATCCCCTCAATTGATAGCTTAATTCTATCTTTGAGTTTGTGTTTATTTTTAAAGAATTTATGTAAAGAATGAAATTTATTCATATCATATAAATAGTTGGCTTCCGAAATTACTATATCTCTTGGATCACGATATATAAAAATCATTAATATTTTTTTTTGTTTTAAAAGTTCTTCAATTTTTTCCGAATAATGAATGTGACCCCTTACAATCTCGCCTGGTTTAATCCTTGAAACTAATTCAATAATTTTTTCTTCGCTTCTCAATCTATGTGGTCTTGTAGGAGCTTGCGCAATAAAAAATGAGAAATCCTTTACTTCATCGATATTTTTGAAAAATTGGTCTGCTAGGTGAGTACCACTTTTAGGTATCGAATTTATAATGATTGATTTATTAGAGCTTGAATGAAATTTCTTCCAAAAAAAAGTGTTAAAAATAGAATTGATTTTTCTTAAAAGTAATTTAATCACTTTATTTATTTTCAATATACCTTACTACATTATGCAACAAGAACATATATGCTTCCTGAATGGTTGCTGTGTTGTTTGAATCAATCGAAATCTTATGAAGATTATCATTATTAAAAGTATTGAATGATTCTTTTCCAGTAATGAAAATGACCTTTAGATTTAATTTCAAAGCAGCATTTATAGCTTTAATAATATTTTTACTTTTTCCAGAAGTAGAAATTGCAATAAGTACGTCACCACTATTACCAACGGCTTCTACTTGTCTTGAAAAGACATATTCAAAACCAAAATCATTTCCAATTGAAGTTATTAGCGCCATATTTGATGAAAGAGAAATTGCATTTATAGGTTCTCTTTCTTTTTCAAATTTTCCAACAAACTCAGCTGAAATATGATTACTATCTGATGCGCTACCGCCGTTACCGCAAATTAAAATTTTATTATTTTTTTTAGTTGAATCTAAAATTATTTCGCTTATAAAAGATATAAACTTATTATCAATAATATGTTTAATTGAGTTAATGTGTTCATCATTATATTTCACAAAGAAATTTATGATATTAATTCTATTAATAAATATTTTTTTTTAAAGAATTAAACACTATTATTAGATACAAATCATCAAAAGGAATCATGTATGAAAAAAGCAGTTGTTATGGGAGCTGGAGGATTTATTGGAAGCCATATGGTTAAGCGCCTAAAATCAGAAGGATATTGGGTGAGGGGTGTTGATTTAAAACATACTGAATTTACAAAAACTGAAGCTGATGAATTTATTATCGGTGATTTGCGAGATCCTATTCTTGTTCAGAAAGTCGTTGATAAAGATTTAGATTTACTCTACCAGTTTGCAGCCGATATGGGAGGAGCAGGCTATATTTTTGTTGGAGATAATGATGCTAATGTTATGCATAATTCAGCTTTAATAAATTTAAATACTGCACATGAGTGTGTTAAAAAAAATGTGAAAAAAGTTTTTTATTCATCTTCTGCTTGTA
Source organism: Fidelibacterota bacterium SCGC AAA298-D23 (assembly GCA_000402655.1). Lineage (GTDB taxonomy): Bacteria > Fidelibacterota > Marinisomatia > Marinisomatales > Marinisomataceae > Marinisoma. Next base: position 285,562 of record AQSI01000001.1, read on the forward strand.
TGTATCCAGCATATAATCAAACAGATCCTGATAATCCAATGTGTTCAGAAGATAGTGCTTACCCTGCTCAACCTGATAGCGAATATGGCTGGGAAAAACTTTTTAGTGAAAGATTATTTAAAGCATTTGAAAGAAATTATGGTTTAAACGTCAGAATTGGAAGATTCCATAATATTTTTGGTCCAGAAGGTACATGGGATGGTGGAAAAGAAAAAGCACCTGCGGCCATGTGCAGAAAGGCAGCAAAATGTCAAGACGGCGACAGTTTAGAGGTTTGGGGAGATGGACAACAAACAAGATCTTTTCTATATATAGACGAATGTATTGAATCAGTACAGAAATTAATGGAATCTAATTTTACAGAACCAATAAATATTGGTTCTGAAGAAATGGTTTCAATCAACCAATTAGCGCAAATGGCTATAGATTTGTCACAAAAAAAAATTACCATAAATAATTTAGAAGGAGAGGCCTTCAAAAAAAAATATGGACATGAAGTTCCAATGGGTGTAAGAGGAAGAAATTCAGATAATAAACTTTTCAGAGAAAATATTGGTTGGGAGCCAAACTATCCATTATTAAAAGGTATGGAGCATACCTTTAAATGGATCCAATCGCAGCTCAACAGAAGTGATTAGTAAATCAAAAATAATAGTATTTGATTTTCCTGGACATCCTTTTCAATATGAATTATCTGAAAATCTAAGCTTATTTGATAATTTAGATATCTACCATTTATACAATGCTAAGCAGCTCGGTCCCAAATCTTCTTTTAAGAAAAAAAAAGATTTGAGCGTCATTCAGGTAAATAAAAGTTTTTCAAAGAATTTTTATATTAGATTTTTTGATGAAATCTTATACTCTTTCTTAATATGTCATCAAATTATTAAAATAAAACCGAATTCAATTATATCCTCAAATTGTCCATTAATTCCTCAATTCTTCATTTACTTTCTCTGTAAAGTTTTAAAAATAAATTTTATTTTTTGGTTACAGGATATTATAAGTATCGCAGCCAAAGAAATTTTAAAAAAGCAAAAAAATTTTTTCCAGAACATAGTTTCAACTATCTTTTTTAAGATAGAATTTTTTATTTTACGAAACTCCAATCACGTAATCACCATTTCAAATGATTTTGATAAAATATTAATCAAAAACGGTATTGATAAAAATAATATAACTTGTATTCCAAACTGGGCACCTCTAAAAGACATACCTCAAAAGAAAAAAATAAACTCATTTTCCCTTGAAAATAATCTTGAAGATAGCTTTAATATCTTATATTCTGGAACTTTAGGATTTAAGCATAATCCTGATGTAATTATTAATTTATCAAAATTTTTGATAAACAAGAAAATTAACGCTAAGATAGTTATGATTTCGGAGGGACCAGCCGTTGAATATTTGAAAAAACAATCAAAAAAAAATAAGCTTCAAAATATAATTTTTCTCCCTTTTCAAAATTTTGATATATTTCCTGAGGTTTTAGCGACTGCTGATATTAGCTTAGTGATGCTTGAAAAAAGCGCAGGACAGTTTTCAGTTCCATCCAAGTTATTATCAATCTTATGCTCTGGACGTATACCTCTTGTTTATGTTTCCAGCAGAAATTTATCAGCAAGAATAGTAACTAATCATAAGTGTGGTTTTTCTGTTGATTCCAATGAAGAATTAAATGAGATGGTTCAATTAATTTATGAAAATTTTAGTAGTTATCAATACATTGCAGACAATGCAAGAAATTATGCTGAGAAGAATTTTGATATTAATATTATAGCAGAAAAATTCAAAAAAATAATTATATAAAAATATTACTAATATCTGTATTCATCTTTTTTATATGGACCATTAATACTTACACCAATGTATCTGGCTTGATCTTTTGAAAGTTTTGTTAAGTCAGCATCTAGATGTTTTAGATGTATTCTTGCAACCTCCTCATCTAACTTTCTTGGCAAATCATAAATGCCAGTTAATGGTTTATTCTTTGCTAAAAAAACTTGGGCTAAAACTTGATTTGAAAATGAAGTTGACATCACAAAGCTTGCATGGCCTGTTGCACACCCTAAGTTAACTAGCCTACCTTCAGCCAAAATAAAAATTTGCTTACCATCTTTGAAAGTATATCTATCAAGTTGAGGTTTTATTTTATCTCTTTTTGCACTTGATTTATTTAATGCATCAACTTGAATTTCATTATCAAAGTGTCCAATATTGCATACAATTGCTTGATCTTTCATTTTTCTCATATGTTTTAATGTAATGATATCCTTATTACCTGTTGTTGTGACAAAAATATTTCCTCTACTTAAAACATCTTCTAATCTTCTTACTTCAAATCCTTCCATTGCTGCTTGAAGTGCGCATATTGGATCAATTTCAGTTACAATAACTTTACAACCATATGATTTCATGGACTGTGCCGATCCTTTACCTACGTCACCATATCCACAAACAACTACAGTTTTACCAGCCAGCATAATTTCAGTTGAACGTTTAATACCATCAGCTAAAGATTCTCTACATCCATAGAGGTTGTCAAATTTAGATTTTGTGGCTGCATCATTTACATTAAATGCTGGAAACAGCAATGAAGCATCTTCAACCATTTGTTGAAGACGAGCTACACCTGTTGTTGTTTCTTCTGAAACTCCTATAATTTCAGGCACAATACTGTGCCAATGATTTGGATTCTTTTTATGTACTTTTCTTAAAAGTTTTTCAATAACGATCTCTTCCTCAATTTTTGTAGTAATTTTTGGAATTTTTTTATTTTCATTGTAATGTTTTTCTAGCTCATATCCTTTATGAATGAGTAGGGTTGCATCTCCACCATCATCTACAATAAGATTTGGACCTAAATTATTTTTAAAAGTCAAAGCTTGTAGTGTACATTCCCAATAATCTTCAAGTGTTTCACCTTTCCATGCGAAAACTGGAGTTTTAGTTTTTGCAATTGCAGCTGCAGCTTCATCTTGTGTTGAAAAAATATTACAACTTGCCCAACGAACATCAGCTCCTAGATCTTTCAAAGTTTCTATAAGTATTGCTGTTTCTATAGTCATATGTAATGAGCCTGTAAGCCTAAAGCCCTTGAGAGGTTTTGATTTAGAATATTTTTTTCTTAATTCCATTAAACCTGGCATTTCTTTTTCAGATATATCAATTTTATATCTACCTAACTTAGCTAGTTTGATATCTTTAATTTTATAAGGTAAAGATTCTACAATATTGCTAGTTTGCTTTTTCATTTTTTTATTAATATCTATAGTTTTGTATTTTCGGTTTGTTTGTAATCTCATTTTTCCTCTTAAAAGTTTAATTGATTTGCTATATCAGTGTTTTCCCAAGCAAGATGGTTTTTCCCAAAATGACCATAGTTAGTAGTTTCAGTTAGATCTAATTTAAATAGATTAAATTTCCTAATGATACCTAAAGGTGTCAAATCAATATTTTTATAAATCCAATCTGATATATCATTCCTAACTTTACCATCACAATAGACATAAAGTGACACAGGCTCTTTAACTCCTATAGCGTAACTAAGTTGAATAGTAGCATTTTGTGAAACTCCTGAAGCTACAATATTTTTAGCTAGATATCTTGCCATGTATGCGCCACTTCTATCAACTTTTGTGCAGTCTTTTCCACTAAATGCTCCTCCACCATGAGGTGCATAGCCACCATATGTATCTACAATGATTTTTCTTCCTGTGACTCCAGTATCACCGTCTGGCCCACCTGTTACAAAATTACCAGTTGGGTTTACTTGAAAGATAGTATTATCATCAAGCATATCGCTTAACTCTGGCTTGATAATTTCCTCTATTCTTTTTTGAACTTCAGCAGGGTTATCTTTTAAATCTTCACTATGTTGGGTACTGCAAATAACGTTTGATATTCTAACAGGTTTGTTCACATTACTGTATTCGATTGTCACTTGCGCTTTTCCATCTGGACCCATCCAATTTTCTTCATTACGTCTTGCAATTGAGAGTGCTTTGGTAATTTTATGGCTATAGTAAATTGCACTTGGCATGAATGAATCATTTTCATTACAAGCATATCCAAACATCATTCCTTGATCACCAGCCCCAAAGTTATCAGTTCCTTTTGCAATGTCAACACTTTGATGGTGAATTAAATTTTTAAAGGATAATGTATTCCAATGAAAGTTTTCTTGTTCATAACCAATATCCTTAACCGTTTGTCTAACTAATTCTTCAATTGAGTCAGTATTATCCATTAAGTTCGTTTTAACCTCTCCGGCAATGGTTACCATATTTGATGAAACCATTGTTTCAATAGCTGCTCTATGACTTTCATTTTGATTAATTAAATAATTTGCAACATTATCTGAAATTAGATCGGCAACTTTGTCAGGATGTCCCTCTGTTACAGATTCAGATGTAAAAAAATAGTTTTTCATTAGTTTTTTTTAATCCAATTATGTTTTGTGTAATCAACGGTAATTTCATCACCTGAATTTATATTTGTTAAAGTAATAATTTTAATAAAATCTCCATCATAAACTGCCTCACAGTTTGGTTTTTTTGAATGGTTAAAAAATCCTCCTAAAGGAGTCCTGATATATCCGTGAGAAAATCTATCATCTTTTACGTGCGATATTCCAAGTTCAGTTTCTGATAATATTTCAGATATTGCAAAAAGACCCAATCCATGAATACTGGAGTTTTTAATTGTTAAACTAGATGCTAGAGGCTCAAAAGTCTTTAATTTCTCAAAATTTGACACGTGAAATAATATAATTATTTAAACTTATAATAAATGTTTTTTTTATTATGTATTTAGAATATATTCATCTCGACATGAAGACAAATCTTGGAAATTCTACTAAATGAGCTTGATTAATCAAATAATCTTATTGCAAGAAGTTGACAATAAATTATTTGAGATTGAAAAACTGCTTGGTGATTTACCTGCAAAAGTTGAAGAGCTCACCCAAAATGAAGATGATGTTAAAACATCACTTTTAAATAAAGAAAATGAATTAAAGGAAACATCTGTTTTAATTAGCACTAATGAAACTTTAGTTGAAACTACTTCTGAAAAAATTAATTCTTTAAAAGATAAACTCATTGATGGTTCTATTAGTACGAATAAAGAGTATGATGCTTTGATGGAAACAATCGACTTTGAGAAAAATCTCCTTACTGAAAAAGAAAATGAGCTTATTAATCTTTTGAGCAAAAAAGAAGAGCTTGCAAAAGAAATCGAAGAAGATAAATCATCACTTGATGGAATTATTTCAGAGCTAAATACTAAAAAAGATGCTCTCAATGCTAAAATGAAAGAGGTGTCAGAAGAGCAAAATGCATTGAAGTCTGAAAGAGAATCTGTTGCTCAAAACATAGATTCTAATACAATGTCAAAATATGCTGAGATCTACAAAGCGCGTAAAGGTCTAGTTGTAGCTGAAATTTTGGACGGTAGTTGTGAGGGATGTGGCGCCATGGTTCCCCCACAAAGTATCAATGAGGCATTATCTCAAAATATCGTTTTTTGTGGTAACTGTAGTAGATTTCTATACAAACTAGAAAATTAATTTTTTTCTTCTAAATTCAATATCTATCCCTTATTATATCTTCAAGAGCTGATTGGATGATTGCTCAATTTTTTGAGAGGAAAGTCCGGGCACCAAAGAGCATAGTGCCACCTAACAGGTGGGATTCGCGAGAATATGGATAGTGCAGCAGAAAGTAGACCGCCAGTAAATGGTAAGGGTGAAACGGTGGTGTAAGAGACCACCAGTAATAATGGTAACATTGTTAGCTGGTAAACCCCACTAGGTGCAAGATCACGTAGACCCGAGATACTGCTCGTATCAATTGAGGGAAGGGTAGATTGCTAGAGTTTTATAGAAATATAAAATAGAGAGAAATAGTCATCGCATCTATGATGTACAGAACCCGGCTTATAGATCAGCTCAAAAAATTATTATGAAAAAATCAAAAATAGCAGGTATTGCATTTAATGTTCCTGACAATATTGTGACAAATTATGATATTGAAGAAATGATGGATACAACAGATGAATGGATTCAAACAAGATCTGGTATAAAAGAACGAAGATGGGTTCTGCCTGGAACTCCAAATTCTGACTTAGCTTTACCTGCATGTGTTAAAGCAATTGAAAATGCAGGAATATCACCAAATGATATTGATGCAATTATTGTTGGTACAGTAAGCTCCGATTATAATTTTCCGGGAATGGGACCAATTATTCAAAGAAAACTTGGAATTAAAAAAAATATTCCTGCTTATGATATTAGCGCAGCATGTTCTGCTTTTATATACTTGCTAGAAATGGGAGACCAATATATTAAATCTGGTAAATATAGCAATATTTTGCTTGTTGGCTCAGATTTAATGTCGACAATTATCGATAGAACTCCAGAAGGTAGAGCTACAGGAGTATTATTTGGCGATGGTTCAGGGGCAGTAGTACTGCAAGAATCAAATGATGAAAGTCAAATTTTATCTACGCATTTATATGCGGATGGTGATGGTGTTGAACATTTGACAGCAAAAGCACCTGGTTCTGTTTTTAATCCCTTAAGAATTGATGAAGATATAGTTAAAGATAGAATGCATTTACCTTATCAAAATGGTAGAGAGGTATTTAAAAATGCTGTTAAAAGAATGCCAGAGGCAATTAATGTTGCTTTAGAGCACAATAATTTATCACTCGATGATGTTTCTTTAGTAGTTGCACATCAAGCAAATAGAAGAATATTAGAGGCATGTGCTGAGAGAATGAAATTACCAATGGAGAAGATGTATATTAATATTCAAAAATATGGTAATACAACAGCTGCTACTATTCCTATTGCTTTATGTGAAGCAATTGAAGAAGGTAAATTTAGTAAAGGTGATAACATTATTTTAACTGCTTTTGGCGCCGGCTATACTTGGGCTTCAGCAGCTATAAAATGGTAAGATGAACAATTTCCAAAAGATAAAAAGTTTTTTCGTAGAAAATAAATTTCCAATATTGATTTTTTTTGGTCTTTCATTTGCTATTTCGTTGACATTTCCAACAGGATTTTCTATCAGATATTCTTATCAATTAAATGATATTGCAAATGAGCCTATAATTGCACCTTTTGATTTTGGAATTTTAAAAACAGAACAAAAACTAAATAAAGATTTAGATGAAGCTCGAAATTCAGTTCCTTTTTTATTTTCAAGAAATCAAGACTTTGTTGATAATCAAATTTCTGCTATAGATACTTTTTTTATTTATTTAAATGATATATACACAGCCCATGATCTTTTTATTTCTTCTCAAGATTCACTTTATAAATACCGTTATGAACCAGAATTTGAAAGTTTTCAATCCAGTTTCATTGCTGATAGCACCACATATGTTACATTGTACAGTGAATTTCTTAATCAATATCAATTCCAGATTGAAAAAACCCAATGGGATCAGTTACTTGGGATTAATGAATCTCTTACAGAACCACTTAATTTAGAATTATTCAAAAATCAGATTAAACAAATATGTTTAAATAGATGGGCAGAGGGTATAATTGATGAACCTTTAGAGAATATTTTTAGCGCTGAAATAAGTATTGTTCAAGGTGGGGAATTAGTAATCGCTCCAACAAAAAATTATAATGATATTGAATCAGCTTGGAAAAAAAATAGAGAAGAAGTAAATCAAATATATGATAACGAGCTTGATATAAAATCTATACTTAGTTATGAGTTAATTAATGAGTTTACTAAACCGAACATTCTCTTTGATAAAGATTTAACTGAATCAAGACAAAAGGAAAGATTAGATAAGGTTTCTAGATTTCAAGGAACTGTGCTTGCAAATGAGCTAATTGTAGACACAAATAATAGAATAACTGAATCTGTACTTCTTAAGTTGAAGTCATTACAATTAGAATCTGAAAGAAGACTTGGATATGAAAAAGCAGCAGATAAGTTTAGAGAATATTTAGGGGCTTTCTTTGTAGTATCAATTCTCTTATTTTTACTCTTTTCTTTCTTTTACATTTATAGGAATGAGTATTTTAAGGATTCAAAATTTCTATTATTAATTGGATTATTGATGTACTTAATAGTGTTTTCCTCATGGATTATAGTTAGTTATCAATTACCCGTTTATATTATTCCAATTGCAATGTTTTCAATTTTATTAACAGTATTGTTAGATACCACAGTCTCCCTCATTTCATCAACAATATTAATACTTTTAGTTTCATTGCTAATTGGGAACGATTTGGACTTTGCAATAATACAATTTTTTATATCATTTATTGCAATTCTAAGTGTTAGAAAATTAAGAAAAAGAAGACAAATTATCGCAACTATGTTAACCCTAGTAATGTGTAGTTTATTTGTCTTTTTCTCTGTCATGTTATTCAAAGGGATTGATTTTCTTGATTATAATTATTCAACAGTTGGCTATTTAGCTCTTTCAAGTTTCCTTTGTCCAATTTTAGCATTCGGGCTTGTACCCTTATTTGAGTCTTTTTTTGGAATAACGACAGATTTAAGTTTAATTGAATTGCTTGATTATGATCAGCCATTATTAAAGAAACTAATGGAAGACGCTCCTGGAACTCATACCCATAGTGTAAAAGTTGGAACTTTAGCAGAATCCTGTGCGAATGCTATTGGAGCTAGAGCTTTGTTATGTAGGGTAGGGTCATATTACCACGATATTGGAAAAATTAAGAAACCAGAATACTACGCAGAAAATCAAACTGGAGAAAATAAACATGATTCTATAACTCCTCACATGAGTGCAAAAATTTTAAAGCAACACGTTACCGATGGACTTACTTTGGCTGACGAATATGGGTTACCAACTATTGTTAAAGACTTTATTAAAACCCATCATGCTAAAAATAGAATGGAGTTTTTCTACAAAAAAGCATTAGAAAATGATAGCAAAGTTGATGAGAATGAATTTAGATATCCTGGTCCAAAACCTACATCCAAAGAAACAGGTATTGTTATGTTAGCTGAAGCAATCGAAGCACAAGCTAACTCACTAAAAAATCCAACATTAGAAAAATTTGAAACAATGATTGATAAGGCAATTCGAAGTAGATTAGAAGACGGGCAATTAGACGAATGTCCGCTAACAATGGAAGATCTTCAAAAAATTAAAGGTAGAAGAGATGGTAAACATGGTTTGTTACCAGTATTATCAGGATTGTATCATTCTAGACCTGAATATCCATCAAAAGATGATGAATGAAATAAATATTTTTAACGAACATAAAGATATTGATTTCCATACAGATCATATCATTCAACTAATAAATTTATCACTTGAGACAGCCAAATATAATCAGGTAAAAATCAACTTGATTTTCTGTAATAATGATAAGTTGAACTCTTTTAAAAAAGAATATTTTAATGACGATGTTTTAACAGATATAGTCACTTTTCCCATTAAGAATGATAATGACTTAGAAGCTGAAATATACATCAGTGTTGAAATGGCCAGGATAAATTCCAAGGAATTTAATGTTTCGCTTGATAATGAGCTAAGTAGGCTTATAATTCATGGAATACTACATTTAATTGGGTTTAAAGATGATACAGAAGATTCCAAAAAAATTATGTTTTTAAAACAAGAAGAGATTATTTCCAATTTTTCAGGAAACGTTTGTAGTGAGTGAAGCAGTAAAAGAATTAATTGATATTGTAATTAAATTAAGATCTGAAAATGGTTGTGATTGGGACAGAAAGCAAACTTCAGAATCATTGACACCACATTTACTTGAAGAGGCAAATGAGGTAATAGATGCGGTCTTAGAAAAAAATTCTGAAAATTTGAAAGAGGAGTTAGGAGATTTGCTTCTACATGTAGTTTTTCAAGCAGTTATAGCCTCTGAGAAAAAAACATTCGAGTTTGAGGACGTTGCCAAACAAATAAATGAAAAACTAATTAAAAGACATCCTCATATTTTTGACAAAAACTATGATGGTGAAGATTTATCCAATGCCAAAAATTGGGAGCTTATTAAAAAGAGCGAAAAGAGTAGAGAATCCATTCTTGATGGTATGCCTAAATCACTTTCAACTCTAATTGTAGCCCAAAGATATCAAGATAAAACAGGCGCTGTAGGTTTTGAATGGGAAAACTTTTCTCAAGCAATGGATAAAGTTGATGAAGAATTAGTAGAACTAAAGCAGGCCATAAACAATGATGATTTAAACAATATTGAAGAGGAAATTGGAGATTTATTAATTACCATAGTAAATCTTGCTAGATTTTTTGATATTTCAGCTGATTTAGCATTAAGAAAAACTAATCAGAAATTTTATAGAAGATTTAATTTTATTGAAAAAATTGTTCAAAAAAATAATCAAAAAATTGAAGATATATCTCTTGGTGAGCTATTAAATTATTGGGAGAAAGCTAAAAATGAAGAAAAATAAAATTATTGGAATAACTTTTGGTTCTTTTGATCTTTGTCATTACGGCCATGCTTTAATGTTTGAAGAATGTAAGGAATATTGCGATTACTTAATTGTTGGGGTACAATCAGATCCTAGCATTGACCGTCCTAAAAAAAATAAACCTGTTCAATCACATGAAGAAAGAATAGGTATAGTAAGTTCTCTAAAGTTTGTTGATGAAGTGGTAACATATGATACCGAAGCTGACTTAATTGAGATTTTAAAAAATATTCAGCCAGATGTAAGAATCCTTGGCGCAGATCATGAAGGAAAGCTTTATACAGGACATGAGCTTCCTATTAAATGTATTTTTAATACAAGAGATCATGGTTATTCTACTTCAGAGCTCAGAAGGAGAGTTTTTGAAGCAGAGAAAAGTAAAACTTAGTTTCCAATTAAGTAATTAAATATAATACTGGATCCCAATCTTAAATTATTGTCATCATTCAGTGCACTTTCAAAAATACTTTTATCTTTTAAAGCTAAAACTCTGAGCTTTTCACTAATGTATACTTGTTTTGAGTTAAACTGTAATTGTTCAAAATTGATCTTATATGGATTATTTTTCAAAACTTCTGAAATAGAAATATTTCTTTCGGGATATTCGGCTATCAGTTTTTTGAGGAAGATCGATAATGTATAATCAGACCTGTAATTATCAATTAATAGTAAACTTCCATTCAAAATAATTCTATTTAAATCTTGAATTTGAGGCTCTGATAGTTTCAAATAGGAATCGCCGCATAGAAATATTATTGCATATTTAGAAAATACTAAATTAGCTTCGTCGTTTATTTCAAATGCTAAATCAATATCTGAAGTATTTTTTAGATATTCAGATAATTTATTTGCTTCATCAATATTACAACTTCCATATAATAATATTTTATCTGACTGAGCAAATAATTGATTGATAAGCATTAGCATTATTAATAATGCAGTTAAATTTAGTTTTTTAATCATTATTAATAATTTAGGTTTTAATTTTATTTAAATGAAAAAACTTAAATTTTATATCATAATAGTCCTGATAACTTCGTTTGCATTTAATCAAGATCAAAACTTTGATAAGTCAATTAAAGATACTGAAGAACAAATTAGTAAGCTTAAAGCATCCATCAATTTAGGTAATAATGAAGTTGAAAAATTGAAAACTCAATCAAAAAAAACAAAAGATATTATTGAATTAACTAGAAAAAACATTCAAAACTCAAATGCATTAATTAATGCATATGACAAAAAAATAGGTCTTTTTAATAAGCAATTAGTGAATCTTGAAAATGCAATCATCAGAAATAATCAATCCATTAATGATATAAAAAAATCTTATGAAATAAGATCAATCAGTCTTTATAAAAATAGAAATAATGACCTTTCAAATTATATCTTTAATTCCAAAAGTTTTTCGCAGATGATTTATCGTCTTAAATACTTTAATATTATTTCAGAGATTAATCAAAACTCTGTTGATAAAATAAAAACCACACAGAAGTTTAATAGACAAAAAACTTCTGAAATTTCTGGCTTACTTGATAAGGTTGAAGAAAGTAAAAATTCTAAAAAAACAGAAATATCTAGTTTAAATCAAAAAAAAAGATATCAAGAAAAGTTACTGAAACAACTCAAAAAGGAAGAAAATGAAGTAAAAGCTGAGATCGCAATACAACTGCAGCAGATTGATGCTTTGGAGAAACTTCGTAAACAAATTATTGCGGACAAAAAAAAGTATAATGAGCAGCAGTTAGCTAGTTTAAAAAGAATTGATAAGGATATAAGGAATTATAAAGGAAAGTTAGATTGGCCTGTTGATGGGAAAGTCGTTAAATCATTTGGACCTCAATGGAATCCTCGTTTAAACACTACTTTGGATAATCCAGGTATTGATATTAGCGCTAGGGCAACACTCCCAGTTAAAAGTGTTTTTGATGGATATGTATCAACCATTACATTTATAGCAGGATATGGAACCACTGTAATCATCGATCACAACAATAGTTACTACACTGTTTTTACTCATTTAGAAAATTTACTTATATCAGAAGATATGAATGTTAGAGAAGGTCAAAATATTGGTTATGTATCAAATGATAATATTATTCATTTTGAAATTTGGGGTAATAATCAAAAATTAAATCCAGAAAAATGGTTAGTTAATGGAAATTAGTCAAATACAAAGAGGATCATGGCGAAAGTTTGAAAATGCTATCAAAGAAGAAAAAATTTCAAATGCTTACATTATTCATGGACCATCTGGATCAGGTAAAGAAGCATTAGCATTGCAATTTGCTGCGCAGGTTTTATCATCAAAAATGACTGATTTGGTTTCAAATGAAAATATTACTTTTATTGCTCCAGCATCAAAAGATTTTTACCAAAATTTATTTAAAAGTAAAACATTTGAAACTGACGAATATAAACATTGGAAAGAATTTTTAAGTAATAAAATGTACAATCCTTTCTTGAAAAAGGTTTTATCTCATAGTAATAATATTCCTGTTGTAACAATTAATAATTTAAAAGAAAAGATCTACTTTAAGACCAATAGTAGAAAGATTGTAGTAATTTTTAACTCTGAGGCATTATCTCATGGAAGTGGTGAATCAGCAAATATGCTTTTAAAAGTGTTAGAAGAACCACCAAGCAATACTACATTTATTTTAGTAACCGATTATATTGATAAGGTAATGCCAACAATCAAATCACGATGTCAGTCAGTATTTGTTCCTAGACTAACAAATGAATCAATTGTAGAATTTTTTGCAAAAAACAATCAACTATCTTCCAATTTCATTTCCTTTATTACAGATAATAATTTAAATGCACTCAATTTACTTAATTCTTTTGACAAAGAGGAAATTCTAGATTGTATAAAAGATTATTTTAATGCAATTAGATATAAGAATGCAGAATCTATTTCAGGTTTTATAGATAAAATCGAGAACCTTTATAAATCCTCAAGAAATAAATTTGATTTTCACCTATCAGTAATTGGAAAGTTCATTAAGCTCATTTCAATTATAAATCAGTCTATTGATTATGATATTGAATTTGAGGAATTTGAAGAAATAGCAATAATTATTAATAAAAAATATGAAAATATGGACCATATCAAATTAATTGAAAACATTGAAAAATTTATAAGTGCGACAGACGGTAACGCAAATTTCAGGTTATCATTAATGAACATGATTATTAATTCAAATAAGGCGTTAAATTAGCACATGGAAAAGTATTACATAACTACACCAATATATTATGTGAATGATAAGCCTCATATTGGGCATGCATATACAACAATACTTGCAGATACCATTTCAAGATTTAGGGCTTTGATAGGAGAAAGCCCCACTTTTTTAACTGGATTGGATGAGCATGGGTTAAAAGTTCAGCAGGCAGCAGAAAAAAATGGAAAGGCACCTCAGGATCATTGCGATTCAATGGCTCCAGCATTTATAGATTTGTGGAAAAAATTAAATATAAACTATTCTGATTTTATTAGGACTACGGAGCATAGACATACAATGATTGTTCAACAAATTTTAACAAAAGTTCATGAATCAGGTGATATTTATATGGACGAGTACGAAGGATGGTATTCAATCTCTGAAGAAAGATTTATTACAAAAAAGGAACTTGATTCTGGTCAATTTGGTGAGGTAAAAAAAATAAAGGAAAAAAATTATTTTTTCAAAATGAGCAAATACCAAGCAACCTTAATAGATAAAATTGAAAAAGATGAATTATTAATTCAGCCAAAAAGTAGAAAGAATGAGGTGCTTGGTTTTCTTAAAAATGAATTATCTGATCTTTGCATTTCCAGACCAAAATCTCGTCTTGAGTGGGGAATAGAACTACCTTTTGATGATAAATATGTCACATATGTATGGTTTGATGCACTAATTAATTATATATCAGCTATAGGAGCTTATAGCAATGATGAGCAGTTTTCTTCTTTATGGCCTGCAGATGTTCATTTAATTGGTAAGGATATTTTAACTACCCATTCAGTTTATTGGCCTACAATGCTGCTATCATTAGGATTGCCATTACCGCAGAGAATTTTTGCACATGGATGGTGGCTGACTGATGATCAGAAAATGAGTAAATCGTTAGGAAATGTTGTAAGCCCTTTAATGTTAATAGACGACTTCGGAGTTGATTCTGTACGATATTATTTAATGTCTGAAATGGTTTTAGGTATGGATGCAACATTTTCATCAGAATCTTTTGAAAAAAAATATAATAGTGACTTAGCTAACGATTTTGGCAATTTAGTAAGCAGAGTTTCAACCTTAATAAAGAATAATTTTGGCGAAAGAATTCCAGAAAGTAGTTTAGCAGAATCTGATCTTTCTACCAATTTTCAAAAAATAGTTTTAAAAGAACAATTGGATAATCTGGAGATTGATAAAGCAATTAATGACATAATGAATTTCGTTCGTAGTATTAATGTTTTTATGGAACAAAACGAACCATGGAAATTAGTAAAAAGTGATAAAGTACAGGCTGGGAATATACTATACCATTGCGCAGAATCCTTAAGGTTAGCTGCTATAATGTTATCCCCCGTAATGCCTTCAAAAACTAAGGATATTTTAGATATTCTAGGAACTAATGATGTAGAATTAGTTTGGGGTAAATTAAAAGCAGAATCAAAGATTTCTATTTCAAAGCCTGTTTTCCCGAGAATCAGTTGATGCTATTAATTGATACACATGCACATCTTTATTATGATAATATATATGAGAATTTATCTGAAGTTCTGAGGTTAGCAGAATCAAATCACGTAAAAAAAACTATTTGTATAGGTACAGATCTTGAGACTTCATTAAAGTCAGTAGAAATCGCAGAGCAGTATGAAAATGTTTTTTCTACTGTAGGTATTCATCCACATGATTCAAAAGATGCTCCAAAAAATTATTTGCTTGAGCTCGAAAAATTATCTGAAAGTAATAAGGTGGTAGCAATTGGTGAAATTGGAATTGATAATTACAGAAATCATTCTCCACAAGATATACAGAAAAAAGTAATGATAGAACAAATGGATCTTGCATATAAATTAAATCTTCCAATTGTCTTCCATAATAGAGATGCAGATAATGAAATATTTGATGTGTTGAAAAAACATCCGTTTCATAAAGCACTATCTCATTGCTTTTCAAGCAATTTAGATTTTGCAAAAAAACTAATTGCTCATGGAATAAAAATTTCTTTTTCAGGAAATGTAACATTTAAGAACGCAACAAATAGAGATGTGGTAGAAAATATTTCCCTAAATGATTTTATGCTGGAAACTGATTGTCCATTTTTAGCACCTCATCCATTTAGAGGTAGTAAAAATGAACCCAAATACGTGTTGACAATAGCCGAAAAAATTGCTGAATTAAGAGGTGAAACTGTAGAGCAGATTGCATTATCTACTTCAAAAAATGCGGAACAATTTTTTAATATTTAAATGGTTTTTGCAAAAAAAAAATGGGGACAAAATTTTCTAGTTGATAATAATTTATTAGAAAAAATAATCAAAACCATTGATATCAAAAAAGATGATGAAATATTAGAAATAGGTCCAGGACATGGTGCGCTATCTGAAAAAATTATACAAAAAACTAAAACTCTAAAAATGGTTGAGATTGATCCTGAACTGATTCGAGTAATTGGTCAAAATCCATTACTTTCACCATTTGAAATTTTTAATCAAGATATCTTAAAAACAAATCTTCAGGAATTGGGTTTAAATAATCCAAAGGTTATTGGAAACATTCCATATAATATTACTTCTCCAATTATATTTTGGCTTATTGATTACTTGCCTTACTGGAGTGAATCATATTTAATGGTTCAAAAAGAAGTTGCTCAAAGATTAATAGCCGATATCGGAACCAAAGATTATAGTCGAATAACAGTAATGACTGGTTTGTATTTTAATATAAAAATATGTTTTTATATTTCTCCGAATGTATTCAATCCAAAGCCAAAAGTTGAATCAGCCTTTATATCTATTAAAAAAAATAATAAATATGATTTAAGTAAAATTGATTCAAAGAAATATAGCCAGGTAGTTCGCATGGCTTTTAATCAGAGAAGAAAAATGTTAAGAAATTCCCTTTCTTCGCTGGAAATAAATAGAGATCAATGTGACGTTGATTTTCAAAGAAGACCAGAACAGCTTACAATAGATGAATTCTTGGATATTTCCAATAATATTATATCCTAATTGGCATTTTTGAATTTTATCACTAAGTTTCCGCACGATGATTGAAGTAAACATAAAAGACAATGAATCTTTAGAGAGAGCACTTAGACGTTTCAAAAAGAAATGGGAACGCTCTGGTGTACTTAAAGACGTTAAAAGAAAAGCTTTCTATGAAAAGCCTAGCGTTACAAAGAGAATTGCCAAAAAACAAACCATTAGAAGAGCAGTTAGACTAGCAAAGTTTAATAACTAATAGTCCATAACTCCTCTTTCAATTCTAATAAAAAAGTTCTAATCTACAACTATGTTAATTAGAAGTGCATCTGGTCTAAGAGGAATAGCAAAAGATCATTTTACCCCCGAACTAATCGATAAGTACATTTCTGCATTTATTACTACCCAAAATATAAAATCATGTGTTATTGGAAGAGATGGCAGACCTTCAGGGAAGCAAATTTCACAATGCGTAATTGATTCGTTTCATAAAAATGGAATCAATGTTGAAAACTGTGGTCTTGCAACAACTCCTACCATGCAAGTTATGACAGAAAAAGAACACTATGATGGTGGTATAGTAATTACAGCTAGTCATAATCCATCTGAGTATAACGGACTAAAGTTTCTGCAATCAGATGGGACATTTTTAAGTCCTGAGCAATGTGAAGAATTATTTAAAGCAGTCGATCAGAATGTTTCAATAGTTCAGCCTGATTCGCTTGGAGTAGTTTCAGACTATTCCACAGCAAATGAGGAACATATTGAAAAGGTTTTAGCAGCAATGTGTATTGATACTGATAACATTCGAAAAAATAAGTTTAAAGTAGTTATTGATTGTGTAAATGGAGCAGGATCATTCATTTTACCAATGCTTTGTGAAAAATTAGGATGTGAAGTGATAACAATAAATTGTAATGGAAATGGTGATTTTACTAGAACACCAGAGCCACTGGCTGAAAACTTAAATGAATTAGAGAAAAAAGTTATAAACGTCGGAGCAGATGTTGGATTTGCTACAGATCCGGATGGAGATAGATTATCAATTATATCAAACAAGGGGAATGCTATCGGTGAAGAGTATACATTGGTCCTGGCAGTAAAAAATTATTTGAATTATCAAAAGAGTATAGTTGCAACTAATCTGTCAACCTCAATGATGCTTGAGAGTATTGCAAATGAAACTATAAGAACTAAAATTGGTGAAGCACATGTAGTACAAAAAATGAATGAATTAAATATCCCAATTGGTGGAGAAGGAAACGGAGGAGTGATCCTTAAAGAAGTGCATTTAGGAAGAGATTCATTAGTTGCAATTTCTATGATTCTAAGTTTATTGTCATCCTCAGGAAAATCAATTAGTGATGAAATTTCTAACATACCGCATTATTTAATGATAAAAGATAAGATTCGCATTGATGATAAAATTGATTTTGATAGTCTTGAAACTATATTTGATTGTAACGAAATTAATAAAATAGACGGAATAAAATTTATTTGGCCAAATAAATGGATTCATATTAGAAAATCTAATACAGAGCCAATAATTAGAATTTTTGCTGAAGCAAAAAATCAAGATGAAGTTAACGAGTTGATAAATACATTAAAAAATTATTTGAAATGAAGTTATTAGAAAAAAAACACAACCCTTCAGATATTGAGGGTAAGTGGTATAAGTACTGGCTTGAAAAAAAATATTTTTCAAGTCAGGAATCTGAAAACCATTATACGATTGTAATACCTCCACCAAATGTTACCGGAAAGCTTCATATGGGACATGTACTTAATAATACTATTCAAGATATTTTAATTAGAAAAGCTAGAATGGAAGGAAAAAATGCATGTTGGATTCCTGGTACAGATCATGCGTCAATTGCTACTGAATCAAAGGTAACCAAAATGCTTGAAGAGCAGGGAATTAGTAAAAAAGATTTAACGAGAGAAGAGTTTTTAAAACATGCTTGGGAATGGAAAGAAGAATATGGTGGTACTATCATTAATCAACTTCAAAAACTAGGGTGTTCGTGTGATTGGGATAAAACTAGTTTTACTATGGATGAAGATTATTCTAAAGCTGTTTTAGAGTCTTTTGTTCAACTATATAATAAAGGATTGATTTATAAAGGCAGTAAGCTAGTAAACTGGTGTCCAAAGTCACAGACCGCTCTAAGTGATGAAGAAGTCATGTTTAAAGAAGTAAATGGGAATCTTTGGTATATCAAGTATGCTATTAATGACTCAGACGCTTTTATAGAGATTGCAACAACAAGACCGGAAACTATGTTAGGCGATACTGCTATAGCAGTGAATCCTAATGATAAAAGATATAAAGAATTAATAGGTAAGACAGCATTATTACCATTAGTTGGTAGAAGTATTCCTATTATAGCAGATAATATGGTAGATCCTGAATTTGGAACAGGCTGTGTTAAAATTACACCTGCACATGATTTGAATGATTATGAAGTTGGAATAAAGCATAATCTCGAGATGATTAATATTATGAACCCAGATAGTTCTATTAGCGATAAAGCTCCAGAAGAGTATAGAGGGATGTCAAGGGAGGATGCTAGAAAGCAAATTGTTTCTGATTTAAAAGACATAAATCATCTAATTAAAGAAGAGGATTATGTTCATAAGGTTGGATATTCAGAACGAGGAAATGTTCCAATTGAATATTATTTATCTGAGCAATGGTTTTTAAAAATGGAAGATTTAGCTAAGCCGGCAATTAGTGCAGTTAGAAATAAAGAAATAAATTTTTATCCAAATCATTGGGTTAAAACTTACAATCATTGGATGGATAATATTCAAGATTGGTGTATAAGCAGACAACTTTATTGGGGGCATCAAATACCTGTATGGTATAAAAAAGATGCTGATAGATCTAATCAAGATAATTGGTTTGTTTCAACCACACCACCTACAGATTTGGAAAATTGGGAGCAGGATAATGATGTTTTAGATACATGGTTTAGTTCATGGTTGTGGCCTTTTGCAGTTCATGGTTGGCCAGACATAAAAACCACAAAATATTTTCCAACTAATGCACTGGTTACTGGCCCAGATATAATTTTCTTTTGGGTAGCAAGAATGATTATGTCAGGTTATGAGTTTATGGGTGATTTGCCATTCAAAGATGTTTATTTCACGAGTATTTTAAGAGATGATAAGGGCAGAAAATTAAGTAAGTCTTTAGGGAACTCTCCTGACCCAATAACATTATTTGAAAAATATGGTACTGATGCAACTAGATTTTCTATAATGTTGATGTCACCGCAGGGTTCCGATGTATATTTTTCTGAGAATGGAATTGAAGTTGGAAGAAATTTTATGACCAAGATTTGGAATGCTAGTAGATTTATTATGCTTAATCATGAAGATTCATTTTCAGATGAAATCAATATTGAAAAATTAGATAATTTTGATATATGGATTCTTGATTCGCTTGACGAAACAGTTAGTGAAGTCAATAAATACTTTGACAAATATCAGTTTAATGAAGCAATAAAAAAGATTTATGATTTTACATGGAATGAGTTTTGTAATTGGTATATAGAAATTGTAAAACACAGATTTAGAGAGGGAGATTTTGATACAAAAAGTAACTCGTTTAATATTTCAAAAAAAATAATTAAGAAAATTGTATTATTATTACACCCAATTGCACCATTTATATCTGAAGAAATTTGGAATCACCTAAAAGATGATAATGAACAAGATATTATTATATCATCTTGGCCAAAAACTAAAAATAGTGATATAAGTCATAACAAAGATGAAATATCAGATTTTAAAGAAATAGTTACTTCAATTAGAACTATCCGCTCTGAATTAAACATTCCACCGTCAAAAAAAATTGATGTTATAGCTTATACAAAAAATGAATTAATTAAGAGTAGATTAAATTCATTAGTTGATTTAATTAAATCTTTATCAAATTCTGAAAATTTGAATTTGAGTTTAGAAAAAGAAAAGCCTGAAAACTCTGCAGTAGCTGTTTGCAAATCAGTGGAGCTATATATCCCTTTAGGTGATTTAGTCGATAAAGATGAAGAACTCGCTAAGCTTAATAAGAGATTAAGTGAACTAGATTCCTTTATTTTATCAA
Organism: Fidelibacterota bacterium SCGC AAA298-D23; assembly: GCA_000402655.1. Lineage (GTDB taxonomy): Bacteria > Fidelibacterota > Marinisomatia > Marinisomatales > Marinisomataceae > Marinisoma. The sequence goes on from AQSI01000001.1 coordinate 306,317, forward strand.
TTGAAAATAAGCTTTCAAATGATGATTTTATCAGTAAAGCTCCTGAAAATATTGTTAGTGGCGAAAAAAATAAACTAAACGATTTTCTTGTTGAAAGAACAAAAATTCTTTCTAATATTGAGGTATTAAAATGAAAAAAATAATTTTCACACTTTTTTTTGTCAGTTTTGTATTGGCACAGACAGAATCATCAAATAGATCATTAACAATTTATAAAGATAATTTCGCTGTTATTAATGAACCAATAATATGGAATGTAAAGCCTGGAAAGAACGTCGTTTCTTTTTCAAATGTATCAAAAAACTTACTTTTTGACTCGCCTGTATTAAATATTCAGGGAGTACAAGTATTATCACAAACATTAAATAAAAATTTTACTTCATCTGATGCATATTTAAGAAATAGCATTGGCTCGCCAATTGAGATAATTCCTGTAAGTGGCAGTAGAACAGAAGGTTTACTAATGGATATTAATAGTTCCAATATTTCAGTAAAAACAGGTAAGGGACTTGCTGTCTTCCAAAGATCTCAACTACTTTCTTTTTCGTTAAAATCAAATAATGTTCAAGACAAGTTTACACCTGAGATAGTTTGGGAATTAGCTTCTGATGAAGATAAATCTGTTAATGCGGAATTAACTTATATTACTTCGGGATTTTCTTGGAAACCAATTTACACTCTTACAATTAATGGTGATGATTCTAAAGCAACGCTTGCTGTAAATGCGGAAGTATCCAATAAAACAAATACAAGCCTATTTGCCACAAATATTAGCGTTGTTGAAGGTAATGTTCCATTACAGTCTAAATCTAAAAATATTTCATATCAAATGATGGAATCTAGAAATGCTATGGACAATAGAAATACTTTAGGTGATTTTTATATTTTTGATATTGGTTTAAATATGAAGCTAGATTCGATGCAATCTGTACAATTACCTATGATGGAGCAAAGAGAAATTACTTATGACAAAAAGTACGTATTCCAAAATTCTGAAAGAGATCAAGGGGATGAACCTTTAAGTGTTGAAGTTTCATTCGAAAATTCAGCTTCTAATAATTTAGAGCTTCCGCTTCCATCCGGTATTTTATTTTTATATGAGAAAGACGATCTTAATTCAATGAGATTTATCGGTAGAAATTCACTCACTCAACTTTATAAAGGAGGAGTAGCAATTTTAGATGGTGGTAAAGCATTTGATATAATTGGAAAAAGAAGAATTTTAAATTTCGATAGACAAACAAATAGCGAAGAATCTACTATATCACTACAAATTCTCAATTCAAGTGACAAGTCAATAAAGGTAAAAGCAGTAGAAAATATTTTTGGAGATTGGGTCATCAAAGAATCTTCTTCAATGTATATTAAAGAAGATGCATCTACTATATATTTCCCATTAGAAATTGAACCTGGCCAATCTGAGCTTATAACATACACCTACAAAAAAGAATGGAAGTAATGTCTTTTGAGCGAAGCTTTACAAAATTCTAATACGTTAGATACCCCAATACAATTTATAAAGGGCGTAGGCCCAAAAAGAGCTGAAGTACTTCATTCATTAGGTATATCCACAATAAAAGATCTGCTTTACTATTTTCCAAGAAAGTATGTTGATAGAACATCACTTTCTACAATTGGATCAATTCAGGAAGGTGATGAGGTAAATTTGGTTGGAAGAGTTAAATCAGTCAACCTAAGAAGGATGAAAAAGGGAAATTTTGTTACAGCCAATGTAGCAGATCATACGGGTTCAATACGATTAATGTGGTTTAACGCCGCTGATTATATTCATCAATCTTTAAAAGTTGGTGATTTACTTACAATGCATGGTAAAGTTGCAGCATATAAAGGAAGTCATCAGATTGTTCATCCAGAATATGATAAACTAAATGCCAATGAAATTTCTTTAACAACTGGATTTATTATTCCTGTTTATCCCCTAACAGATGATTTAAAAAAATCAGGGTTGGAAAACAGAAATCTAAGAAAAATTATTTATCTTGCTTTACAATCTGTTGAAAATATAGATGATCACTTTGACACTGATTTAAGAGAGCAATTCGATATTCAAGATTTAAATACAGCATTACGAAACATTCATTATCCAAAAGACTTTGTGTCTTTAGAAAAATCAGTTCATCGTTTAAAATATGATGAGCACTTTTTCTTGCAGTTACTGTTGGCCAAAAGAAAAAGTAAAATTAAAGAAAATAAATATGATTCTATAAAATTCAAGACGAAAAGTTATAATAAGATTTTAAAAAATTTACATTTTGAATTAACCGGTAGCCAACAACTATCTTTACGAGAAATAGTTGATGATTTTCTTTCCGAAAATCCAATGAATAGAATGATTCAGGGTGATGTTGGGTGTGGTAAAACAATAGTATCAATTCTTGCTTCTGCAATTGTAGTTGATAATAATTATCAGGTAGCCATTATGGCCCCTACAGATCTTTTATCCAAGCAATTATTTAAAAATTTTAAATCTCAATTTGAATCAATAGGTGTAGAATGTACTTTATTAGTTGGAAGTTTAAAGCCAAAAGAAAAAAATAAGGTTCTTGGTGAGATTAAATCAGGTAAATCCAATATTATTATCGGAACTCATGCTTTATTTCAAAAAGATGTTATTTTTAATAATTTAGGTTTTGTTGTTATTGACGAGCAACACCGATTTGGAGTTAATCAAAGACAGAAGTTATTATCAAAATCTAATAATCCAAATCTTATGGCTATGACAGCTACTCCAATACCTAGAACATTAGCTATAACATATAATGGCGATATGGATTTATCAATCATTGATGAATTACCTAAAAATAGACCAGATATTCACACTTCGTTTATTGAAAAAGAAAATCTATCTACTGCTTTTAATTTTATTAGGGAAAAAGTTGAAGATGGTGGACAAACAATTATAGTCTATCCTTTGATTAATGAAAGTGAGAAACAAGATTTATCTGCAGCTGTTGAATCATACGAATACTTAAGGGATAACATATTTCCTGATTTAACTGTGGGTTTAATGCATGGAAAATTAGAAGATGAAAATAAAAATCTTGAAATGAAGAACTTTATGAAAGGTGAGATAGATATATTAGTATCAACAACAGTAGTTGAAGTTGGTATTGATAATCCTAATGTTAATGTAATGCTTATTAATAATTCAGAGCGATTCGGGTTGAGTCAATTACATCAGTTACGTGGACGAGTAGGTAGAGGAACTATGGAAAGTTATTGTCTATTATGTAGCGATAGTGAATCACCAAAAACAAAAGAAAGATTAAGTATCATTGTCAATTCAAGAAATGGATTTGAAATTGCGGATGAAGATTTAAAATTAAGAGGTCCTGGAGAATTTTTTGGCGAAAAGCAAAGTGGTTTCGTAAAATTTAAAATTGCTGATTTAATTACAGATGGTCCCATTATACGAGATGCTAGAATGAAAGCTTTCGAAATTATAAAGAATGATGCAAATTTGAGCCAAGAAAATCATTCTTTCATCAAACAAAAGTTTGATAATGAATATTTAAAGTTATTTTTAAAAACAACAGTAAACTGAGGAATAAATGAAAGAAAAACCAACAGAAAAACAATTATTTGACGCTTTAATATCTCAAACAGCATATGGAATTTGGGTCTCATTAGGCAAACTACAGAACCCGGTTAGTGGAGAAACTTCTATTGATCTTACACAAGCATCTATTCAAATAGATATGTTAGATATGATAAATAATAAAATGCATGCTAGTCTTACTGATGAAGAAAGAGAATATATCGATAAGGTGTTGGCTGAAGCGAAAATGAATTATCTTGAAGTTGAAAAAAATGAAGATACTAAAGATAATTCAGAAGAAGAAAATAAAGAAGAACCTAAAGCATAACTTTGAGTTTTTTCACTACCTATAGCAAAAAACTAGAAAACCTAATTGCCGCAGTTATTTTTTTAATAACTTTTGCAGTTTATTTTTCAACAATGGCTCCTACAGTATCATTTTGGGATACAGGAGAATTCATTGCCACTTCGCATATTTTAGGAGTTCCTCATCCACCTGGGAGTCCTTTATTTTTATTAGTTGGTAAATTCTTTAGCTTAATACCTTTGAGTAGTGATATTGCTTTCAGGGTGAATATATTTTCTCCAATCATAAGTGCTCTTACTATTAGCCTCCTGTTTCTAATTTGTAACGAATTTATTGATAGAGTGGATCCCAATGATGATAATAGATTTTTCAAAATGTGGTCCTCTTTAACAGCTTCTTTAACTTTTGCATTTACTCATAGTCATTGGTTTAATGCTGTTGAAACAGAGGTGTATGCATTTAGCGGCTTTATGACTGCTTTAGTTGTGTACTTAATAATGTTATGGTCTAATAAAATTGATGACTCAAGTCATGTCGTTTATTTAATGCTGATAAGCTATATAATTGGATTAGCAACAGGTCTTCATTTACTTAATTTGTTAACTATACCATTTATTGGTTTAATAATATATCATACAATAGGAAAATTAAGTACTCAGAACTTATTTCTCACTTTATCACTATCAATAATTATTTTTTTTGGGATTCAAAGTTTTATTATTCAAGGTTTACCACAAATTACTTTATCAATAGGTCTTACGGGTCTTATTTGTTTAATTCTTTTGTTGTTTATTCTTGCTGGATATTCTATCCAAAAAAATAAAGCATTGTCGTCTATATTTTTGTCGTGTGTATTATTAATAATTATTGGTTATTCAACTTATTTTGCAATTTTTATTAGATCAGGTCAAGATCCTAATATTGATGAAAACAATCCTGAAACTGTTGAAGAAGCAATTTCTTATCTAAATAGAGATCAGTATGGTCAAATGACCATTTTACCTAGAAAATTTGATAATCTTCCTTCAAAAATATCTATTGTTGGTTCTCCTAATAGCAATCGAGAGTTTTCATTTGAACAGGAAATAGATTATATGTTATATGATATACCTTCTCAAGCAAACTTTCTATGGAATTATCAAATTAAAAAAATGTATATCAGATATTTTTTATGGCAATTTGCTGGGAAGGGAGGAAGCGATGATCCCTTCGTTGCAAATGTTGGGGCTACTTCAAGTGAAGACGGTGTAGATTGGAGACAGTTTGGATTACCAATTGCACTAATTATGGGTCTAATTGGTTTTGGATATCATTTTAGAAAAAACAAAAAAGATGCATTTTCACTGTTAGTATTATTCTTAATGACTGGTGTTGCAATTATTTTTTATTTAAATCAAGATGCACCACAACCAAGAGAAAGAGATTACGCATATGTAGCAAGTTTTATGACATTTTCTATTTGGATTGGTTTAGGCGTTTACGCATTTATTAATTTCATTACAGAATCCTTATTAGAAAAGTCAATCAAACTAAAATCTTCATATTTCATGATTGTTTTATTTATTCTTTTTATGCCAACTCGAATGTTAATTGCAAATTATCATGAACATGATAGGACTGGTAATTACATTGCTTGGGATATGGCATATAATATGTTACAAACATGCGAACCAAACTCAATTCTTTTTACAAACGGTGATAATGACACGTTTCCATTATGGTATTTACAGGAAGTTGAGAAAATTAGAACAGATGTTGTAGTTGCTAATCTTAGTCTACTTAATACACCATGGTATGTAGATCAATTAAAAGAACGTTATAAAGATAAGCCTTTTATTAAAATGAGTAATCAAGAAATTCAAAATCTTGATTTTAAAAGATGGGAATCAAAAACTATTTCAATAAATGCTCCCAAAGATAAGAACAATGAATTAGGTAAAATTGAGTGGGAGCTCAAGCCAACATATTTAGATGTTGCATTAAGAATTCAAGATCTAATGGTTTTAAGAATAATTAATGATAATAACTGGCAAAGACCAATTTATTTTGGGGTAACTGTTTCTCCAACTAGCATGTTAAATCTTGATGACTACTTGCAAATGGAAGGTTTGGCCTACCGATTGGTAAATAATTCAAACGAAGTCATCAATAAAAATAAAATGTCTGATAATCTTTTAAAATTTATTGGGGAAGATTCATGGTTTTTGGACTATGACTTAAATAAAAACAATACTGTTAATAAATCTTTTTCCAAAAATTATCAAAGAGGATACATCTACAGAAATTTAGCGAATGAAGATGTTTATGTAGACCCTCAATTAGGAAGGTTAGTTCAAAATTATAGAACTGGCTTTGTAAGATTATCTATTTCTCATTACTTGGATAAGAATTTACAAAAAGCAGAATCAACGCTTTTGAGAATGGAAGAAATAATGCCAAGCAGTGTTATACCAATACCTTCAAAACAGCTTCAATATCAAATTGCACAAGTATACAATGGTGTTGGAAACAAAATTAAAACAAAATACCATTTGAAAGAGTTAGTACAGCGTAATGATTTAGACCTTGAAGATTATTTGTTGTATGGGAAAACATTTATTCAGTTGCTGGAAGATTATGATGAGTCAAAAGTTATTTTTGAAACAATTTATAATAATTACAACTTAATTGAACAATCAATAAAGAGAAGAGGTTTTACCGCAACAAAAATAACTACAAATGAATGGCAAGAATGGCAACAATCCTTATCAGAAATTGTATACCTACTATATTTAAGTTATAAAAATCTTGAAATGTATGATGAAGCTAAAATATTATTAAATAATTGGATAGAAAACAATCCTTCAGATGACAATGCACAGGGATTGCTTGATGAAATTTTGCAACTAGAGTCATCCTAATGAAATTATCAATAATTATACCTCATCATAACGGAGAAGAACTTCTTCATAATTGCCTTCAATCACTATTAAATCATATTTCAATTCAAGATTTTGAAATAATTGTTGTTGATAATGGCTCAACAGATAATTCTGTTGTTAAAGCTAAGGAAAAATTCCCATCAATAAATCTACTCACATCAAAAACAAATCTTGGTTACAGTGGAGGTTGTAATTTTGGTGCAAAAAATGCCAAAGGTGAGTATATCATTTTTTTAAATAATGATACTCTTCATACAAAAAATTGGATTGAGGAGCTTATTAGTTTTCTTGACAAAAATCCTCAAGCTGGAGCTGCCCAGCCTAAAATTTTAAATGCTGTAAAAAGAGATACATTTGATTATGCAGGTGGAGCTGGTGGATATATTGATAAGTATTGTTTTCCATTTGTTAGAGGAAGAATATTTAATTCCCTTGAAAAAGATAGCAAGCAGTACGATGATATAAAAAAAATTTTTTGGGCTTCAGGAGCTGCATTTATTATTAGATCAGAGTTATTACAACAGTTAAACTATTTTGATAATATTTATTTTGCATACATGGAGGAAATTGATTTATGTTGGCGACTTCAAGCTTTAGGTTTAAGTGTATGGAATGTACCAACTTCAATAATTTATCATTATGGTAAACAAACAATTAAAGAAAATACTTTTAAATCGCATTATTTAAATCATAGAAACTCATGGATTTTATTTCTAAAAAATTCAGCAACTTTCGAAAAGGGACTCTTAATCATAAAACGTTTTATACTCGATATAATGGCTGCAGTTTATTCTATTTTAACATTAGATATTAATAGATTTTTTGCAATTTTTGCTTCACAATTATGGTTAGCATGTAATTTGATAACTTTAATTAATATTAGGTTAGGAAATCACTTAAGACATCATAGGCTAGATTTAATTTATCAAAGAAGTATTGCGATTGATTATTTTTTTAAAAGAAAGAAGATATTTAATCAAATATTTGAATGAAAATCTTTATAAATATTAGACCTTTGAGAATCTAAATATTGCATTTTTGATAACATTTCTTTTTGACCCAGCTTTTCCATTATTTCACCAATTTTAGGTCCATGATATTTCATAAACATATTAGTATAATTTTCTTGGGAATAGTTATTATAGATTTCATTTAGATTTTTAATTAAATCATTAAGAACATCAATGCAATCATCAATATTACCATTATCAAAAAGTTCATAAGCTAAATATGTAGAAAATCTTAGCTTTCTTAAGCCTCCATTATCTGTTAAAAGATTAATTAATAGTAAACGTTGCTCCCATCCCCTTGAAAAATTTGAAGCACTTGCACGAACAGCTATGCTTCGTGCTTTTTCATAATGTTGACTTCCACCTAATGAACTCCAAGTATCTAATTCTGCTCCTAAAATTATATTCCCATAGAATCCAAGAAGACTAGATAGAGGATCATAATAAACACTATCGTAATAAAGAGAAGAATTTTGACTAAGCGAAAACTGAGATCCTTTATCAAAAAAGTGTAAATCCATATTGTTGCTAAATAATGATTGAATTAGAAAAGATTCCGAGCTCCCTGTATTTGCATTCCCTTCAAAAATAATTTGAATATTTAATTTTAATTCTAGATCTCGATATTCATCATTCCAAACAGTGTCTACATAAAATCTTTGCATGGCACTTTTTAAATTAAATAGTGATGATTTTTCATCATCTCTAAGCAGTCTATCATCAAAAGTAATGGAAGTTTCTTTGAACTGAGCATTTAATTCGCTTACTAAAATTAGTATAAAAGCATATTTAAAAATTTTTATTGGAGAGATAATTTTAATTAGTTTTCTTGTCATTATAGACCTATATATTTTTTAATTTACAAAATGACATTAATTAAAGACATAATTAACCAAAATAAGAGATTGGCAAATATTTCTAAAGCTATATCTGAATTAAGCGATGAAACTAAGATAAATGCTTTTTTAGTAGGTGGCTGTGTTAGAGATTTAATGCTAAATCCATTAGAAGAGGCAATAGATGTAGATATAATGGTTGAAGGAAATGGAATTGATTTCGCTAAAAAGTTAGCAAAAAAAATTAATGTTCCAAAAATCGTTCCCTTTGAAAAATTTGCAACAGCTAAAATTCCTTATAGCGAGTTTGAAATTGAGGTAGCTTCAGCAAGGCTAGAAAAGTATGAAGAATCATCTAGAAACCCTTCTGAGGTTGTAATATCCAAGATTGAGGATGATTTATTAAGAAGAGATTTTACAGTCAATGCAATGGCTGTATCATTAAATAAAGATAATTTCGGTGAATTTTTTGATCCATTTAATGGTATGGAGGATCTTAATAATAAAATTTTGAGAACACCCCTTGATTCGGATACAACTTTTTCAGATGATCCTTTAAGAATGATGAGAGCAGCATATTTTTCATCAAAACTTTCATTGGAAATAGATTCAATTTGCTTGAAGTCAATTAAAAAAAATGCAGAGAGAATCACGATTGTTTCACAAGAAAGAAAAACAAATGAATTATTCAAAATTCTAGGAACCAAAAAGCCTTCTATTGGACTAAATATTTTACAAGAATCAGGTTTAATGAACTTTGTGTTTCCTGAAATTGCAGTAATGTATGGAATGGATCAATCAAACGAATATCATCACAAAGATATTTTCTATCATACCTTAGAAGTAGTTGATAATGCGGCACAATTATCTGATAAGCTTGATTTGAGATTAGCTGCATTGGTTCATGACATTGCTAAGCCTAAAACAAGAAGATTAAGTAAGTCCAAGGGTTATACATTTTATGGACATGACGATGTAGGAGCAAGAATGTTAAAAGGCATATCTTCAAATATGAAATTTTCAAATTCTACTAGAGATTATATTACAAAACTAACAGCATTACATTTAAGACCAATAAGTTTAGCTAAAAAAGATGTTACTGATTCTGCAATTAGAAGGTTAATTGTTGATGCTGGTGAAGAAATTGATGATCTAATGAAATTATGTAGGGCTGATATTACTACTAAAAATCCCAAAAATATCACAAAATATTTAGGAAATTTTGATAGAGTTGAAAAAAGAATGAGTGAAGTCATTGAAATAGATAAGCTCAAAGCATTTCAATCTCCAGTCAGAGGTGATGAAATTATGAAAATGTTTAATTTGGGTCCTGGTAAAGAAGTTGGAAAAATTAAAACTATGGTTGAAGATGCAATCATTAATGGTGAAATTAAGAACGATTATTCTTCCGCAATGTCATTTTTAGACCAGATTAAACAACAAAAGAAATAGCTTTGCTTTACAATATGTAAACTTTACTTTACGTGTCATTTAATGATAATGATTATTGGGATAAATAATGGAAACTTTTTGACCTTTATTGAGTCTATAAAGTACCAAGGAAAAAAATGAAGATAAAAATACTATTTGTACTTTTTTTAAGCACTGTTAGCGCTCAAACCTTAAGTGTTGATGAAGCAGTAAGAATTGCATTAGAAAATAAGTCTGCTATAACTAATGCAGAAAAAGATGTTAGAATTGCTCAGTTAAGCAGAAATTCATCTGCTGCATTATTATTACCTTCGATAAGTGCTAGTAACTCATACAGAGAATCAACTTATGGAAACTCTATCATAGCAGGATCAGAATTATATTCTGGAGGTGTAAACTTATCCCAAAGTTTATTTAACTTTGGAGGAAAAGTTAATTCTGTTCGACAAAGCGATAATTCTTATCAAATCACCAAAATTCAAAAAAGAGAAACCACATCTAGAATAATTTTAAATGTTTACACATTTTATTATCAACATTTAAAAGATTCTGAGCTATATGAGATAGCTAAAGAAGATTTAAAATTATCAAAAAGACAACTTGATTTAGTTAAGCAACGTTTTGACCTTGGAGCAGTTAGCAAAACAGACTATTTGAAAGCTACTGTGAGATATGGTTCTGCTAAATCTACCTTACTTACCAGAGAGCTTAGTTTTAATAACTCTTTTAAAAATCTAAGAAATAGCATGGGACTTATTGGCACAGATACAAACATTATCCTACCTAAGAAAGTAGAAATTAACTTAATAATCCCTTCATTTGATGAAGCTTATCAGCTAATGCTTACTAATAGTCCAAGTTTAAATATATTAGATAGAAGAGTCACTTCTGCAAAGATTGGTGTCAAACAATCATGGGCATCTAGTTTACCTAGTTTAAGTATGAGTCTTGGGTATAATGCTACATCAAGTGATCAAATTACCAAGCAATATTTTGAGGATAACTATATCAAGAGTGCAAATTTAACTTTAAGTATACCTCTTTTTAGCGGTTTTAGAAAAAGAAATGATATTAAGATTTCCAAATTACAGCTATCTCAAAGTCAAGCGTCGCTTGGTACTGCTAGAAAAGATGCAGAAGTTGAACTTTATTCTTCATTGAACCGATTAAATAATTACGAAGAGTTAATTCCCATACAACAAGAAATTTTATTATCAGCAGAAGAGGATTTGAAATTAGCTGAACAAAAATATGAGTTGGGATCAGCAGATATTCTTGAGTTACTTGATGCTCAATTAGCAGTAATTCAGGCTAGCTCTTCATTAGTCACAACAAAGTATGATGCGGCGATTCAAATGGCAACACTCGATAATATCATTGGAACTTTAGATAGAAAATATAAATAAGGAGTATTCGTGAAAAATTTAATTGATAAAATTATTAAACATAAAATGAAAATTTTAGGACTTATAATTATTATTCTGGGGTTATCATTTTTTTCTGGAAATAATGATGATGGAACTCTAGAAGTTTCTGTACAAAAGGTTAGCAGAAAAGATCTTGCTAGTAAGGTCGTAGCTGATGGTGTATTAACACCTGAAACTGAAGTAAAGTTAAGTGCCAATAATACTACATACATTACAGAAATTGCAGTAAAGGAAGGAGATTTTGTCAAAAAGGGTGATTTTTTGATGTCTTTAGATGATCGTCAACAAAAAGCTGCTACTGAAGCTTCCAGAGCAAGTCTTGAAGCGGCAAAAGTTCAGCTTGAACAAAGAAAAGCTCAACAACAACGACAATCAAAACTCTATTCTCAAGGACTAATATCTGATCAAGAAATGGAAACCACTAATTCTTCATACGCATCAGCACTGAGTGCTTACAATGGTGCTCAATCAAGACTAATACAAGACGAAGATGCATTATCAAAACTTAGATTAATAGCCCCACAGGACGGAACCATTACTTTCATAGATGGCGAAGTAGGAGATTTAGCTCAAGGAGGTATGTTCAATCCTAGCGTTCTCTTAAAATTATCTGATTTATCTAAGATGGAAGTTTATGTTAATGTAAACGAAAATGATATTGCAGATATATCCATAGATGATCTTGCTTTAGTTGAAGTTGATGCATATGACGATAGAAATTTCAAAGGTAGAGTTAAAGAAGTAGCTTATGCTTCAACTGTATCAAGTGGTGGTTCTCAACAACAAGTAACAAACTTTCAAGTAAAAATACAAATGTTAGAAGTAGTTGACGGGATGAGACCTGGAATGAGTGCAACTGTAGATATTATAACTGCTGAGAGATTAAATACATTAAGTATTCCAATCCAATCACTTACTTCATCCAGAAGCGGTAAAAAAGGAGCAAATGTAGTATTTGTTTATAATGAAGGATTTGTTGAAGAAAGGGTTGTCAATACAGGAATAGTTGGAGATAGAGATTATGAAGTGATTTCTGGATTGAATGATGATGAACAAATTGTGACAGGTAGCTTCATTGCAATTAGCAGAGAGTTATCTGATGGCATGAAAGTTAAGATTAGAGAATCAAAAAACTCTTACAGGAAACGTGACTAAGTCTAGAAAAGAAATAATTGGAATAAAATCAGTTTCTAAAATATATAATTTAGGAAACACAGTTGTGAAAGCATTAGATAATGTTTCACTAAGCATTTTTGAAAACGATTTCATTTCCATTATGGGACCATCGGGATCAGGAAAATCTACTTTGATGAATATTATTGGTTGCTTAGATGTTCCAACGAAGGGATCATATAAATTTAATGATGAAAAAATTTCTCAAATGAAAGATTCACAATTAGCTGATATTAGAAATCAAAAAATAGGATTTGTATTTCAAACATTTAATTTACTTCCAAAATTGAATGCATTACAAAATGTTGAAGTTCCTTTAGTTTATTCAAATCTAAATAGATATAAAAGAACTGAGAAAGCTAAGGAGGCGTTGAAAATAGTTGGACTTTCTAATAGAATAAATCACAAACCAAACGAACTTTCTGGTGGTCAAAGGCAAAGAGTTGCAATAGCAAGAGCATTAGTAAATAAGCCTTCAATAATCCTAGCAGATGAACCAACTGGGAACTTAGACTCAAAAAGCGGTTCTGAAATATTAAATTTTTTTGATGATTTACATAAGGCTGGTAATACATTGATTATTGTAACACACGAAAAATCTGTTGCAAAAAGAGCAAAAAGAAGAATTGAAATCTTTGATGGTAAAATTACACTAGATGAATAAATTGTTTAAAAACATTTCTATTGGTTTTGAATCAATAAAATCAAATTTTACAAGAGTTTTTCTAACGTCTATAGGTTTAACCATAGGAATCTTTACTGTAAGTATTGTTACTGCCGCTGTATCTTCAATTGATAAAGAGTTTGCTAAATCAATACAAAGTATTGGTAACGATAAAATATATGTTGGTCGTATGCCTTGGTCATTTGAATTTGATTGGTGGAATTATAGGAATAGACCTGAAATAAAGGAAGAGCAACTTGAGTATATCAATCAATATAGCGAATTTATTACTCAATCTAGTATGAAGCAGAATTATTGGACACGAGCTTCATATGAAAATAAAGCATCTTGGCTTCAAATGAATGGTGTATATCCAAATTATGGAGAAATGCTCACTGGAACAAAAGTGGTAAATGGTAGATTTTTTTCAGAAAATGAATGGAAACTTCAAAGAAGAGTTATAATTGTTGGAGGAAGTGTAAGGGAAGGATTTTTTGAAGGTAAAAATCCTCTTGGAAAAAAAATAAGGTTGGGTGGTGTTAGTTTTGAAATTATTGGTGAATTAGAAAAAACTGGAAGTTTTACTCCAACAGGAAGTTTAGATCAAGTTATTATTATGCCTTCAACAACATTTCAAAGAATTTTAACACGATGGACTTGGAATGAATTTGTTTTACAAACTAGCCCAGATAATATTAATAAAGCTAAAGAGGAGGTAAGGCTAATTATGCGAGTTGCCAGGAAATTAAAGCCTGAGCAAGAAGATAATTTCGCAGTTAATTCTGCCGATGCTTTTACCAAGCAATTCAATCAAATGAAAATTGCCATTGCTGGAATGGGTTTACTTGTAACAGGTATATCTCTAATAGTTTCAGGTATCGGAATAATGAATGTAATGTTTGTTTCGGTTCGTGAACGAACTAAAGAGATTGGATTAAGAAAAGCAATGGGAGCAACAAATACTGATATTTTAATTCAATTTTTGAGTGAAGCTATAGCGATCGCTATTATTGGAGGTATTGCCGGAATCATGTTAATAAGGTCTACCCTCTATTTTTTAGGAACTGCTATTGCTTCTTTTGATTTTGGAGGAATAGAAGCATCTTCAATCGACTTACAAATGGATCTACTTTTGACATTCTACACATTTCTTGTTTGTGTTTTTTTAGGATTATTGGCTGGATTTGTTCCTGCCAGAACAGCTGCAAATTTGAACCCAATAGATGCATTAAGACATGAATAGAATAATTAATTATTTGTTTGATGTTGTGAGAGGTGTACTATTTTATTTTAGTCAAACAAAACTTAGGACAGCATTAACTTTATTGGGAATAACTGTTGGCGTTTCATCAATTATAGCAATAATGACTGTTTTAGCCACTTTTGAAAAATCTACTGAACAGGTTGTGGCTGATGTAAGAACCAATGTTTTTTACATAACAAGAGAAAATCCAATTGAAGTAAGTTTTGGAAACAATAATAAATGGACAAGAAATAAACCAAAAATTACCTGGAGTGAGTATGAACAATTAAAACGAAGTTTAAAGCTTATAAAAAATATGTCAGCAGTTGTTTCTGAAGAGCCAAGTGATAGGACTTTTAGTGTAGGAAAAAAAGAATTTAAGAGTCGCTTACAAAGTTTTTGGGCTGCAGATGGTGACATGTTGTCGCTATATAAATATGATATAGTTGATGGTAGAAATATTCAAAATGTCGATATTCAAAATCGCAGTAGAGTTGCAATAATTGGTTCAGCAATAAAAGATGAACTTTTCCCTTACGCTAATCCTGTAGGTAAAGAAATAAAAATCGATAATATACCTTTTGAAATAATTGCATTAACAGATGAAAAAGGTGAAATAGCTGGTCAAAGTATGGATAGTATGGTAGGAATTCCCATTTCAACTTATTTAAAATATTTTGGTGGTAGATGGAATAGAACAGATCTACAACTTGTTCTTGAATCTGATTCAATAGAAAATATTGATAATGCTACTGATGAAGCTATTGGTGTTTTTCGAGCAATTCGAAAGATTCCTCCAGGTCAGCCTAATAATTTTTATATTGCTACCAACGATCAATTGATGGACACTTTTGGTGAATTTACAAGTTATCTAACGACTTTTATTGGTCTTATCACTGGCATATCATTGTTAGTTGCTGGAATTGGTATTGCAAACATCATGCTAGTATCATTAAATGAAAGAATTAAGGAAATTGGAATTAGAAAGGCTTTAGGTGCTAGAAGAAGTGATATATTTATGCAATTTTTGATTGAGGCTATACTTATATCAGTTTTAGGGGGGCTTGTCGGAATAGTTTTAGGTTTATCATTTGGAAATATAGTAGCTTTATTTTTAGAGCAAGAACCAGTAATTCCATTTGAATGGGTTTTTTATAGCTTACAAATTTGTGCTTCTATGGGAATTATTTTTGGTTTATACCCAGCAATTAGGGCTTCAAAATTAAATCCTATTGATTCAATGAGATATGACTAAGACCAACGGCCTTTTTCTTGATGAAGTCTTTGTTATCATCTAAATTGTCAAAATAATTTATGTCCAAAAAAAATAAAATTTCAGAACAAGAAGTAAAGAAGATTGCTGAATTATCAAGATTATCTTTAACAAACGAAGAACTTAAAAAACGCACCAAAGATATGAATAATATTCTTGATTATATGGATAAATTAAATGAGATAGATACTGAAAATGTTGAAGAGCTGTATAATGTCCATGATATGAATAATTCTTTAAGAGAGGACAATTATGAATCCTCATTGGATAAAAAAGATGTGTTGGCAAATAGTCCAAATTCTAATTCTGATTATATTGAAGTTCCCTTAATTGTAAAAAAGGAAAGCCAGTGATTCTTGGCGTCATTCCTGCAAGACTAAATTCA
The DNA here is from genome assembly GCA_000402655.1 of Fidelibacterota bacterium SCGC AAA298-D23. Lineage (GTDB taxonomy): Bacteria > Fidelibacterota > Marinisomatia > Marinisomatales > Marinisomataceae > Marinisoma. The sequence goes on from AQSI01000001.1 coordinate 322,546, forward strand.
ACTCGATTCCCCAGTAAAGTCATCTTCCCTCTAAAAGGTAAACCAATTATCGAACATGTCTATGAGAAAGCTCTTCAGTCAAAGCTATTAAATAAAGTAATCGTTGCTGTGGATTCTGAAGAGACTAGAAATGTAATTAATTGTCAAAATATAATGATGACATCAGATAAACATCAATCTGGCACTGATCGCGTGGCAGAGGTTGCTGATAACTTTGATTGTGATGTTGTTGTTAACATTCAAGGTGATGAACCTGGAATAAATCCACTTTTGATTGATCAACTTATTCAACTATTTGAAGACCCTTGTGTAGAAATGGCTTCAATTGCATCCACTGATTTGAAGGAAGATGATTTAAATAATGATAATGTAGTTAAGGTTAATTTAGATGAAGAAAATAATGCTATTTCTTTTATAAGAAATAATTTAAATCCTGAATCAACTTATTACAGGCATATTGGCATTTATGCATATAGGAAAAATACTTTAAATTTATTCACTTCACTTTCTCAATCTGACAATGAAAAAAATCATAGATTAGAACAATTAAGAGCATTAGATAATAATATTGCAATTAAACTATTAATTAGTGATTTTAGCCATAGGAGTATTGACGTAAAAGAAGACTTAAAAAACTATGAAAACTAAATTCATATTTGTTCTTGGAGGTGTTATGTCCGGTTTAGGAAAAGGGATTTCTGCCTCTTCTATAGGTTATCTTTTAAAAAGTGCCGGTTTAAAAGTTAACATTCTAAAACTTGATCCCTATTTAAATGTAGATCCTGGTACTATGAATCCATATCAACACGGAGAAGTATTTGTTTTGGATGATGGTTCGGAGACTGATTTGGATTTAGGTCATTACGAAAGATTTATTGATGAGAATATGTCTAGTAAGAATAATGCAACTGCTGGACAAATTTATAGTAGAGTATTGGATAAAGAACGTTCAGGGAGTTATTTAGGAGAAACTGTTCAGGTAATTCCTCATATAACTGATGAAATCAAAAATAGGATGAACGCATTAACTGATTCTAAAAAATATGATATTGTAATTTGTGAGGTAGGCGGAACAGTTGGTGACATAGAAAGTTTACCATTCCTCGAGGCTATTCGTCAACTTTCTTTAGAAGTTGGTTATCATAATTCTTTAATCATTCATTTAACATTACTACCATTTATTGATGCAAGCGGCGAACTCAAAACAAAGCCAACTCAACATTCTGTAATGAAATTAAGAGAAATTGGTCTTTCGCCGGATTTTATATTTTGCAGAACCCAAAATGAGATAAGCCAAGAAATAAAAGAAAAATTAGCTTTATTTTGCAATGTAAAGCCTGAGTACGTTATTGAAAATAAAGATGTATCTAGTATTTATGAGGTCCCACTTCTTCTTGAAAATCAAAATATTACTAAAATGATTTGTGACCGTTTAGGATTAAAAAATAAACCATCAATTAAACAGCTACAAAACTTTATTAGGACTTACAAAAACCCAGATAGTGAAATTAAAATTGCCATGTGCGGTAAGTATACTGAATTGCATGATGCATATAAAAGTATTACAGAATCATTCATTCATGCTGGCGTTGAAAATAATACAAAGGTTAAAGTTATATGGGTTAATACTGAAAAAATCAAAAGTGATAAAGATGCAGAAAAATCCTTTCAAGGTATTGATGGTATCCTACTACCTGGAGGGTTTGGATCTAGAGGTGCTGAAGGAAAAATTTTAACTTCAAAATTTGCAAGAGAAAATAACATTCCTTTTCTTGGAATATGCTTAGGATTACAGTGTGCTGTTATTGACTATGCGCGAAATGTTTGCAAAATAGATGATGCTAACAGTTCTGAATTTAAACCAAAATCTAAAAATAAGGTTATTGATCTCATGGAATCTCAACAGGCAATTAAGTTGAAGGGAGGAACAATGCGATTGGGCTCTTATGATTGTGAAATTTCAACAGGCACTAAAGCATTTTCTATTTATCGTAAAAAGACTATTAGTGAGAGACATAGACATAGATTTGAAGTAAATAATAAATATGTCTCCAAAATGAAAAAAAATGGGTTAATTTTCTCAGGTATAAATAAAAAATTAGGAGTGGTAGAAATAATTGAATTAAAAAATCATCCATGGTTTATCGGATGTCAATTTCACCCAGAATTAAAAAGTAGAGTTGATAAAGCACATCCTCTTTTTAGAGAGTTTGTAAAAGCTTCACTCAAAAATAGTAAGAATTAAATATGAATAAAGTAAAGCTAGATAAAATTATTTTTGGAGATGCCGCTATACCTTTCATTGGCGGTCCATGTGTGATTGAAAGCAGAGATCATTGTTTCGGCATTGCTGAAAAAATAACTGAAATTACATCTAAGTTAAATATCCCATTTATTTTCAAGAGCTCTTTCGATAAGGCTAACAGGACATCTATTTCATCATTTCGAGGAGATGGGCTAGATGTTGGTTTAAGGATTTTAGAAGAAATAAAAAATAACTTTAATATTCCGGTTACTACAGATATTCATTTACCCGAACACGCCAATGCAGTGAGCGATGTAGTAGATATCATTCAAATTCCAGCATTTCTCTGTAGGCAAACTGATTTATTAGTTGAAGCTGCTAAAACTGGTAAGGTAGTGAATGTTAAGAAAGGACAATTCTTATCTCCTTATAAAGTAGAAAATATCATTAAAAAACTAGAAGAAAGTGGCAATAAAAATATTCTAATAACAGAAAGAGGAAATACTTTTGGCTTTGATAGTTTAGTTACTGACCTAAAATCGATTCCTATAATGCAAGCATTTGGTTATCCTGTTATTTTTGATGCCACTCATAGTGCACAAATACCTGGAAATCATGAATCAAAAACAGGTGGTAATAGGCAATTTATTCCAACCCAATCATTTGCTGCTGTTTCATCGGGTGCAGATGGCATTTTCATGGAAGTTCATGACGATGTCGATAATGCATTAAGCGATGCTAGTACACAATGGCCAATTGATAAATTAGAAAATATATTAACATCTATTATTGCTTTCAGAAAAACATACTTAGAACATGGATAAAAAATTAAAAGATTCACTTTCAAAAATTAAATTATTGATTTGTGACATTGATGGTGTTCTAACTGACGGATCATTTACTAAAAGTACTTCTGGTGAAGAATTAAGATCTTTTAATGCGCTTGATGGTGTTGGTTTTGTAGTGCTCAGGTTATTAGATCTAAATGTTAAAACAGCATGGATTACGGGGAGGGAATCTATTACTACAACTCAAAGAGCAGAAGAGCTTCAAATTGATGATGTATATAATGGGGTAATTCGAAAAATTGATGCATATATTGAATTAAAAAAGAAATATGGATTATCTGATAGCGAAATTTGCTTCATTGGGGATGACATTATTGATATACCAATCTTAGAAAAAGTTGGATTAGCCGTTACAGTGCCAAATGCTCCAAAGTATATATCTAATTATGCGCACTACACCACTGCAGTTGAGGGAGGTAAAGGTGCAGTAAGAGAAGTAATTGATTTACTTATTGAATCAAAAGGTGATTTTACCAAACAATTAGATAAGTTACTTAGCGACCTAAGATGACATTTGACTTAATCAGAAAACTAATTTTTATATCGGTGTTTTTTTCAATTTCATGTTCAAAAAATGACTTTACAGATAATTTTGAAAAAGATATTCATGACCAATTATCAACAAATGTTGAAATTACTTTAACAAAAAAAGGTAATGTAACTGCAAAAATTAAATCTGAAGTTCTAAAAAAAAATAATCAATCTCTTCAGTTAGAGTTATTTGATAATGTGAATGTTGACTTATTTGATGAAAATTTTCAGCAAAAATCTTTAATCAAATCGCAATCTGCAATGGTAAATGAAAAAGAAAACAAAATAAAAGCTTATGGAAGCGTTGTGGTCATTTCGGACGATGGTAAAATACTTATGACTGATTCTTTGACATGGGATAATAATTCTGATAAAATTTATACAGATTCAAATCTTGAATTCATTACATCAGATTCAGATACTCTTTATGGAACTGGATTTAAATCAAATATAGACTTAACAAATTGGAATATTTTGCAACCTAGAGGAAGAATTAATAATGACTAAATTATTAAAAGCAGAAAATCTAATTAAAAAATACGGAGATTTTTATGCCGTTAATGACATCGATTTAAATTTAAAAAAAGGTGAAGTTGTAGGTCTTTTAGGCCCTAATGGAGCTGGAAAGACAACAACATTTTACATGATTACTGGAATGATAAGGCCTTCCTCTGGTAAAATAATTTTTGGAGATAAAGATATAACAAAGTCTCCCATGTACAAAAGAGCTAGAATGGGAATTGGGTATTTAGCTCAGGAACCATCAATTTTTGGAAAACTAAGTGTTGAAGATAATTTGAAAATCGTTCTAGAAACAATCATTTCTAGCAAAGAAGAACAAAATAATCTAATTGATAAACTTTTGAATGAGTTCAATATTTCTCATATAAGAAATAATATGGGAGCTGGATTATCAGGCGGGGAAAGGCGGAGAGTTGAAATATGCCGTACTTTAGCCTTAAAGCCTGATTTTGTGTTATTAGATGAACCGTTTGCAGGTGTTGATCCAATAGCAGTTGAAGATATTCAACAGATGATTATATCTCTTAAACAACAAAATATAGGAGTACTAATTACTGATCATAATGTGAGAGAGACACTTTCAATAACAGACAGGTCATACCTTCTTCACGGAGGAAAAATATTAAAATCAGGAGATGCTCAAACTCTAGCTAGCGATGAAGAAGTAAGAAGAATATACTTGGGTAAAAATTTTAAATTGGATCAATGAGTAAACTTTCTACAAATCTTAGACAAAAACAATCTATAGTACCTCAACAAATTATAAAGTCTCAATTATTGGAGCTACCTATTGATGAGCTTGAAAAAGAGCTTGAAAATGAAATTCAAGTTAACCCGGTATTAGAAGAAAAAAGTATTGAAGAATCCAGAACAAATAATCAAATAGATCCGTTTCCGGATCAGAGTAGCTATGAATTATTTTTAGCGAATATACCAGAAAACAAAGACATCACTGATGATTTAATAACCCAAATTGATACATCAAATTTTGATGAAAAATCTAAATTAGTTGGAAAAGAAATAATTTTTAATTTGGATAAAAATGGATTTTTAGATATTGAGCTAGAGCTAATTGCAGATAACCACAATATTAATCTTCAAGAAGTAGAACAAATTAGAAAAGAAATATTGAAACTTAATCCAGGTGGGATTGCAAGTAAAGATTTACAAGAATATTTAATTTTCCAAATTGGAGATTCTAATGCGCTATCAATCAATATAATTAAAAATTATTTTGATGAGTTTTTAAACCAAGATAAGAACAAAATTAAAGAATATACAAAGTGTACAGAAGAAGAAATTGATGAGGCTTTTAAGATAATTTCAGATCAAAATTTTTCACCTATTCTTGATAATGATTTGGGCAATGAAAATGTTTTACCTGATGCTATAGTAAAGCAAAAAGACGATGAGTGGCTCATTCTCATTAATGATAGACTTTTAAATAAATATCAAATATCTCAAGATTATCTTAACGCTGCGATGAATTTTAATTCTTCAAAAGAAGAAAAATCTTTTTTAAAAAATCACATAAGTGCCGCCCAAAATATTTTGGATACACTGAATTATAGATCTAATACACTTAAAGACGTTATAGAGCAAATTTTATTAGTTCAGGGAGATTTTTTAAGTAATAAGAGTGAATTTTTAAATCCATTAAAATTTGAAGATATTGCAAAAAAGATTGATAAGGATATTTCAAGCATAAGTAGAGTAGTCAAAAATAAATACATTGATACACCTATTGGATTGGTGAGCCTAAGAAGTTTATTTTCCAACGCTTTAATTAAAAAATCAGGAAAAGCGGCATCTTCAAACGAGCTCAAAAAAGTGATTCTTGAAATAATAAATTCTGAGGATAAAAAATCTCCTCTAAATGATTCAGATATTGTAGAAAAATTGAACGATAGAGATTTTCTGGTAGCAAGAAGAACAGTTGCAAAATATAGAAAGCTATTAAGTATTAAAAATGTAAATCAAAGGATGGAAAAATGAGTATTAAACATTGTATAAAAGTAGATGATTTTAGTAGAAATGAGATTTTAGATTTATTTCAATTAGCTTCTGAGCTAAAATCTAAATACAGAAATAAAGAAAGTTACCAGCCATTCAAAGATCACTCCATGGCCATGATATTTGCAAAGCCTTCTGCAAGAACAAGAGTTTCATTTGAGACAGGTTTTGCTTGGATGGGTGGACATGCAATCTATTTAGCTCCACAAGATATTGGTTTGGGCACTCGTGAAAGTGCAGGTGACTTAGCTCAACTTTTTAGCAGATATAATGATATGATTATGGCAAGAGTATATAGTCATAATGATATTTTAGAATTTGAAAAGCATGCTAGTGTTCCAGTTGTTAATGGTTTAACTGACTACAATCATCCATGTCAAATTCTTACTGATATGTTTACAATTTGGGAGCAAAAAAAAGATAATTTTAATGATTTGAAAATTACATATGTTGGTGATGGAAATAATATTGTCAATTCATGGATAAGATTAGCATCAGTTTTACCTTTTGAATTTACTTGTGTTTGCCCTAGGGGATATGAGCCTGATACAGATACAATTTCATTTTCTAATTCTAAGAATCTTTCTACAATAAATATCCTAAATGATCCGGTTCAGGGCGCAAAAGATGCTGATGTAATTTATACAGATGTTTGGGCATCAATGGGTCAAAAAGAGGAAGTTGATGAAAGAATGAAAATATTTTCACCTTTACAGGTAAATAAAGATTTAATACAGCATGCAAAGAAAGATTATATGTTCATGCATTGTTTACCAGCAGAAAGAGGTAGGGAGGTAACAGATGAAGTTATTGATTCCAACAATTCGATAGTATTTGAACAAGCCGAGAATAGACTTCATACTCAAAATGCAATTATGGTTGCTCTTGCAAATAAAGTTTAATTATAAACTTTCGACAGATATTGAATCACCATCATATTTAGCATAATTGAATTGCTGATCACAACAATCATCAAGTATTATGAGTTGCTTTTGACCTTCATTAAAATTAAATGAATGATGATAGTGACCCATTATTACAATATCGCATCCTTCGTTCCACTTCGATCTTGAAAATTGAATTAATTCTGAATGAATTCTTTCAAGTTTTTTATGATTTATTATATGAGAATCTTTTCTTTCATAAGAAATTCTTTTTGCAACATTTAATGCAAAACCTTTAGGTAGTAATGAGTATAAAAAACGAAAAATATTACTTCTTATAATAAATTTTAAAATTCTATAGCTTTTATCCCAAGATAAAATTCCATCTCCATGCGTAACATATATTTTTTTACCTCCCACAGATAAAATTTGATCAGTTAAAAAGGACTTTGTTACGACTGATTGGAATTCTTTCCCAATCCAAAAATCATGATTACCTGCTATAAAATATACTTCTATCCCCTTTGCTCTTATATTTGTAATTAACGAAAAAACATCTTCAAAATAATTAGGATTATTTGTGTTGTATTCAAAGTAATAATCGAAAAAATCACCCATGATAAATATACTACCTCCTGAATTTTCGATTACATCAATAAATTGCTCTAGTTTTCTTATTTTTTGTTCATTTGATAATGAAGGAGTAGGAGAAAAATGATTATCTCCAAAAAAATAGATTGGTAATTGCATTGAAAAACTTAATCTTTTATAAAAATTGCATCAATGAATTAATAATTTAAAATTTTTGTCTTAAATTATATTATCTTTGATAATAAATTATTTGAAACTTTATCAATTTTTATACTTATAAAATCATATGCGCACTTTACTAACTATATTAATATTTGCTAATTTTTTATTTCCACAGAGCTTTGGGCAAAATAAGGTTCAGTATGACTCTTTTGACTGGGAGTATATTGTTAGTCCTAACACTAATATATACTATTATGGTGATAATGAAGAGCTAGCTATTTTTACTTCAAAGGTCGCAGAGAGATCCATTGAACAAATTGGAAAACATTTAAGATGGAGAAGTGATAAACCCATTAAAATTATAGTGTATACCTCCCATAATGATTTTCAACAAACAAACGTAGTTAATGTTTATATGTCTGAGGGAATTGGTGGAGTAACTGAATTATATAAAAATAGAATTGTCATTCCTTTTGAAGGTTCCTATGAACAGTTTGAACATGTAATTCATCACGAATTAGTGCATGCCGCAATCAATCAATTAGTATATGGCGGTAACGCTCAAGGACTTATTAGTGGGAGAATACGTGTTCAAGTTCCGCTATGGGCAAATGAAGGTTTAGCAGAATTCTTGTCTGTTGATTGGGATACAAATTCAGATATGGTCTTAAGAGATTTAGCAATTGAGGATAGATTACCTTCGATTCCTGAACTTAACTACTCAATTTTAGCATATAAAGGTGGACAGTCTGTCTGGCAATATATCACTCAAAAATATGGAAGAGAAAAAGTTGGTGAGATTTTCCAGCAAATGAAAAGAGCACAAAATGACGAAAAAGGGTTTGAAAGTGCTTTGGGGGTAGACTATGAAAAACTCACTGATGATTGGCATGATTTTGTCAAAAGAGAATATTGGCCTGATTTAGTAAACAGAGAAAACTTTGATGATTTTTCAACAAAAATAACTGACAGAACGCAAACACGAAATTTTTATAATGTAAGTCCTTCATTTTCTCCAGATGGAAATACTATTGCATATTTTTCTGATCAAGATGGATACATGGATTTAATATTATACGAAGTTGATTCTGAAAAGCAAAAACAGCGCCTTATTAGAGGTAATACTACTCCAGATTTAGAAGAATTAAAGTGGTTGCAACCTGGAATTTCATGGTCTGCTGATGGTAAATCTATATCCTTTGCATCTAAGAGCGGGGAGCAAGATTCGATTATTATAGTTGATGTTAAAACAGGAAAATATGAGAAGATTCCAATAGATCTTGATGGAGTATTTACTACTTCATGGCACCCATTTGAAAATAAAATAGCTTTTATGGGACATAAGGATGATTCTAGTGATATTTATATTATTGACTTGAATTCTGATGAAATTATAAATGTTACTAATGATATTTTTTCTGAGTCATCTCCTAGTTGGTCCCCAAATGGTAAAATAATTTATTTCACCTCAGACAGAGGAAAAAACACCAATGCAAATAATATGTTTGACGTTGATTTTTCTCAAACTGATATTTTTCAATACAGTTTAGAATCGGACACAGTTTCTCAGTTAACAAATACTGAATATAATGAAAATTATCCAGTTGCTGATTCAGATGGAAATTTATATTATACTGCAGACTATAATGGAATTACGAATATTTTTAGACATGACTTAATAAATAATGAAGCTTTTCCTATAACAAATGTTATTACTGGTGTTCAACAAATCGATTTGGATAATAATAATAATTTAGTTTTTTCAGGATTTAAAAAAAGAGGCTGGGATTTATACTTAATGAATAGCTTAGATCAGTCTGAAAAAAAAGAAATTAAGCCAACACAATTTTATTCAAACAAAAATAGAAATTCTGATTTTGAAGATTTAAGAAATTTTTCAAATAAAACTGTATCAACTGCGGCCGAAGATTATACTCAATATATTTTTGCAAGAAATTATCAATACAGAAATTCTAAAAAAGAAGATTATGAAGAAGTTGAGGTAGATTCTTTACGCTTTCAAGATGATTATATAGCAAGAAAATATCAAACAGAATTTTCTGTTGATTATATATCAACAACAGCAACAATTGATAACCTTTTTGGAACTCGTGGAGTTGCAAACCTTTCTTGGAGTGATGTAATGGGAGACCATCGTATCAATGTTGGTACAAATTTAGTTTTCGACTTAAATAATAGTGATTTAGTAGTTCAATATGCTTATTTAAAAAATAGAACAAATTATTATACTACTTTATTTCAGCAAGCCAATACATTTTCACTGGGTTATAATATGAATTATGATTTTATAGGTCAGTTAAGAGATTATGGTGTAGGTTTTTTCGGTCAATATCCTTTTTCAAAATTTTCAAGATTTGATTTTGGGGCAACTATAAGAAACGTAGACTACGAAATAAGACAATTTGATATTTTTTCTTTCGAAACTTCTACTAACTATAAAGAAAACTTGAGAGCAGTTGTTCCACTTACTAGTTTTGTTTTTGATAATTCTACCAATGGCTACACTGGTCCTGTTGATGGATTTAAACAATATTTAACATTTCAATTTAGTCCAGACATAGGATCTAATTCTATTCCATTCCAAACACTTAAATTTGATATGCGAAAATATTACAAGATTAATAGAAATTATAGTTTAGCAGCAAGATTAATGTTAGGTAAAAGTGTTGGAGATAAACCTCAAAAATTCTTTTTAGGTGGTAATTCTCAAATGATGATTTTTTCAGATACACAAACCGAAGGAAGAGATGATTCAGGATTTTATGCTCAAAGAGTTCTTGATTATGACAATACAAGTATTTTAGAAGATGTTTATTTTAGTGAATATGTTTTTCCTTTAAGAGGTGCAAGATATAGGGAAAGAGTTGGAGAAAATGTAGCAGTAGCTAATTTTGAATTTAGATTCCCGTTTGTTAATTATGTTGATGTAAGTTTTCCTGCTAGAATTAGATTCGGAAATATCTTTGGTCATCTTTTTTTAGATGTTGGTGCGGCCTGGGATTCATCGGAGGAATTTGATAATAGTGAATTAGTAAGAAATAAATATGGGTTATCTGATCCTAAAGCATCCCCAATCTTAACAACATTTGGTATAGGAACAAAAATTTTCACTCCATTTGCTTTAATTAGAATTGATACGGCATGGGATAAATATCCGAGCGGTGGATATTCAAAGCCTCAATATATAATATCTTTCGGTTACGACTGGTAAATATTTTGAAATTCTCAGTTTTATCTGAAGATAATCATTCTCAAGCTAGAACAGGGCTGATTGAAACAGATCACTCAAAAATAGAAACTCCAGTTTTTATGCCTGTTGGAACCCATGGTGTTGTTAAAACTCTTTCCCCAAATGATTTAAGTGATATGAATGTTCAAATCATGCTTTCAAATACCTATCATCTCTATTTAAGACCTGGAACTGATATTATACATGAAAATGAGGGTTTACATAAATTTTTAAATTGGGACAAAAGCATTTTAACTGACAGCGGAGGATATCAAGTATTTTCATTGAGCAACATGAATGAGATTACTAAAGATGGGGTTAATTTTCGCTCACATTTAGATGGAAGCGAACATTTTTTTACTCCGCAAAAATCAATGGAAGTTCAAAGACAGTTAGGTTCTGATATTATTATGGCTTTTGATTATTGTCCTTCAGCAGATTGTTCTCAAAGAGAACTTAAAAGAGCCTCAACTTTAACAGAAAATTGGACTAAACAAGCTTTTGAATATCTTCATGATAAAAAAAGTATATATGGACATAGTCAGACCCTTTTTCCAATAATTCAGGGAGGTATTAATCCTGATGAAAGATTAAAATGTCTAAGTCAAATGCTTCCATATGCTACATGTGGGATAGCAATTGGTGGACTTTCTGTAGGAGAAAAGAAAGAACCAATGTTAGACATAGTTGAATTACTCGGAAAAAACATGCCTAAAGATCAACCAAGATATTTAATGGGAGTTGGTAAACCTACAGATTTAGTTAAAGCAATCTTACGTGGTGTAGACATGTTTGACTGTGTATTGCCAGCTAGAAACGCACGAAATGGTCAAATTTTTACTCACGAAGGCGTAATAAATATAATGAATAGTGTTTATGCTAATGACACTTCGCCAATAGATAAAAATAGTTCGATTGATTTTGCAAACACCTTTTCAAAATCATATTTGAGACATCTTTTTAAAGTAAATGAAATGTTTGGATTGAGGATTGCAACATTAACCAACATCGCATACTACCTAGATTTAATTAATGAAATAAAAAATGAAATTAATAATAATACTTTTGTAAAATGGTCTGATAAATATTTAAAAATGTATGGGAATTAAATTATGTTAAAAATTGGCCAAAATGCTCCAGAATTTTCACTACCAAATCAAGATGATGTAACGATATCCTTAAAAGATTTTAAAGGTAAAAAGATTCTTATATGGTTTTTTACTAAAGCTAGCACAGGTGGTTGTACCAGAGAAGGGTTAGGGTTTAATGATCATTTTAAAAGCTTTGAAAAGCGTAATATCTCAATTATTGGTATTAGTAAAGATTCAATCAACGCTCAAAAAAATTTTTGTAATAAAAATGAATTTAAGTTTGATATTTTATCGGATACTGAATTAAACGTTCTTAAAAAGTATAGAGCGTGGGGACTCAAAAAAATGTACGGAAGAGAATATGAAGGTATTCTTAGGATATCTTATTTAGTTGATGAAGATGGAAAAATTGAACAAGCTTATGGAAAAGTAAAAACTGCAACACATGCATCTGATGTCCTTGAATCAATTAAATAAGATTATCCCATTTCTATGTTTACTCATTTTTTCTGCATGTGCATCTGTTAAAGCCCCTCAAGGTGGTCCCTTAGACTCTGAGCCACCAAAACTATTGTCAACTTCGCCAACAAAACTAACCAATCTTCAGCCAGGTCAACAAATTACTGTATCTTTTAATGAGTTTATAAAAGAAGAGTCACTTAAAAATGCAATTGAAATTTTTCCAGATATTAACACAAAGATTGATTTTGAATATTATGGTAAAGATGTGATAATTACTTTACCATTAAATCTTGAAATGAAAAAAACATATGTTATATCATTGAATTCTAATTTATCTGATGAACAGAACGTTAAACTTAATGAAAATATTATTATTCCGATTAGCTGTTCAAGTTCAATTGACCAAGGAACAATCAAAGGAAAAATTTTTGGATCATTTACCAAACCATCTATATTATTATGGAAGGGTATAATTGATAAAGATAAATTAGTGTCAAAAAAACCTGATTATGTTATTTCTTCTTCAAAACAATTTAGTTTTGATTATCTAGCTATCGATAAATATACCATAATGGCTGTTGATTTATATAATCCTAAATTATCATTAGAAAAAAATAAATTATCATTTTTTTCAGAAAGTTTTATTGAAGTAAAAGAAGATAATGTTACAAATGTAAATTTTTTCTTTCATAAAAATGAAACTGAACTTGAATCAGACTCTTTAGATGTTTCAAAGGATATTGAGAAATTTGCAAGTATCCTAGGTAATCTAAATGGTAAATATATCCTTCCAGTAATTATTGAATTAAAAAATGAAGATAATAGCTTTAAAACAGAATTATCATTAGATGGTACATTCAAAATCAATAATGTTATTAATGGAAGGTATCAATTATTTGCTTATCAAGACCGTAATAACAACAGTATACTTGATACAGGTTCTTTAGAAAAAAATATTAATGCAGAAAAATTTTATGTTTATCCAGATTCATTAACTTTAAGATCAAATTGGGAATTAGAAATACAAGATTGGAATTTAGATCAATGAAAAAGGAAGTACTAGTTGCTGTTAGTGGATATTTCGATCCAATTCATGTTGGACATTTAGAGTATTTACAACTAGCTAGTGAATTGGGAGACAAATTAATTGTTATTATAAACAATAATCATCAAGCAGAGATAAAAAAGGGTGAGTTCTTTATGCATGAGAACGACAGAATGGAAATTGTAGCGGCACTTAAATGTGTTGATGAAGTTTTTTTAAGCATTGATACAGATAGTAGCGTTTGTAAAAGTTTAGAAGTAATTAAACCCGATATTTTTGCAAATGGTGGAGACAGATCCTTAGAAGAAATTCCAGAAACTGCTGTCATGAAAAAATATAATATTAAAATGGTCGATGGTTTGGGTGATAAAATAAGAAGCAGTAGCGATTTAACTGGGATAGGTAAATGAAAAAAAAGCCAGATAAAAAGAAAACACAGTTATTGGAAGACTTCCTTGAGCTTGGTGAAAAATGTAACATAAAAATTGTACATGATAAAGGCGATTTTAATGGCGACAACTGTTTATTATTTTCAAATGATACCATAGTTATTAATAAGCACAAACCACTTGAACAGAGATTATATGTTTTGGCAAAGTGTTTTAGTCAAATTAATCTTGATAATGTTTATATTAAACCAGTATTGAGAGATTTAATTAATCAAGCAAAGACTGACAAGATATGAGTAATCAAAAACATTTATGGGCTCCTTGGAAAATGGACTACTTAAAAAACAAGAAGCAGGATTCCCAAAAGATTTTTTCTGATTTTGTAGATGAAGATAATGATAAGGAACGTTTAATACTTCATCGTGCAAAACATTGTTATGTAATAATGAATTATTATCCTTATAATAATGGACATTTAATGGTTATACCATACGAAGCAGTCGACAAGTTTGAGGATCTTGATGATGAAGTTTTATCTGAGATTATGTCTATTTCAAAAAAAGTGATGAAGATATTAAGAAGTAGTTTTAATTGCGATGGGTTCAATTTTGGAGCTAATGTTGGTGAAGGCTCGGGTGCATCCATTCAATCTCATTTGCATTTTCATATAGTACCTCGCTGGAAAAGCGATACTTCATTTATGCCAGTTATTGGAAATACAAAAGTAATGGCTCAAACCCTTCATGATACATATGATCAATTATTTAAATTATTTCAGGGTGAGCTATAATGGACTTATTTTCACATTCCTGGCTCCCTTTTATGTATCAATATGGTTTTGGGATATTGATTTTTGGTGGAGGTCTTTTTGCAGTATTTAAGGCTTATGGTGGAAAAGAATTTTGGAACCAGTATAAGATATGGATTCAAATATTGATTTGGGGATTCATTTATGTTTCTTCAATTCACTTATTAATGACTGTTTCAGCGCTGAATGATTATCCTCAGTTATATCTAGTAATTTTATCTTTGTACATATTCAATGTCTTTTTATTGACAAGGAAAATTACATGAATACCATTGCTACTTCAGAATTATTCTGGGTTATCCTAGCTGGATATGTTTTCTTTGTATTAGGTGCGGGATTATTTTTTGCGAGAAATAATCAGTCAACGGAAGATTTCTTTTTTGGAGGAAGAAGATTTTCATGGTGGTTGATTGGAATGTCAATGTTGGCAACTGGTGTTGGTTCGCACAGTTTTGCTAAATATGCCTCTAAAGGTTTTGAATATGGGTTTTCATCCACCATGACCTATATGAATGATTGGTTTTTTATGCCATTATTATTATTTGGTTGGATTCCAATTATCTATTACATGCAGGTCAATTCTATACCCGAATATTTTGAACGCAGATTTAATTCTACTGTAAGAAATTTATCTACGATAACTATGCTTTTATACCTCATAGGTTATATAGGTATAGGGTTATTGGCTTTAGGCTCATTATTGCAACCAATTTTAGGATGGGAAATCAATACCATTATTATAGTAGTGGCTATTATATCAGGTACTTATGTATCTCTAGGCGGTCAAACTGCAATTATATTTACTGATTTTCTACAAGGTGTCATTCTGTTATTTGCTGGATTACTGATTTTTGGTTTGGGTATTGCTTATTTAGGAGGATTTGATTTTTTTTGGAGCAATTTATCAGCTACAAATAAGTTACCATTAGCAGATTTTAACTCCCCACCTGACTTTAACTTTGTTGGAATTTTCTGGCAAGACGGAGTAGTTGGTTCAGTTGGATTTGCATTTATGAATCAGGCAGTAATTATGAGATTTTTAGCATCTCGATCTGTTATCCATGCTAGAAGAGCAACTATGATGAACGTATTAGTTTTCTTGCCAATAGGTACTGTTGCAGTTTCAAATTCTGGTTGGTTGGCTAGAGCTATGGAAAATATGACCCCTGGTGTTATCACTGATTTATTACCAAATGGAAGTGCAAATGGTGTATTTACCGTTGTTGCTTCCCTGGTAGCTAATTCAGAAGCAATTTTTGCATTTTTAGTAGCAGCAGTAGTTGCTGCTTTAATGTCCAGCTTGGATTCACAAATTAATGCATCAGCAGCAGTAGCGGTTAATGATGTGTATACGCCATTAAGTAAGAATCCTTCTGAAAAAACACGCTTAAGAGTTTCCATGTTTACTTCCTTGCTTGTTACCTTTGTTGGGATACAGGCAGCATTCTTATTTGCACAATATGGAACCATTTATGAGGCTCATGGTGCATTTCATAGCGTTGTGACTCCGCCGATGGTTACGGTTATTTTCCTTGGTATTTTCTGGCAGCGCTTTTCATCAAGAGCAGCTGTATTAACATTTGTCCTAGGTGCAGCATTTATTTTTCTTGGTATCGAGTACCCTCAAATTTTTGTTCAACCATTCTCACATGGGATTGAATATGTTGAAGCAAAACCATGGTCATATATTAGAGCATTATATAATGTAGTGGCATGTACATCCATTGGGATCATAGTAACCTTACTTACTTCAAAACCAAATCAATCACACTACGAACAAATTAAAGGATTAACTCTTTGGACTATTAAAGGCGGTCCAACATTCTTTAAAGGTTCAGAGGTTAATGAAAATGCAGGTAGTAAAATTACCTTCGCTGGTGATATGATTAAAGTTGTGGATGACTCATATAATAAAATATATTTACCAGCAGATTTGATGAAAGATCTTGGCGCAAAAGAAGGAGATTTTGCATATATATCTGATACAAGATGGTACTTGGGTGGAATCAAGTCAACTCACGCCTACATTGGAAAAATGTCATCAAGTAATAAAATTGAAATCTCTAAAAATGTTCAGAATCATGGTCAATTTGATCCTTCAAAAAAATTATTTATTGAGTTAGAATTATAAATTCCAAAAAAAAATTGACAAATATTTTTTTCTTTGTTTAAACTATCGTAGTTAAAATCGCTTTTTAAGATGTTGAAGCAGGTCTTAATGAAAAAATTGGCCTGGCCATGCACTTAAAAAGATTTTCACTACTTTTTAAGAGTTGAAGCAGACGTGGATGAGAAAACAAGTCTGGCCATGCGATTAAAAAAGTCTTAGGGGGCGTTTTTAAAAGTTGAAGCTAATTTTATGAAAAGGAGATTAGGCCATGCGATTAAAAACAATTATGCTATACTTATGTCTCGTCACATCACATTTATTTTCACAAACAGGTAATTTATTAGGAACAGTTTCAGATTCAAATGGTTCCTTTCCATTACCAGGAGCCAATGTTTATTTGGAGGGAACTAACTTTGGAGGAATAACTGATTCCGGAGGAAAGGTTTATCTTTCGAATCTGCCAGCAGGAAATTATAAGCTAGTAGTGTCGTATATTGGATATGAAAATCAAGAAAAAGATATTTCTATAGATGCAGAAAGTTTGAATACTTTTGCAGTAGAATTATCAGTTGGAACATTAGTTGGAAACGATATTGATGTAATTGGTAATTCTTTATCGGGTCAGGCTAGAGCGTTAAACAATCAAAAAAATAAATCAAATATTAGTAATGTTATCTCATCCGATCAGGTTGGAAAGTTTCCAGACTCAAATATCGGAGATGCATTAAAACGTGTCCCTGGAATAGCTGTATACAACGACATGGGTGAAGCTAGATTTGGACATGTTCGCGGAACTCCATCTAGTTTTAATTCAGCAACCATCAATGGTGAAAGAATGCCTTCCGCAGAGGCTACGACAAGAAGTAACCAGTTGGATTTGATTCCTGCTGATATGATCCAAACTGTTGAAGTTATCAAAGCACTTACCCCAGATATGGACGCAGATGCAATAGGAGGTTCTATTAATATTATTACACGAAAAGCTGCAGGAAGACGAACATCAGTTACTGTCGGAAGAGGTGATAATGCCCTAGATCAAGCTGGTAAAATAGTACATTTATCAGGAATGCATTCCAATAGATCAGAAGATAGTAATTTTGGATATATGTTTAATTTCTCTTTTTATGATAACTGGACAGGTTCAGATAATATTGAAGCTGAATGGGACGATGAAGGAAATATTGTTGAACATGATATTAGAAAATATTTAGTTCATCGTGAAAGAAAGAGTCTTGGATTGAGATTCGATTATAATTTGGGTAATACAGAATTATATACAAATCTTAATTTTAATGATCGTGATGATTATGAAAATAGGTATCGTCAAAGAATAAAGGATTTGGACGAAGGAGAAGGTAGTCAAGAAATAAGAAGACAAACAAAAGCAGGATTACCAGGTAATGAATATGGAAGATTGGAAGACCAAAAACTTTTTTCTTATAAATTTGGTGGTACAAGTCTTTTAGATAAGCTAAAACTAGATTATTCTTTTAAAATTTCAGAGGCTTCAGAGTTGAGACCGAATGAAAGATATCTAGCTTTAAGATTAAAAAAACAAACTGCTGTTTGGAATCAAAGTACTGAAAAGCCAAACTTTACTTTTTCAAATGCAATCGCTGCAGACTTAAATAATTCATGGGATTTTAGAAACTTGATTGAAGAAAGAAGAGATACGGACGAGAAAGCCAGAAGTTTTAAAGTTGATGCTGATTATAACTTTAGTGACAATTTAAAACTTGAGGCAGGATTAAAGATTAGTACAAGAAAGAAAGAAAGACGTAATGAGTTCTATGAATTTGAACCAGTTGATGAAGATGCTTTTTTAGCTGATGCTTTTTCAAACATCGTAAGTCAAAATAAAAGTGAATGGCTAAATGACGGAGATGGAACTTCTTATAATTCTGGATCATATGTTAGCAGAGAATTTGTAGGAAATCTAGATTTATCAAATACAGCACTCTTTGAACGAGTTGTAGTTGAAGAGGAATTAGCTGGAAATTTCAAAGCGTCTGAAGATATTACCTCATTCTATGGTATGGCAACATATGATTATTCTGATCGATTATTAATAGTTGGCGGTTTAAGACTAGAAAGAACCTCCTTATATGATCTTGAAGCAAGAAGTTATGATGAAGATAACGATGTAAATAATGTTATATCAGCATCTGATAATGACTATACTGATGTATTGCCTTCTTTACATATGATTTATGATTTAGATGGTGTATCTAAACTTAGGGTTGCTTTAACAAAATCTTTAGCAAGACCTAACTATTTTGATACTGTTCCATATCAACAAGTAAAAATTGAAGATGAGGAAATTAAGGTTGGTAATCCCAAACTTGAGCCTACTATTTCAACCAACTTTGATATTTCTTTTGAAAGATATTATGATGATGTTGGACTATTTTCAGCAGGAATTTTCACAAAGGATATCAACAATTTTGTTGTTTATACTAGTGGTTATGTATCTCCAACTGATAATTTACCAGATTATGACGGTTTTCAATTAGAAAAGGCATTAAACGGTGGAAATGCATCTTTATTAGGAGCTGAAATTGCATTCCAAAGACAGGTTTTACCTGGGCTTGGTTTGTATGCTAATGTTACAGTCATTGATTCAAAAATAGATGAATTAGATCCACAACTCCAAGAGGATAGACCTGATGTAAAAGATAATCCGATGCCAGGAACGTCTCAGTTGACTTATAATCTTTCAATGTCATACGAAAGAGGGCCAATGACAGTTCGTCTTTCACTTAATCATCAAGGCGAATTCCTTGAAGAGTTTAATGATTCTAAAGCTGAAGATAGATGGTATGACAAATCAACCTATGTTGATTTGAATGCAAATTATAATATAAGAGAAAATATCTCTCTTTATGCTGATTTAAATAATTTAACTAATCAACCACTGAGATATTATCAAGGAAGTAGTAGATATTTAATGCAAGAAGAATATTACAATACAAAATTTACAATTGGTATAAAAGCTGATCTGTAAATTTGGTTGTTATTATTCTAATCGAAAATAAAAGTAATAATACTTGTTTTTTCGATAATAATATTAAAAATTTCTACCATCTTCCGGAGTAGCTCAGTTGGTAGAGCGAGTGACTGTTAATCACCAGGTCGGGGGTTCGAGTCCCTCCTCCGGAGCTTGCATGTCAGGCTCTATAATAGGAAATAAATAAGTTGGATTTTCTAACACTATGGTCTTTATTGGGTTTTTTATTTGCAGTATATGCTGTAACCGCTAATGATAGCATTCAAACCTTAGGAACATATATTTCATCAAACAGAGATATTAAATGGTATTGGATGTTTGCGTATATGGGTTCCATTTTTGTTTTCACTATGATTCAAGGCTTTTCAATAAATGATCCAGCATTTGGAAGATTAGATAAATTTGAACCAATTATCATTCAATGGTATCATGCATTAGCTCCACTTGTTTTAGTGGCATTAACCAGATTAAAAATTCCAGTCTCTACCACATTCCTAGTACTCTCCGTTTTTGCTACTTCTATAGTAATGGAGCAAATGCTGATTAAAAGTTTTGTTGGTTATGCTGTTTCATTTGTCTTTGCATGTGGTTCATGGTATCTGATCAGTAAATATTTCCTTTATGAAGGGGAAAAAGGTGACAACAAATACAATAATTATTGGAGAGTTGCTCAGTGGTTAACTACTGGATGGCTATGGTCAACATGGCTAAAGCATGATTTAGCCAATATCATGATTTTCTTACCAAGATATAGTTCGGTACAGTCGTTTCAATTTCAGCTGTTTGTTGTTTCAATAATGTTAATGGGTTTAGCATTTATGTTTTATGAACGAGGTGGGCGAATACAAGAAATTGTTTTATCCAAAACGAATACTCGATATGTCAGATCTGCTACACTAATCGATCTAGTTTATTGTTTTGTTCTATATTATTTCAAAGAGGTAAATAATATTCCTATGAGTACAACTTTTGTATTTATGGGAATGTTAGCCGGAAGAGAACTAGGTATTTGGCTGTCAATCGGTTATGGAAAATTAACATATACTGACAGGCACAAAAAAGCTATTTTTCCAATGCTTTACATGGATTTTTTAAGATTAATGCTAGGCTTAATGATTAGCGTTTCTCTTGCTTATGGAATTCAATGGTATTCCAACCTATAATACTCTATTTTATCATATGAATCTTAAAAATAAACTTGTTCTTATTACAGGAGGAGCTAAAGGTATAGGTTTAGCTACTGCACAAAGAATTCTAAATGAAGGTGGAAAAGTAATTCTTTGGGATTTCAATGAAGATGATCTAAACAAAACTGTTAATAATTTTAAAGAGCAGGGATTTGATGTTTTTTCACAAATTTGTAATGTAACAAACAAAGAGCAGGTATATAGTAATGCAAATATCATTAAACAAAAGTTTGGTAGTTTAGATATCTTAATTAATAATGCTGGTACTGTTTATACAGGATATATGCTGGATAGAAGTGATGAAGAGCTTGAAAATCTTATTAATGTAAACTTCACATCGATGATATATACCATTCGTGCATTTATGCCAGGTATGCTTGAAAAAAATTCAGGTCATATTATAAATATTTCTTCTGCATCATCAATGACTGGTGCTCCAAAGTTGGCAGTATATGCTGCTACTAAATGGGCTGTAGCAGGACTTACTGAATCTTTGAGACTCGAAGTACAAAAGATGGGAAAATCTGGTGTAAGATTTTCTTCCATTCATCCAAACTTTTTAAAGAAAGGATTATTTGAAGGAACTAAGCTTAATTTTCTAGGTCAGTTATTAGCTCCAGGTGTGAAGAGTCATGATGCTGTAGCTAAAGTCATTGTAAATCGTGCAATAAAGCTCGGATTCCATTCTCCTAAAGTTCCTTGGATTATGAACCAAGTAGTTTTGCTTAGAGCCTTACTACCAAGCTCTCTGTTAATTAAAGTAAGTAGTCTTTATGGTTTATATGATATGATGGATGATTATAAGGGTTATAAAGATGGAAGATAATTTTACTTTACTCTTTTTTTGAAACACAATAGAATTTGGACATGAAAAACATATACGCAACCACTTTTATTTTAATCTTTACATTGTGTTCTTGTTCAACACAGGATCAAACTGTTAAATCAGACAAAGAACTTATGGTAACCTTTCAAGATTCATTAAGTTATTCAATGGGTATAAATATTGGAAAAAATTTGCCAGAGGCACAAATCAATCAAGATTTGTTAATAGAAGGCTTAAATGATTATTGGTCAAAGGAGGAGCCTAGGCTTAATGCGTCAGAACGAATGGAAGTATTGAGAGCGTTTAATATAATGAATTCAGAGATGGATCGTAGTACTATGAAAGCTCTTAGCGAAAAAGCTGTCAAACTTTCCAGAGAAAATAAAATGAAGGGTCAAGAATTCTTAGAAAAAAACAAGACAGCTGAAGGAATAAGAGTCTTTAACAGAAGTCAAATTCAATATAGAATTGTCGCAGAAGGCGATGGTGCAGTCCCCGACTATGATGATGTTGTTAAAGTACATTATAATGGTTATTTAATTGATGGGTATAAGTTTGATAGTAGTTATGATAGAGGAGAACCTGCTACATTTAGTGTAAAAAGTGTTATTCCTGGCTGGACAGAAATTCTTCAAAAAATGCCTACTGGATCAAAATGGGAAGTATTCATTCCTCACAATTTAGCATATGGAGTATCTGGAGTTGCGAGTGATCCAAAAAAAGGTGAATATGTAATTCCGCCTTCTTCAACACTTATTTTTGAAATAGAGCTTCTGGAAATTATTGAATAATCAATGAGTTTAAAGAAACTTATATCTCTTTTTTCTGTTGCTATTATTTTAAGTTGTAGCCCTAAGCAAGAATCTATTTTATTAGAAAATCCTATGTTTGCTACTGAGCCCGTTGAAAATGCTGGATTAGACAGTATTGGATTTCTAATGAGAAAACATGTGATTATTGTTACAGTTAAAGAAAAAAATGAAATTCATGTTTATGGTGCTATGAATGGAAAATTTAAAAAATCAATTAAAAGAGAAAATGCATTTCCTAATGGAATAACGACCATTAACGATCAATTTGTTTTAGTGACTGAACGAGACAATAAACAGGTTGCTGTGTTTGATTCATCGATGAATTTTTTAGGAACCTTTGGTAATAATGAGCTACGAAGTCCTTATGGCATAACTTTTTATAAGCATGATGATAAATCTTATAAGGTATTGGTAACAGATAGTTATGAATATAATAACCCTAGACAAGATCGAATTCTCAGTTGGGATTTTACCATTGTGGATAGTGGATTTAGTGTTGGACCAGCTAGTATTTTTGGAAGCCCAATACTTTATCAAGTTGAAAGCATTCAAGTTGATAAACACTTCAGAACATTATTAGTGGCAGAGGAAATGGAAGAGCATCATAAAATTATGGCTTTGGATTTAACTTCTGGTGAAGTTTTAAAAGAAGATTTAGGAAACTTCAATAGAGGAAATGATCCCGAAGGTATTGCACTTGTTGCAAATCCTGATAATTCTGGATACTGGATTTGTACGGAGCAAAGCAAAACTGATAACCGCTTTCATTTATATGATCGTGAAACATTAGAATATATGAATACTATGTATTTAGATAATGTTTCCTACACAGATGGCATTGCTACAGCGTATATGCACGGTAAATGGTTTTTATATGCAGTAGATAATGATGCAAGAGTTGTTGCATTTGAATTACCAGAAATCAATTAAGTGAATTTACTTTTCCTTTTTATATATTTTTCCATTTTTCTGGTAGTTACATATTATTTTAGAAATTCAATTATACAAAACATTTATAAACTGCCTATTATTCGAAAATCCTGGCAGCTACCTGAAATGAATGCACATAGTGTAAATTTGATTAATAATGATAAACCTGTAGTTGTTTGTTGTGGTGATAGTATTACTCATGGACATATTGGATATGACTGGGTGAGTTCTTTAAGAAGGAAAGATGGTTCTAAAATTTATATAAATGCAGGTATAAATGCTGATCTTACTTGGAATTTAAATCAAAGAATCAATGATATTATTAAGCATAATCCAGATTACATTACCATTTTAATTGGTACAAATGATGCAATAGGGAGTCAACCTGTTAAATTAATTCAAGATTACTACATACAAACAAAAAATCTTCCACAAGCTCCTTCTATTGAATGGTTTGAAGAGCAAATTGAAATTTTTGTAAAAAAAATAAAAAAAAATACTACTGCCAAAATTGCTATTACAACCCTTCCATGGCTTGGTGAGCAAGAAGATGCATCTATAATGAGTGTAATTAATAATTATAATGTTATAATTAAAAAAATTGCCTTGAAGTATGATATATCAATCTTGGATTTATATTCAAAATTCAAAGAACAGATTAGTGAAATTGAAAGTGTTCCATATACTACTTCTGAACTTCGCAGGTTAAGAGGTTTGAGAGCTGTTGTTTTGTACTATGTTTTTGGTTGGAGTTGGAACAAAATAGGTAAAAAATATAATCTTCAACTACTTTGTGATCATATTCATTTGAACGAAAGAGGAGGAAGCTTGATGGAAAATATGGTAAAAAAATTCTTATCAGCATGAATTTGTAATCTTAATCGTCGCCTAGACTACTTAATATCTGCCAAGCAAGTATGATAAATAGTATTTCCATGAATCAAATTAATAAAACTAAAACAAAGTTAATACAAGCTAATTTATGTTCTTACGGACACAATCTTTAAACCAGAACTTGTACAGCGTAAAGTATAGTCAATTGGATTCATACCTCCGCAGTATACAGTTACATAATAATCACTTCCACTTTGTCTTACACTTCCGGTTGAAAAACGACAACCAACTGCACTTGCTCCAAGACCGTAATTACTTCTTGCATGACTAAGTGCTTTCATATCTGCTGTACTTTTATAGCACTTTGAAGATTTACTTTTTGGTTTGCTTGGTATAACTAGAAGTAAAATAATTATACTTAATACCCCAATTATAACTATTAAAGCTTTTTTTTCCATATTATTAATCCAATTCCTTTAAGGCATCGACTAATTCATACTCTTTATCAAATCTTTCTTTCATACCACCTTTTTCTTTAAGTAAAATATATCCATAAGATTTTGATCCAATGGCAACTTTATCTCCATAACGAGTGTCATACCAATATTGATCGCCTTTGTCATCGATGATTACTTGATACCTGCCATTTTGGTTTTCTTCTTCATGAGCATCAAATCCCATTAATAAAAATAAGTTCACTGTTGCTAATACACCTATGATAAAACTTTTAATTTCTAATTTCATATTGTCTCCTAGTTATTTTTAATAAATATAAAGTATTAGACTTTTGAAATAAAGAAGGGAATTAATAATGTACCCCGGACAGGATTTGAACATGTGACCTGCGGATTAGAAAATCGTTGACTTCTTGAGGAGAAAATTAGAGAAATATTGTTTATTCAATAGCATCTATGAGTTTTTTTGTAAGAATACCTAATACCTCATTATTATTTTCAATTCTTTTTTGAGTTTCCTTTAATTTTTTAAGACTAGCTGCCACTTCATCAAAATCTCCTACTCCATTATATACATACAAATAAATTTCAAAGTATAATGCTCCGAATAAGGACATATCGCTACTAAGGTCTTTAGCAGATAAGAGAAGTTCTTGTTGTTGTAATAAAATACTTTCTTGAATCGTAAAATATTGATTAACTCTATTAACAATTTGAAATAATGATAATGAGAGGGTTATCATTAAAATAGAAATAGAAATATTTAATATTTTTTTGTCCATATCGAAATATAGTATATCGATTAGTTTTAAACCAGTATTTCACATAATTGTGTTGTCGGTTTGTTGTCGGTAAAATAAAGGGTGTTTTAAAAGAGTAAAAAGGGGAGTTTGTCGTCGTACCCCGGACAGGATTTGAACCTGTGACCTACGGATTAGAAATCCGTTGCTCTATCCAGCTGAGCTACCGGGGCATGCGCCAAATTTAACTAATTAATAAAAATTTTAAAGCATTTTTGTAAAATTTTTCCGAGGGGACTCCGACGAGAAATTTCTTGCAAAAAATTAAGTTTAGTAGTAGAATATTGAAATTAGCTTATTCACTAAACTTTTTAAGGAGAATATAATGGCTGAAAAAGTAAAAACATGTGGTGTTAGTAAAGAAAAAGGCTATCTATACTATTTAGGTAAAGATGGTAATGTATGGCGCTCAGGTATGTCAAGAGGCGGATCTGGTGGCGGTAATGCTGAAAAAGTTGCTGACGCAGGTGTAACACGTGAAAGTGGTTACCTATACTTCATCGATAAAGACGGTGATGTATCTCGCGCACCTATGGCTAGAGGTAGAGGTTAATAAACTTTTATCTTATTAGGTTTAATTAAAAAAAGGAGCATTTCGATGCTCCTTTTTTTTATTTTACTATAGAATTTTTGTGGCTTCCAACAATACCACTGGAAACAATCATTCTGAATCCCTCTTCAACATCTACATCTGCAAGCGTAGTATCTTCTTTAGGAATAATTAGAAAAAATCCTGATGTTGGATTTGGTGTAGTTGGAACAAACAAATGATAAAACTCTTCATTATTCTCATTTGTTGACTCGCTGGTTACAAAACCTAGAGTCCATGTACCTTTTCTTGGATATTCAACGTATACAACTTTTTTAAAAGAGTTATTCTGAGATCCAGATACTGTTTCAATGATTTGTTTTGTTGTACCATAAATTGTATCAATTAAAGGAATTTTTTTAAAAATTCCTTCAAACCAGTCAACAACCCTTTTTCCAAAAACATTTCTTGCTAAAGCTCCAAAAATAATCAGGGCTATTAAGACAATTAAAAGTCCTACTAGTGAGCTAATTAAACCAAATCCTGGAAAAGTAACATCTACAAATCTTTCTAGAGGCTCTGCTACAGTCCCTCCAAGCCAGATTGTTATTTCTAATGTAACCTGAATGACATATACAGTTAATGCCAACGGAACAATGGTTGCGATTCCTGCAAGCAGATTTGATTTCATTTTTTCTATCATAATTTAAATTTATTAAAAAATAGGTCCTATTTCCTATATATAAGTATAGAACTACCTAGGATAAACAGAGTTCCAACAATTTCTTTCGTTGTCAGTACTTCTCCTAAAAAAACCCAACCCAAAAATATTGCTACAATTGGTGGAAAAATAGCTACATAAGTAACTTGAGTTACATTAAGGTATTGATAAAGCCAAAAATAAATCCCCCAAGAAATAAATCCCCCAAAAATAATAAGATAAAGGGTTGAAAGTATAAGTTCGTTTGTCCAGACTATGACTGATATATCTTCTTTTACTAAAAATGACATTGAAAGCATTACAAATCCTGTCAAAACTTGACAAACTGCATTCATTTGGTAAGGACCAACTTCATCATTATATTTTTTGTAAAGAACGCTTGGATATGCCGCTATAATTATAACTGCAATTAAAACAAGTATTGCTAAGAAGGATTGCGAGGCTAAATCAATTTCTTGATTAGTACTCATAATTATTACTCCAGTCAGTCCAGCGAATAAAGCTGTAATTTTATTCTTATTAAGTCTTTCGTTTGGATCATCTTTGATCATAAAGTGTGCCATCAAGCTTGTGAAGAGAGGAAATAGTCCCCATAAAATGGATGATATACTAGAAAAAATATATTGTGTAGCCCAATATGTCATCCCATAGGATAGACTAAAGTTTAAAAGTCCAAATGAAAGATACAATTTAATTGCTTGAGGAGTAGTTGGAATAGATAGCTTCTTAAAATAAATGTATAAATAAAAAATAATTCCTGAAAAAAGGAATCGTAATCCAACGCCGTAAAAAGGCGGAACTCCAGCATTTAGAGAAATTTTAATGAAATACCATGTTGAGCCCCAAATCAGGCACAGAGCAATGAATGGGAATAAAATCTTATTATTCATTACTTATTAGATGACTGGTATATGGTTGCAAGTAATGCGCTAGCAATATAAATACTAGAGTAAGTACCTACAATGACACCAACTAACATAGTAAAAGAAAAAGGCCTAATTACTTCACCACCATAAACAAGTAATACAACAATAACGAATAGTGTAGTTAAGGAAGTAATCAAAGTTCTGCTAAGGGATTGATTTATACTTTTGTTAATAGTTGATTCAAACATGACTGTACCAGAAGATTTCATATTTTCTCTTATTCTATCCAAAATAACAATTGTGTCGTTTAATGAATACCCAACAATAGTTAAAAAAGCAGCAACAGTACTTAATGTAATCTCAAATCCTGTAAGAGAAAAAATACCAAGCGTAATAATAACATCATGTACCAATGCTAAAATAGCTCCTAAAGCAAATCTGAATTCAAATCTAACAGATATATAAAATAAAATTAACACTAGAGCGGACACAACTGACCAAAATGCTTTTCCACTTAATTCAGAACCTACTTTAGGACTTACTGAACCTAGTGAAAGAATAAAATCATTCTTGTTTTCTGGAGCTTTTGAAGACATAGAATCATATAAATGATTAATAACTATTTGGCCAAAATTTTCCGGTTCATTATCTAGAGATTTTATTTTAATCATTACATCATTTTGGCTTCCAAAATATTTAATTTCTTCACCACTTAGGTCTACTAAGTTATCATTTAAAGATACGGATTTGAGTGAACTTCTTACTTCTTGAATTGATACATCTTCCGAAAAACTTACTCCAATTGCTGTTCCACCTTTAAAGTCAATTCCAAGATTTACACCCATTAAAAGGATAATGATAGAACCAAAAGCTAGGACAGATGACAGGCCAAACCCAAATGATTTGAACTTCATAAAATTAATCTTTGTGTCTTCCATAAACTTCATAATTATATACTCAGTTTTTCAATATTTTTGCTAGAAGTCACAAAATCGAATACAAATCTTGTTACTATGATAGCGGTGAACATGCTTACAATAATTCCCCAGAAAAGAACTGTAGCAAATCCTTTAATTGGACCACTGCCATATTGATAAAGTACTGCTGCAGCTATTCCAGTTGTTAAATTAGCATCAACAATTGTTCTGATTGCTCTTTCGTACCCAGAATCAATAGCTGATCTAACAGATTTACCATTTCGAAGTTCTTCTTTAATTCTTTCAAAAATAATGACATTGGCATCAACAGACATACCCACAGTTAAAATTAGACCAGCAATACCAGGAAGGGTTAGTGTTGCCTCTAAAAGTGCTAAGACACCAAGCAATAAAATCAAAGTCCACATCACAGAGAAGCTTGCGATTAAACCTGACATTTTATAAAAAAATACGATGAAACATACAACCAGAAAAAGACCAATAGCCATTGATAGTGTCCCCTTGCTAATTGAATCTGCTCCTAAAGAAGCTCCAACAGTTCTTTCTTCAGCAATTGTAACAGGAACAGGTAAAGCACCAGCTCTTAAAACAATAGCTATATCCTCAGCTTCTTCGATAGAGTCTAATCCTTCAATGACAGTTCCTCCACCAAAGATTTGACTTCTAATCACAGGAGCCATATGGACTTTCTTATCCAATACAATAGCAATTCTGTTATTGATGTTAGCACCAGTAATCCTAGCCCATTCTCGCGAACCTTCACTATTCATTTCAACTTCAACAACTGCTTGACCAGCAGTTACTCCAGCTTGACTCAACCTCATTTGCGCATCTTCAATGACACCCCCAGTTAATTCAGCATTATTAAATAAATGAAATAGTGTATAAAATTCTTCTTCTTCACCAATTTCGTTTACAAGTTTTATTGATGAATCGCTAGTTAAAATTGTACTATTTGTTGCTTCTAAAATTTGTTTTACATCATCTTTGGATAAAATGTCTTTAAATATACTTAAGTCTTTTGACGAAATTGCAAGATTTCCCCCAACAGAAATCAATAAAGAAGAAAATCCTAGCTCTGAAGACGAACCTGAATCAAATAATTCATTAATTTCATCACTTTGGGTATTGTCATTGGCATTCGAAGCTGCCATAATACTATCAATTTGTCTGATGATTGTATTTGTACTTTCAACATTTTTCACAATCATTAATTCTAATAATGCTGTACTTTGAAGAAGATCTCTAGCTCTTTCAGGATCTTCAATCCCTGCTAATTCTACAATTACTCTATTGTTTCCTTGTTTTTGAATTGTTGGTTCAGCTACACCAAATTGGTCAACACGATTTTGTATGATTTCGATAACTCTTTTAATTGAATCTTCAGATTGTAAAGAAAGTTGAGTAATTATTTGTTCTTTGGTTTTTCCATAATTAATAAAGTATCGAGGTAGTTTAAGCTCGTTTTCATCTGCTAGGCTTTCAAATACTGTAAAAAAGTCACTTGAGGAAGTATTGTATTCACCCTTAAGCTCGGATAAAAACTGATTAAAATTATTATCTTTATTTTTAGCTAAATTATCAATCAATTGCGGAAGATCTACTTCCAAAACTATATATATTCCACCTTTTAAGTCTAATCCTTGCTTAATGCTTCTTGACTCAAAATAGTCAACTTGTTCATCTGATAAATTAGATTTCTTGTTTTCATCCATTAACCCATATCTTAATGAAGGAAGAAGAGCATATATACCTAATCCAAAAACAAACAATATTGTTAGTAGTCTATTTCTTATTGCACTGTTCATAAGTGAGAGAATTTAACACATTAAGATATTTTTTCACTATTTTTTTAAATAATATTTAGGGCTTTACCACATTCTCTAAAAGCTTTTATAGAATGTTGTAATTGTTCCTTGGTATGGGAGGAAGATAGTTGCACTCTTATCCTTGCTTGTCCTTTTGGAACAACGGGGAAAGAAAATGGAATTACATAAATATTCTCCTCTAATAACATTTCAGATAAAGCAACTGCTTGTTTTGCATCATAAATCATAATTGGAACAATAGGATGAGAATCTCCTTTAACTTCATATCCAATTTCCTTAATCTGATCTCTAAAATAAGTTGTATTATCATGAAGCTTGAGAATCAAATTTTTATTTTTACTAATAATATTTATTGCTTTTAAACATGCTACAACCAACGCAGGCGCCAAGCTATTTGAAAAAAGATAAGGTCTAGATTTTTGTCTTAATGTATCCACAATATTTTTAGAAGCAGAGATAAATCCTCCAGAAGCCCCTCCAAGAGCCTTACCAAAAGTTGAAGAAATGATATCAACTTTATCAAGAACTCCACAATGTTCACCACTACCTTTTCCATTTTTACCAATAAATCCAGTGGCATGACAATCGTCTACCATAACTAGCGCATTATATTTATTAGCTAATTGGACAATCGAATCAACTGGTGCGATTGTTCCGTCCATACTAAATACTCCGTCTGTAACTATAAGCTTAACTCTCGCACTGGACTCAATTAATTTTGATTCCAAATCATTCATATCACAATTTTTATATCTAAACTTTTGAGCTTTACTAAGTCTAATTCCATCAATGATTGATGCATGATTTAATTCGTCTGAAAAAACAGCATCTTCTTGTTCTAAAATTGTTTCAAATAAACCACCATTTGCGTCAAAACATGATGAATATAATATTGTATCTTCCATACCTAAAAAATCACTTACTGACTGTTCTAATTCTTTATGAATTGTTTGAGTACCGCATATAAATCTAACTGAACCTAATCCAAAACCCCACTCTTGTATAGCTTTCATAGCTGCTTCCCTAATTTCACTATTATTTGCTAGACCTAAATAATTGTTTGCGCAAAAATTTAATACCTTTTTGCCATTTACATTAATTTCTGACTCTTGAGCAGTTTCAATGATTCTTTCATTCTTGTAGGTGCCCTGCTCTTTAATTTCATTTAGTTGAGATTGTAGTATTTGATCTATTTCTTTCATTTTTATTTACTTATTATTGAATTTAAAAATTCTTCAAGGCTAATATTACTTGAAAAATTCCAACTCTTTTTAGCTTTTTCACAATTTAGGCTCGTTGGCCAAGTATCTGCAACCGATTGAAAATTTTTATCTTCACTGAATTTAATTTTAAAAGAAGGAAATTGTCCCACCAAAAAATCATTTAATTGTTCAATGGAAAAATTAGCTTCCTCAACATTAAATACTCTTAATTTTGAATCAATAACTTTAAAGTTCATAATATCAATAATCGATGCAATTGTTTTATCTATTCCTATAAATGGCAGTTTTGTTTTTGGAGTTAACTTACATTCAAATATTGTACCTTTTTTTGCACAATCAATCATTTGTGGCGCATAATCTGTAGTACCACCTGATGGAATAGTATCATAACTAATCACTCCTGGAAATCTAATCGATCTAAAATCTAATCCAGAATTTTTAAGTAAACTTTTTTCATGCAACTTACTCCCATATTGCTCAATTAAAAGTTTGTTATTTCCATATACGGTTGATGGCTTGATGATATCTTGCTCCGAAGCATTCTCAATTTTTCTTGGACCGTAAACAGCAATTGAGCTTGGAAAAAAGAATTTTGTCATAATATTATTTTTGATACCAAAAGTATATGAACAGTCAATTAAGTTTTTTGATGCCTTTTCGTTTACTTCATGTGCTAATTTAGGATTTTGGGAAGCTGTTTGGCTCAAGAGCGCAGCAAAGTGGTAAACTTCAGTAATATGATAGTTTTCAAAGATTGAATTTATCAATTCATAATTAGTAATTGAATCTCTAAAGTAAATGACAGAATTAATTTCTTCTTTTGGTTTATTTAAATCTAAAGCAATGATTGATTTACCTTTTTTGGATAATTCTTTTAGTGCCTTACTACCTAATTCGCCATTGTATCCAGTAATTAAAATTCTTTCTTTCACTCTTAAAGTTAAGTTAGATAAAATGATTTTTTAAAAACTTTGTATTACCCTTATTTACCGATTAAATTTTTCATTCATATGAAAAAAATTATTTCCATAATAAATCAAAAAGGAGGAGTAGGCAAAACTACTACTGCAATTAATTTAGCTGCTAGCTTAGGTATCTTAGAAAAGAAAACTTTGTTAATTGATTTTGATCCTCAAGCCAATGCTACGACAGGACTAAATGATTTTGATATTAATAATGAATTTTCAATCTATGACGCAATTAGTGGAAATGAAAAAATAGTAGACATTATTTCAAACACATCTATTGAATATATGGATTTTATAAAATCAGACACCAATTTAGTTGGCTGTGAGGTAGAGTTGGTTTCATTGGCAAATAGAGAAAAGCAGCTATTAAAGTTGATAAATAAGGTGAAAAAAAATTATGAATATATACTAATAGACTGTCCTCCATCCTTAGGTCTTTTAACATTAAATGCTTTAACTGCTTCAACAGATGTTTTAATTCCTATTCAAAGCGAATTTTTCGCACTTGAAGGTTTAAAAAGTCTGCAGGAAACAATTAAAATTGTAAAAGAGAATATAAATGATAAGCTAAATATTCTTGGATTGCTGATTACAATGCATACAAAGAGACTGAGACTTTCTAAAAAAGTTGAAAGTTTGTTAAAAACAAATTTTAAAAATAAATTATTTAAAACTAAAATTAGTCGAAATGTAAGATTAGCTGAAGCACCAGATGATGGAAAACCTGCAATTATGTATGATGTAAATTGTTCGGGTGCAAAAGATTATATGGACTTAGC
The DNA here is from genome assembly GCA_000402655.1 of Fidelibacterota bacterium SCGC AAA298-D23. Classification (GTDB taxonomy): domain Bacteria; phylum Fidelibacterota; class Marinisomatia; order Marinisomatales; family Marinisomataceae; genus Marinisoma. Next base: position 356,201 of record AQSI01000001.1, read on the forward strand.
ATTGGAGATAATTAATGAAAAAAAATAAACAGCTCGGTCAAGGTTTAGGAGCTCTTTTAACCCCTTCAAAGAATAATCTAGAAGATTCTAATCAAAGCAGTATTCTTTTAAGCAAAATTAAACCCAATCCTAATCAGCCTAGAAAAAATTTTGCAGATAAATCTCTTAAACAATTAGCTCAATCCATAAACGAAAAAGGTTTAATTAGTCCAATTACTGTCAAAAAAGTTGAGAACAAGTATATTATTGTAGCTGGTGAAAGAAGATATAGAGCCCACAAACTGTTAAACAAAAAAAGAATTTTAGCTTACGTTATTGATGCAGATACAACTAAAGATGTAATGTATATGGCTCTAATTGAGAATATCCAAAGAGAAGACCTCAATCCATTAGAAGAGGCAAAAGGATATAAATATCTTAAAGAAAATTTACAATCCTCAATAACTGAAATTGCAAAAACTGTTGGTAAATCAAGGCCTACAGTTTCTAATGCATTAAGACTATTAAAGCTTCCTGATCAAATCCAAGATAGTATCTTAAAAGGTGAAATTAATGCAGGGCAAGCAAGAGCAATTTTACAGAGAAAAACTACTCAAGGGATGCTTCAGCTTTGGCAAAAACTATTAACAGAGAAGATATCAGTACGTAAAACAGAGAAACTTGCTTCAAAAAGAAAGGTTTCTCCTCAATTACAAAACATTCAAGATAAGCTTTCAAGGTTGATAGGCGAAAAAGTAGTTATTAATCAAAATGCTAAAACCAGAAAAGGTTTTATTAAGATTAATTTCAGTAAAAAAACGGTTAGCAGGGTATTAGATAAGCTACAATCAATTAAGTCTGATTAGTATTATGAAATTAAGTAAATATAAAATTTTATTTATATCTCCATTTTCAGATAAATCATGGCAAATAGAATTTAATAGATTAACATTTATTTCATCGATTGTAGTATTATCAACAATGGTTCTTGGATCAATCATACTTTTATATTTCTCATCGCCAATTGTAAAAGAATACTTAAGAGTTTCAACAATAAACAAAGAAATAAAACAGCAACAAGAAATCATTAATAACATTGATAAGTCTATCGAAGAGATTGCTTTAATGAAATCTTATATTGATTCAATTATTGGTACAGAAAAGGGTAATGATTTAAATGAAAACAACATCAGGTATATTTTGGCAAATAATCTTCCTACAGTAAAGCCTGCAGATGGTTTAATTAGTAGAACATATGATACAGAAACAAAACATTTTGGAATAGATGTTGTAAATATTGAAGGAACACCTATTTTTGCAACAGCGGACGGACAAATAGTTTTTAGTGACTTCTCAGATGATTTTGGGCATTTTATTATCATAGATCATCAAAATGGATATCTCTCACATTATTATCATAATCAGGAAAATTTTTTTAAAAAAGGGGATACAGTTAAAGCGGGAGAAGTAATTGCTAAATTAGGCAATACTGGCATGTCCACTGGTCCTCATTTACATTTTGAAATTTGGAAAGATGGAAATTCTATTGATCCCATTAATTTTTTTGAAGATTTTAATTTAAAATCTGATAAATTATCTCAATGAAAATTCAATCCAAAGCAACTAATAGTCAAACAATCATTGCTGAAGATGTTGCCATTGATGGTAATGTACTTCTAAATGGCAATGTAACCATTTATGGAGAGATAAAAGGCTCTGTCAAAACGGACGGAGCAATTCAATTAGCAAAAAGTGGAAAAATATACGGTGATGTTGAAGCATCAATGATTCAAATTAATGGTTATATCGAAGGTGATGCATTCATTAATGGCCCAGCTGAACTCCTGAAAGGTTGTGAGCTTGTAGGAAATCTAAAGTATAAAGTTCTGACTATTGAGGATGGTGCTCAATTTTCAGGAAGATGTGACATTATAGTTGATGAGTAAAAAAAAGAAACTTAGTTCTATTTTAGCTGAAAGTTATGCAGTCTATTTTGAGTTCATCGGAATTATTATATCTTGGCTTTTAATAGCATATTTATTATTCAACGATTTTTGGAAAATTATTGTAATTATCGTTGGAGTTTTTCATGCTTCTTATCGTGCATATCAACATGTAAAAAATAATAATTAAGATTTACACTTTTTTTTCTGTTTTTCCTTACAACTTTCTATTTATATTTCGTCGATGTTTATTGCTGAAAAAGTTGGAAAAGAATGGACAATGGACCAAGCTCCTCAATATGCTATTGACCATGTTGCAAACAGCAAAAAAAATATTTTTGAATTTGATTTTCTGAATTCTCTCTCGGCCAAGATTTCAAATTTTTTTGGCATATCTAGTGAGTCATTGTTTTATATTGATTTGGGAATTTCTAAGCATGTTTTTTTACTTTTCTTTGTCTCATTTATAGTAGTTTCAACAATTGTTACGCTAATTCAAGGTTATATTTCTCACAAAAAGAATATTCCTAACAAGTTTATGAGTATTATTGAGATGTTCGTTATCTATTTAAGAGATGATGTTTTAAAAAATTTCATTGGAGTTAAAGAATATAGATCTTGGGCTCCTTTAGTTTACACAATCTTCTTTTTTGTACTTTTTGGAAATGTTCTTGGTTTAATTCCTATTTTTGATTTAACAGGTTTGATCGGCAAAATTGGGTACAATGCTGAAATGTTAGGTAAGGATAACATATTGTATTTATTATCAAAAGGTGGCCATACAGTTACAGCAAATGTTAATGTTACTTTTGCAATAGCTACTATTACATTTGTCGCATTTATTGCTGCTGGAATTCAAAAATATGGTTTTGTACAACATTGGAAAAATTTAGCACCTTCTGGATTACCTTGGCCTTTATATTTTGTAGTTGTGCCAATTGAATTTATGGGATTATTTATTCGTCCACTTGCTTTGACGCTCAGGTTAGCTGGTAATATGATGGGTGGACATATTGCTTTAATAATTTTTATTACTTTTATCTTTAGTGCAACTGCAGAATTGGGGGGTTTAGCTGGTTTCGGAATAGCACCTTTTTCAATCTCACTTGCATTAGGATTAACTATGCTTGAACTGCTAGTTGCAGTGATACAAGCATATGTTTTTGCATTATTAACAGCCGTTTTTATTGGAATGGCTATACACGTAGATCACTAACAAAAAAGGAGTCTCACTATGGGAGCAGGTTTAGCAGTAATAGGTGCCGGAATTGGTATCGGATTAATTGGTTATGGAGTAGCTCAAGCTATTGCAAGGCAGCCTGAAGCAGCTGGAGAAATTAGATCACAAACATTTCTTTTAGCTATTTTAGTTGAAGGTGCAGCAATTTTGCTTGGATTATTATCACTAGTTCTGTAATTAAAATAAGGAAATAATATGAATCCATTGTTAACGCCAGAACTAGGCACATATGTCTGGTCATTAGTTATTTTTATGACAGTACTCTTTGTATTAAGAAAGTATGCATGGAACCCTCTTTTAGATTTTTTAGAAGAAAGAGAAAAAGATATTGCAGAATCTCTTAAAATGGCAGAAAGTGCTAAGACTGATCTAGAACAAATTAAAGATGAGTCTGAAAAAATACTAAATGAGGCCAAAAAAGAAGGTAAAGCAATTGTAGGAGATAGTAAGCTTAGAGCTGAAGAGTCTGCAGCTAAAATACTTAATGATGCAAAAGCAAAATCCAATGAATTTCTTGATGATGCAAAATCAAAGATAGAGATTGAGAAGAAAAGAGCTATTAAAGAAATTAAGGAAGAAGTTGTAGATCTTAGTCTAGAATTAGCTACAAAAGTTTTACAAAGAAATGTTAAGGATGATGATAATAACAAGTTTATTAAATCATCATTAGAAGCAGTGAAAGTAGATGAAGCAAAATCTTAAAAAGATAAATATTTATTCCAATCTTTTAAATGATGCTGTTAATTCATTTGATGACTTTATCGGAGTTAAAAATGGATTGGATGAATTTAATTCTTCTTTAAAAAATGATTTATCTATTAACACTTTTTTCAAATCGAAGACTATAGATAGTAAAGAAAAAATGAGTCTATTCGAGAAAGCTGTTTCAAACTCAATGAGTGTTATTTTAGTAGAAGTTTTAAAAGTAGTAATAGAAAATAATGACATTAATTTATTGAAGGATATTGCCAAAAATTTTACACTACTTTCCAAGAAAAAACTAAACATTGCATTCGTTGAAGTGGTTTCTTCAAATGAAATGAATAGTGATCAAAAAGATGATATAACTAATTCTTTAAGTGAGCTTATCAAAAAGAAAATAGATATCAACTTTAATGTTGATAAAAATTTAATTGGGGGACTTAAAATTAAAGTAGACGATACATTATATGATAGTAGTCTTCAAACAAAATTAGAAAACGCAAAATCAAAATTAGTAGGGGTATAAATGGATATTAAGACAAATGAAATCGGCGATTTACTACGAAGCCAGATTAAAAATATCAATGAAAATGTTGATGTTAATGAAGTTGGCGAAGTTTTAGAAATTGGTGATGGTGTTGCTAGAACAAGTGGACTTGGAAGTGTGATGAGTTCTGAGCTGGTTGAGTTTCCAAACAATGTATTTGGAATGGCTTTAAATTTAGAAGAAGAAAATGTTGGTGCAGTACTATTTGGTGATAGCAGCCTTGTAAAAGAAGGTGATACTGTTAAAAGAACAGGTAAAGTCGTTGAAGTACCAGTCGGAAAAGAGCTTTTAGGTCGTGTTGTTGATCCTCTTGGTCAACCAATGGATGGAAAAGGTCCTATCAATGCCAAAGAAACTTTACCAATTGAAAGAAAAGCATTAGGTGTTATGCAAAGATTTCCAGTTAAAGAACCCCTACAAACTGGATTAAAATCAATTGATAGTATGATCCCGATTGGTAGAGGGCAAAGAGAGTTAATTATTGGTGATAGGCAAACGGGAAAATCAGCAATTGCAATTGATGCTATTATTAATCAAAAATCTACACATAGTTCAAATAGCCCAGTATATTGTGTTTACGTTGCTGTTGGTCAGAAAGCATCCACAGTTGCTAAGTTAGTTGCTGAGCTTGAAGCTAATGGTGCAATGGAGTATACAACTGTAGTTGTTGCAAATGCTTCAGATCCAGCTCCATTACAATATATTGCTCCTTATTCAGGTTGCGCTATGGGGGAATACTATAGAGATAACGGTATGCATGGTTTAATTGTTTATGATGATTTATCCAAACAAGCTACAGCGTATAGGCAAATGTCTCTTGTTTTGAGAAGACCTCCTGGAAGAGAAGCATTTCCAGGCGATGTATTCTATTTACATAGCAGATTATTAGAAAGAGCTTCAAAGCTTTCAGAAGATCTAGGTTCTGGTTCGTTAACTGCACTTCCAGTAATCGAAACTCAAGAAGGTGATGTATCTGCTTATATTCCAACAAATGTAATATCAATTACAGATGGACAGATTTATTTAGATACAAACTTGTTTAACGGAGGAGTTAGACCAGCTGTAGATGTTGGATTATCTGTTTCTCGAGTTGGTGGTAGTGCTCAGATTAAAGCTATGAAAAAAATCGCAGGTAAATTAAGGTTGGATTTAGCTCAATTTAGAGAATTAGAAGCTTTTGCAAAATTTGCTTCAGATTTGGATGAATCAACTGCAGCTCAAATTACAAGAGGAAGAAGAATGGTTGAAATCCTTAAACAGAATCAATATGTACCAATGACAACCGAAAAGCAGGTTGCAATTATTTATGCTGCGAGTCAAGGTTATTTGGATGATATTGAATTAGAGTCTGTAAAGGAATTTGAAATTGGTCTTTTAGAGCATTTTGAGTCAAAACATTCTGAATGCTTAGAAGAAATAAATAGTTCAGGAGATATTTCAGACGATCTAGGTAAAAAGATGAATAAGGCAATAGAGGAATTTAAGAAGAGCTTCTAACATGGCTAATTTAAAAAATCTTTCAGAGAGAATTAAATCAGTAACTAGTATTCAGCAAGTTACAAAAGCTATGAAAATGGTAGCAGCTGCTAAAGTAAAGAAAGCTCAAGAAAAAATGGAAATATCTAGGCCTTATTCCAAGAGTACTCAAGAATTAATTTGTAGAATCTTGCCACAAATCAGTGTTTCTGATATTTCATTAGTTGAAAAAAGAAAAGTAAAAAATACAGGTATCATAGTAATAACAAGTGATAGAGGGTTTGCTGGCTCATTCAATTCAAGTGTTATCAGATTAGCTGAAAAAGAAATTGAAAAATTAGGAAAGGATTCAGTAGAACTATTTTGTTTGGGTAAAAAAGCATCAGAATATTTTTCAAAAAGAGATTTTAATGTTAAAAAGACATACTTTGATTTTTGGAAAGATATGAATTATGATACTGCTTCAAAAATTTCTGCTTCATTTATTAATTCATTTGAAAATAATGAAATTGATGAAGTTCATGTTATTTACAATAAATTTAAAACTCTTGCATCTCAAGATCTAATTATGGAAAAAGTCTTACCTGTAGATTTTACAGCAGATTATAATGCGACCAATTACAATTACGATTATGAGCCTGGTCAAAAAGAAATTGTTTCTACATTAATTCCTAAGCATATAAATGTGCAAATGTGGCAACAACTTCTTGAATCATATAGCAGTGAAGAAGCAGCAAGAATGATTGCCATGGATAATGCAACAGAGAATGCAAAAGAAATAATTAAAGAATTAAAATTAGAATTTAACAAAGCTCGTCAGGCTGCAATTACAACTGAGATGTTGGAAATTGTTGGTGGGGCAGAAGCATTAGTCGATTAAGGGGACATAAAATGAATAATGAAGGTAAAATATTACAAATAACTGGTGCGGTAGTTGATGTAAAATTTGATGAAGATCATCTGCCTAAAATCATGAATGCATTAAGCATTAAAAGAGATGATGGTACAGATTTAGTTTTAGAAACTGCACAGCATTTAGGACAAGGTGTAGTAAGAACAATTGCTATGGATTCTACAGATGGTCTTGTTAGAGGAGCGAAGGTTAGCGATTCTGGGAAACCAATTTCTGTTCCAGTTGGACAAGAGACTTTGGGAAGAATGTTTGATGTTTTGGGAAGTCCAATTGATCAAAAAGGAGATGTTGGTAATAAAGCTACCTCACCAATTCACAGATCAGCACCCGCACAAGAAAGTTTAGCAACTTCTTCTGAAATGTTTGAAACTGGAATTAAAGTAGTTGATTTAATGGAACCATATACCAGAGGAGGAAAAACAGGATTATTTGGTGGTGCTGGTGTAGGAAAGACGGTTCTTATACAAGAATTAATTAGAAATATTGCAACTGAGCATGGTGGATTTTCTGTATTTGCTGGTGTAGGTGAAAGAACTAGAGAAGGCAATGATTTGTATGCAGAGATGACCGAATCTGGAGTAATTGATAAAACTGCTTTAGTATTTGGTCAAATGAACGAACCTCCAGGCGCTAGACTGCGCGTTGGTTTAAGTGCTTTAACCATGGCAGAGTATTTTAGAGATGATGAAGGAAGAGACGTATTATTGTTTGTTGATAATATTTTTAGATTTACACAAGCTGGATCAGAAGTTTCAGCTCTTCTTGGAAGAATGCCATCAGCTGTAGGATACCAACCAACTTTATCTACTGAAATGGGAGATTTACAAGAAAGAATTACTTCAACAAAAAAAGGTTCTATTACATCTGTTCAAGCTATTTATGTGCCGGCTGATGATTTAACAGACCCAGCACCTGCAACTGCATTTGCACATTTAGATGCTACTTCTGTTTTAGAAAGAAAAATTGCTGAACTTGGCATTTATCCAGCGATTGATCCTTTAACTTCAACGTCAAGAATCTTAGATCCAAGAGTTATTGGTGATAGACACTACAATGTAGCTAGATCAGTTCAAGCAACTCTTCAGCAATACAAGGATTTACAAGATATTATTGCAATTCTAGGAATGGATGAATTATCTGATGAAGATAAGATGGTAGTTTCAAGAGCTAGAAAAATGCAAAAATTTATGTCACAACCATTCTTTGTAGCTGAACAATTTACTGGAATTGAAGGTAGATACGTTAAACTAGAAGACTCTATTGCTGGTTTTGAAGCAATATTGAATGGTGAAGTTGACGATTTACCTGAAAATGCTTTTTCATATGTTGGTTCAATTGATGAAGCCATTGAGAAAGGTAAAAAGTGAGTAAGCTTTTCAAATTAGATATTGTTACTCCAATAAAAACATTTAGTTTTGATAGTGTTTCTTATGTGAAATGTCCTGGAGTAGATGGATACTTTGGAATAATGAAAAACCATACTAACTCAATCATAAATTTAACTGATGGCACTATATCAGTGAAAACTGATAAAAATGAAGTCAAATTTTCATGTTCTTATGGTATTGCTGATATTAATTCTGATTCTTCTGATGATATTGAGGACAAAGTTCTTCTCCTTGTTGAAAATGCAGAAGAATTAGACAAATAATTGTTAGATTATTATAAATGACTATTAGAACACATAATTGTGGGGAACTGAATAATAATCATATTGACAAGACCGTTCAACTTTCAGGATGGGTAAATTCTATAAGAACCCATGGTCAGATTATTTTTATAGATATTCGTGATCGTTTTGGAAAAACGCAGATTATACTTAGTTCTGATGAATTAATTAAAATTGGTAAAACCTTGTCAAATGAAGATGTTATTCATGTATCTGGTAAAGTTTCTCCAAGAGCAAAAAATTTAATTAATCCTGATTTATCAACAGGAGAAATTGAAGTTTTAGTTGAAAAAATTGATTTATTGAGTGCTGCTGAACCTATGCCTCTATCTATACAAGAAAGAGAAGCATCATCTGAAGAGCATAGATTAAAATATAGATATTTAGAGCTGAGAAATTCTTCTCTTCAAAATAATTTAATTATAAGACATAAAACAGCTCAGGTAGTAAGAAATTTCTTATCAGAAAATAATTTTTTAGAGATTGAAACACCCGTCTTAATGAAGTCGACTCCTGAAGGTGCTAGAGATTATCTAGTGCCAAGTAGAGTTCACAATGGTCAATTCTATGCTTTACCACAATCTCCACAAATGTATAAACAACTATTTATGATTTCAGGCTTAGATCGATATTTTCAAATCGTAAAATGTTTTAGAGATGAAGATTTGAGATCTGATCGTCAACCAGAGTTTACTCAAATTGACTTAGAAATGAGTTTTGTGGATGAAGCTGAAGTCAGAAATTTAGTTCAAAATTTAATTATCAAAGTATTTAAAGAAATAATTAATGTAGATTTAAATGATTTTCCAATTCTTCCATACAAAGAAGCTATTGAAAAATATGGTACTGATAAGCCTGATTTAAGATTTGAAATGCTTATAAATGATTTCAAGCCTTTTTCAGACAAATCTGATTTTAAAGCATTTTCTTCTTGCAGTGCTGTAAGAATGATTCACATACAAGAAGCTGATAAATTCTCTAGAAAAGTTATAGATGAAATGGATGCTTATGCTCAATCAATTGGCGCTAAAGGGCTAGCGTGGTTTAAAGTAAATAATGGTGATTTTGAAGGTGGAATTTCAAAATTTTTTGGTTCTGAACTTCGCAATGAAATCATTAATAATTTCGGAATTAAAGATAACTCAATATGTTTTATGGTTGGTGATGAACTTAATAATTCACTTAAAATTCTTGGAAAAGTAAGAAGTAGGCTTGGCGATATGTTAAATCTCAAAGATAATAACCTGTTTTCTCCTGTATGGATTGTAGATTTTCCTTTATTTGATTGGAATGATGAAACCAAAAGATTTGATTCTGTTAATCATCCCTTTACAGCTCCAAAAGACTCTGATATTGAAAATGTTTTATCAAATCCTGGAGAAATTATTTCTAAAGGCTATGACATAGTTATTAATGGATATGAAGTTGCTGGAGGTTCAATAAGAATCCACGATCATAAATTGCAAAAAGATATTTTTAAAATAATGAATTTATCTGATAAAGAAATTTCAGAAAAATTTGGATTTTTTATAGATGCACTCAAATATGGAACTCCTCCTCATGGAGGTATTGCCTTTGGATTAGATAGACTTGTCATGTTATTAGCTGGAGTGACAAATATTAGAGATGTAATAGCCTTTCCAAAAACAACATCAGCATCAGCTTTGATGGAAGAAGCTCCAAACGTTGTCTCTGAAGAACAATTAAATGAACTCGGAATAAAGATTTTAGATGATGAAAAAAACATTTGAAATAAAAGGAGTTGATTTAACAAGTCTCTATGGAGTTGGTGATAAAAACATTCTTGTTTTAGAGAAACAACTTCCACTTCAATTAAATATTAGAGGAAATAATATTTTTTGTCAGGGACTTAAGAAAGATATCAATCATTTTGATTCAGTTTTAAATCAAATGATTGACTCAATTAAGAAAGGTAATACTTTATCCCAAAAAGATATTATACAATTAGTAGCGATGAATGCTTCAACAAAATCAACTAAAGAAAATGGTTCAATTGAAAACGTATTATTTTATGGAAAAAAAGGTCCTGTTTTTCCAAGAACTGATGGCCAAAAAGATTTAGTTCAATCATTTCTTAAAAATGATATTATCATTTCAGTTGGTCCAGCCGGAACAGGAAAAACTTTTCTTGCAGTAGCATATGCATTATCATTATTAGAGAAGCATGAAATTGAAAAAATTATTTTTTGTAGACCCGCAGTAGAGGCAGGGGAAAATTTAGGTTTTCTTCCTGGTGACCTAAAAGATAAAATCGATCCATATTTAGCTCCATTATATGATGCATTACATGAATTACTACCAAAAAATAAAATTCAAAATTTTCTTGATAGAGGAATTATAGAAATAATTCCATTAGCATACATGAGGGGTAGAACAATAAATCGCTCAGCAATGATTTTGGACGAGGCTCAAAATGCTTCATCAATTCAAATGAAAATGTTTTTAACAAGACTTGGAATTGAATCTAGAGCAATAATAACAGGTGACGAATCACAAATTGATTTACCAACAAAATCTAATTCTGGATTAATAGATGTTTTAAAAATATTAAAAAATATTAAAGATATTGGGATAGTGAAACTGAGCGAACATGATATTGCAAGACATCATTTAGTGAAAGATATCATTGATGCTTATTCAAAATCAAAAAATAAATAGGAAATCATAATGACAAAAATTTTTGAGAAAATATCTGATAAAAACCATGAACAAGTTGTCTATTGTAATGATCCATCCTCCGGGTTAAAAGCAATCATCGCAGTTCATAATACTGTTTTAGGCCCTGCTTTAGGAGGATGTAGAATGTATCCCTATGAAAGTGAAGAAGATGCACTTGTGGATGTTCTAAGATTATCCAAAGGGATGACATATAAAGCTTCTATTTCAAATTTAAATTTAGGAGGTGGAAAGGCTGTTATTATTGGAGATCCAAACAAAGATAAATCTGAAGTACTTCTAAGATCATTTGGAAAATTCGTTCAAAGTCTTGGTGGCAAATACATTACTGCTGAAGATGTTGGCATGTCAGTTCATGATATGGAATTCATTAGAATGGAAACTGAACATGTTACAGGTATTACAAGAGCAATGGGGGGTAGTGGAGATCCGTCTATTTTAACAGCTTTAGGTGTTTTTGTTGGAATGAAAGCTGCATTGAAAAAAAGATTAAATATTCAATCATTAAATGGACTAAAAATAGGTGTTCAAGGTTTTGGTAAAGTAGGCTATTATTTATGCTCTCATTTAAAAAATGAAGGCGCAGAAATTTATGGCTTTGATGTTAATGAAAACTCGCTTGAAAGAGTTAAAAATGAATTTGATGTCATTCCTGTAAGCGAGAAAGATCTTATGTCAATGAATCTAGATGTTTTTTCTCCATGTGCAATGGGAGCTATCATTAATCCTAAAACTATTAAAAGTTTAAAGTGTAGTGTCATTGCTGGTGCGGCTAATAATCAGCTAGAAAAAGAAGATAGAGATTCAAAATTACTTCAAAAAAAAGAAATAATGTACGTTCCGGATTATGTAATTAATGCTGGTGGTTTAATGAATGTTGCAAATGAATTGAAGGGTTATAATAAAGAAAAAGCAAAATATCAGGTAGAAGGTATTTATTATATTTTGATGAAGATTTTTGATTACGCCGCCAGTAATAATATATCAACCCTCGAAGCAGCTAATCTTTTAGCAGAGAGAAGAATTCAAGATTATATTAAGTGGAACCATCAGTAAATACACAATGGCAATAAAAGATAAACAACAAAGAAAACTAGCAAGAGAGGCCGTTTTACAAGCCCTCTATGCCAAACACGTTTCAAATGAGGAATCAAAAAAAGTTTTGCATGACATTTTTATAAGATACGAATTTGATAAAATGACTAAAAAATTTGTTGAAGAGCTTTTTAATTCAACAATTAAATTTTCAGAGGAATTAGACAGTCATATTGAATCGAATCTTGAAAATTGGACTGTTGATAGATTAAATGTTATTGATAGATTAATTATGCAAATGTCTCTTTGCGAAATGATTTATTTAAAGTCATATGATATTTCTCATAAGGTTACAATTAGTTCTGCAATAGAAAATGCAAAAAAATTTAGTTCAGAAGATAGTACTTCATTTGTTAATGGTGTTCTAGATTCAATTTATAAGGAATTATAATTGACCTTTTTAGCAAAAATTTTTGGAACAAAATCTGATAGGGAAATAAAAAAGATTTTACCTATCGTAAATCAGGTAAATCAATTTTATGATACTTTGAAGGATAAAGATATATCTTATTTACAAAGCCGAACAAAAGAACTACAAGCAGTAATTAAAAAATCTATTGAACAGCAAGAAAGTAAAAAGCTTGTAAATATTGATGATTCTAAAGAATTAAAAAAAATAAGGTCTCAAATTACCAATAATGTTTTAGAGCATCATTTAATCGAATCTTTTGCTCTAGTAAAACACGCATGTAGACTATTATATGATGAAGAATGGGAAGTAGTTGGTCAAAAAATCAAGTGGGAAATGATTCCTTATGATGAGCAGATCATTGGTGGTGTAGTTCTGCATCAAGGAAAGATTTCCGAAATGAAGACCGGTGAAGGAAAGACACTTGTTGCTACTTTCCCTATTTATCTCAATGCACTATCTGGAAGAGGTGTGCATGTAATCACAGTAAATGACTATCTTGCACAAAGAGATGCAGAATGGATGGGAAAAGTTTTTGAAACTCTAGGGTTAACTGTAGGATTTATTTTAAATAGTATGAATCCTGAGCAAAGAAAGTCATCATACAATTGTGATATTACATATGGAACAAATAATGAATTTGGATTTGATTATTTAAGAGATAATATGACCATTGACAGTGAATTTCTTGTGCAAAGAAAGCATAATTATGCAATTGTCGATGAAGTAGATAGTGTATTAATAGATGAGGCAAGAACTCCCTTAATTATCTCAGGGCCTGTAGAAACAAAAATTAATCAGTCTTATGTAGATTTGAAAAGACCAGTTCAATCTCTGGTCGTGCAACAAACTCAATTGATCAGTTCTCTTGTTTCTGAAGCTCAAAATATTCTCAAAAATGATACACTTTCTGATGATGACAAGCAAAAAGCAGGATTATTACTTCTAAAAGCCAAAAAAGGGTTACCAAAATTCCAAAAACTTCAGGATTTGTTCCAAGAGCAAGGAACAATTAAAATGATGAATGCCGTTGAATCAGAATATATAGCAGAAAAGAAAACTTATTTACTAGATGAAGATTTACTATTCTCGATTGATGAGCAATCTAATAGCGTTGATTTATCTGATAAAGGCAGGGAAGCATTATCTCCCGATAATAAAGATGCCTTTACAATTCCTGACTTGGGCGAATTATTATCCGATATTGATGAGAAAAATCTATCAGATGAGCAAAAACAATTACAAAAAGAAAAAGTATACAAGCTCCATTCGGAAAGAAGCAGTAAGATTCATTATCTTAGCCAACTATTAAAAGCATATACGTTATTTGATAAAGATGTTGAGTATGTTGTCCAAAATGGTCAAGTATTGATTGTTGACGAATTTACTGGTAGAGTTTTACCTGGAAGAAGATTTAGTGGGAGTCTTCATCAGGCGTTAGAAGCAAAAGAGAACGTCAAAATTGAAAAAGAAACACAAACTTTAGCTTCGATTACCATTCAAAACTATTTTAGAATGTATGATAAATTATCTGGAATGACTGGTACAGCAGATACTGAAGCTGCAGAATTTGAAAAAATTTATAATCTTGGAGTCACGGTAATACCAACTCATCGTCCTATTAAAAGAAATGATTTTAATGACGTCATTTATAAATCAATGCAAGCAAAATATAAAGCAGTAATCAAAGAGGTAGGTGAATACTATGCTAAAGGACAACCAGTTTTAATTGGAACAGTTTCTGTTGAAGTCTCTGAATTGCTTTCAAAAATGCTAAAACAAAAAGGAATCCCACATAATGTTCTTAATGCAAAACAGCATCAAAGTGAAGCACAAATTGTATCACAAGCAGGTTTAAAAAAATCTATTACCATTGCAACAAATATGGCTGGTAGAGGAACAGATATTAAGCTTGGACCTGGAGTGGAAGAGTTAGGTGGTTTGCACATAATTGGTACTGCAAGACATGAATCAAGAAGAATTGATTTACAATTAATGGGAAGATCTGGTAGACAGGGAGATAATGGTTCTTCAAGATTTTACATTTCATTAGAAGATGATTTAATGAGATTATTTAATATGGATAGACTTGCAACATATATGGATAGACTTTCAATGGATGAAGATCAAGAATTGAGTGCAGGAATGTTAAATAGGGGTGTCAGTAATGCCCAAAAGAAAGTTGAAGAGAGAAACTTTGCGATGAGAAAACATTTATTAGAATATGACGATGTTTTGAATCAGCAAAGAGAAATAATATATGATTTACGAAATAAAGCACTTCTTTCTGATTCAATTAAAGATACTATAAATGAATTCATAGAAGATTTTATTTTTGATATTATTGGCGACTTAGATTTTAAGCAAGTAAAAGAGTGGGATTGGCAAAGTATCAATCAGCAAATAAATAGTAATTTAATGGTCAATATAGAAGTTAGTGAAATTGAATCCTTAGAATCCTTAGATGAGTTGATTGATTATATAAATGAGGAAGCATTAAAATATTATAAACTTAAAGAAGATGTCATCCCCTCCGAGTTATTAAGAAAAGTAGAAAAATTTATTGTTTTAAAAACTATCGATGAGAAATGGAGAAATCATTTACTTGGAATGGATCAATTAAGGGAAGGGATAGGATTAAGAGCTTATGGGCAGAAAAATCCATTAATTGAATATAAGTCTGAATCATATAACTTTTTCCAGGAGCTGATGGTTAGTTTGAGAGCTACAGTTATTCAAAGAGTATTCCATGCTCAAGTGAGTGACCAAGTACAAGTACAACAAAATCCTCTTCAAAAAAATATCCAACTTCAACATGACGAAGTAGCCAAGAATGATAAAAATGAAATTCCAAATGAAGTATCTCAACAGCATGATTCATCAAATGATTCAGAATTAAAGTTAGGAAGAAATGATAAAGTTGAATTGGTTTCTCCGTCTGGTGAACGAGTTAAAGTAAAATTTAAAAAAATTGATCAATATCTTATGAAGGGATATACTCGTGGCTAAAAATAAAAAAAATACCAAGTTTTCAACAAAATCCATCCATACAGGAAATAGAATTGACGAAACAGGTGCGACAGTTACTCCTCTTCATTTAACTTCAACTTTTAGGCAGCCAAGCTTTAGTAGTTCTGAAAAATTTGTGTATTCTAGAACAGGAGGTCCTACAATCGATGCGCTTGAAGAAAATTTTGCTATGCTTGAAGATGCGAAATTCTCTTTTGCTTTTGCATCAGGTATGGCTGCTATGTCTGCAATATTTTTAATGTTTAAGCCTGGAGATCATGTTTTAATCTCTCAAAATGTTTATGGTGGAGTCTTTAGACTTGTTACAAAAGTATTAAATGATAATGGAGTTAATTTTGACTTTATAGATACCACCGATTTAAAGATTATTAAAGAAGCAATAAGACCTACAACAAAATTAGTTCACCTAGAAACACCTAGTAACCCTCTATTGGAAATTGCAGATATTACCTCAGTAAGTAAGGTGTGTAAATCTAAAAACATTTTAGTGAGCGTCGATAATACTTTTATGAGTCCTTATGGACAAAAACCTCTCAATCTTGGTGCTGATATTGTAATGCACAGTACAACAAAATATATTGGAGGTCATTCAGATATTCTTAGTGGTGCTCTAATGGTGAATGATAAGAGTTCAGCAGAAAAAATTACCTTAATTCAAAATACTGCAGGAGCTTTACCAAGTCCATTTGATGCTTGGTTACTTCTTCGTTCTATTAAAACATTATCTTTAAGAGTTGATAAACATTTTAGTAATGCAATGAAAATTGCTAATTGGCTTAAAAGTCATAAAAAAGTTACGAGAGTAATTTACCCAGGGCTTAAAGATCACCCTCAGCACGCAATTGCTAGAAAACAGCAGAAAAATCCTGAAGGTAAATCAGTTTTTGGTGGAATTATTTCCTTTGAGCTTGATAGTAAAATAAGTGTTAATAAGTTTGCAAAGAAATTAAACTTTATAACTTTAGCTGAAAGTTTGGGAGGAGTGAAAACTTTAATATCATGTCCATATTCCATGACTCATGCTTCAGTTCCAAAGAATGAAAAAGAAAAATTAGGAATTACAAAGAATCTTTTAAGACTTTCAGTTGGTATCGAAGATGTGGATGATCTAATTTCTGAACTTGATTTAGCAATCAATCATTAAATAAACTTTTTTTACTTTTTATATTTATATTTCGATAAATATGCCGTGGTGGCGGAATTGGTAGACGCGCTGGTCTTAGGAACCAGTATCGCAAGATGTGAAGGTTCGAGTCCTTTCCACGGTACTTATGGAAATTTTATTTCTAGGTGCAATAATTTTGGTAGCTTTGGCATTATTTGTTACCGAATTATTTCCAATAGACGTAACAGCTTTGCTGGTTTTGGGGCTGTTGCTTATACTTGGATTAGTTAGTCCATCTGAAAGTCTTGCCGGATTTTCAAATCCAGCTGTCATTACTATTGCTTGCTTATTTATTTTAAGTCATGCCTTACAAAAATCTCATGTTCTTGAATATTTAATAATTAATATTAATTCTTTAATCGATAAATCTAAAGTATTAGGTATGATTGCCTATTTATTTGCTATTGGTGTGGCATCTGCTGTTGTTAATAACACTGCTATTGTAGCTATCTTTATGCCAGTGACTATAAGACTTGCAGATAAGTATAATATTAGTCCATCTAAAGTACTCATTCCGTTAAGTTATGCAGCTATTTTAGGAGGAACTCTTACATTAGTAGGAACATCTACCAATTTGATTGTTAATTCTATTTTAGTTGATTCTTCAAACGGTCAAGTATCTTTAGGGATGTTGGAATTCGCTAAGTTTGGAATCATAAAATTTGTGGTTGGATTATTATATATATTTACAATTGGATATAAGCTTCTTCCGATAAGAGTAGCAAAATCATCAAGTATTGAAGACTACAGGTTGGATGGGTATTTAACAGAATTCAAAGTTTCTAAAAATTCACCGCTAGTAAATAGAACTTTACTTGACAGAAAAATAAATGAAAACTACGATGTTATTGTTCTAGATGTTTTAAGAAATGGAGAGATAATTAATTCTAATCTTCGAAATTTAGTTATTTTAGAAGATGATATTCTTTTTGTTAAAGGTTCATTTGATAATTTTCAAAGGCTTAAAGAGATTGAAAATTTAGTTATGCTGGCTGATGAAAAACTTACTCAAGATGAATTAGAGCAAGAGGATAATATATTAGCAGAGTGTTTAGTTACTGATAATTCAGAACTAATCGGTCTTTCGCTTCAGGAAGCGAACTTTAGAAGATCTTTTGGAAGTTTTGTGTTAGCAATTCGAAGAGAAGGAGAAATTATTCGAAGAAAACTTGCCCATTTTATTTTAAAGCCTTTTGATACATTATTGGTATATGGTCCTAAAGATAGAATAAATCAACTTGCAAATAAAGAGGGATTTATTGTTTTAGGTAAGGTTGACGGATCACTTGATGGACATCCATTTTGGTGGCTTAGTTTAGTATCCATACTGACTGCTGTAACTCTGGCTATTTTTGATATTATTCCGATTGTTGTTGGAGTTATCCTTGGCGTCATAGCTTTACTACTTTCAAAAGTTATAACTCCTAATGAGGCTTATAGTTCAATTCATTGGCAAGTCATTATAGTTATTGCTGCATTCCTACCAATGGGTGCTGCAATTCAGCGAACTGGATTGGATATAATTATAAGTAATTCAATATCAAGTTTTGTAAATCTATTTCCTGCAGATATTCTTCCATATTTATTATTGGCTTTAATTTATTTTATAACAATGATTTTGACTGAAATTGCCTCAAATGCTGCTACAGCTATTATTATGACGCCAATTACTTTATCATTAGCTGCAAACTTTGGATTTGATCCAAAACCATTCATTTTTGCGGTATGTTATGCTGCTTCAGCGTCATTTATAACACCAGTAGGTTATCAAACTAATCTGATGGTATTTGGTCCAGGAGGTTATAGATATTCCGATTACATTAAGGTAGGATTACCTTTAGGATTGATTCTATGGATTGTTTCAGTTATAATGATACCAATGATATGGCCATTCTAGTATGCAGTGGAACGAAAAAGATAATACTATAACTAAAACATTTGAATTCAGTTCTTATTTAGATGGAATTGATTTTGTAAATGAAGTTGCTAACTTATCAGAACAAGAAAATCATCATCCTGATATAACAGTTGGGTATTGTAAAGTTACAATATCCTTGACCACTCATGACGCTGGTTCTCTTACTGAAAAAGATTATAAGCTTGCTAAGCTTATCGATGATTTAAATATTTGAATGATTTACCTTATAATAGTTTCCATTCTTTGGTCATTTTCGTTTGGTATAATTAAATATAGTTTGAGTGGAGTAGATTCATCATACATTAGCTTTATAAGAAGTTTAATTGCCTTACTTTTCTTTTCATCAATCTCAATATATAATATTAAAAAATTTACTCTTGATTTGAAGCTTATATTGATTGGAGCTTTACAGTTTGGCTTAATGTATATTTTTTATATACAATCATATGCATATTTACCTGCTTATTTAATAGCAACATTTACGATTACTACACCAATTTTCGTAGGTCTTGCTTCAAAATATATTGCTAGTCAATCAATTTCAAAGAATGGTATTTATGCAATTTCACTAGTCATTATTGGATCTTTTTTAATGAGAATAAATTTTGTAAATCCGCTTGATTATTGGTTTGGATTTTTATTGATACAATGCGCAAACTTATTTTTTGCTTCTGGTCAGATACTTTTTAAAGAATGGAAGATAAAAAATGATGGTACAGATATACTACATAATTTTTCACAAATGTTTTTAGGGGCAACATTAGTTACATCTCTTTTTTATCTTCTTAGTGCGAGTGGTAGCAATCAACTTTCGTCTGAAAATTTATTTGCATTAATATTTCTTGGATTAATTTCAACAGGACTGGGTTTTTTGTTTTGGAATCTAGGTTCCCTAAAAGTAACAAACGATAAGTTAGCAGTAATGAACAATCTTATTATTCCAATTGCAATTTTGAATTCTTACTTTATTTTTGGAGAACAAATTGACTCTTCGACCTTTGTTCCAGGAGTGATTTGTTTTTATTTTGCTTTAAAAGCTTTATAGTTTGTTTCTATTCTTTTTATGATTTTCTCTAAAAGACTTAGACATTAAAAAAGATATTGGTCCTTCGAAAGCAATCACCAATCTCCAGATTAGTGGAAAAATAAACATTTTTTTCTTTTTATCTAACGCTCTTATAATTCGTTTTACACCGTCTTCAGTCCCTATCATAAAAGGAGCCCAGGTTCCCATTGAATCTGTCATTTCGCTTTTTACAAATCCTGGACAAATAAGAGTAACATTGACATTTTTTGGTAGGGTTTTTCTCCAGCTTACACTTAGAGCCTTAACGGCATGCTTTGATGCTGCATATGCGCCAGCTCCGGGCCAAGCAAAGTGACTTGCAACTGAACCAATGATAGCAATGTGCCCCATATCTTTTTTAATCATAGATGGCATAAACGGTACAACAGTATTAATTACTCCATTAACATTGGTATCAATAACTTTATTGAGCTCTGTAGGATCTCCTTTATGTAATTTATCAACAAACCCATATCCAGCATTTGCAATTACAAGGTCGATATTTGATATTTTAGATAAAAAATCATCAATGGATTCTTTGGTGGTATGTTGATCAGTAACATCTAGGCAATACGTAATAACTTTTGCACCGAGTTCTTCACATTTACTAGCAACAGAATCTAGTTTATCTCTTCTTCTACCACTGAGTGCTAGAAAAGCACCTCTTTTAGCATATTCATATGCAAGATGTTCTCCCAAACCACTTGTTGCACCTGTTAAATAAATATTCATGCGGAATACTACAAATTTATAAGTCATAATTCCATTAAAACTATTTATATTATCGATTGTATGGGAAAAAAAGAAATAAACGGGCTATCTCAATCAATTTTTGAGAGTTATTCTTCTCAGCTTTTACAAGTATCCAAGAAAATTGATCAGGATATTCAGTCAGCAGCTGAGTTAATTATTAATAATTCGGGCAAGGTTGTAGTTTGTGGTCTAGGTAAATCAGGATTAATTGGTCAAAAAATAGTTGCTACTTTATGTAGTACTGGTACGCGTAGTGTTTATATGCATGCAGCAGAAGCCATTCATGGTGACTTAGGCATATATAATCCTGGAGATCCCACTATATTAATTTCTAAAAGCGGAAATACTGAAGAATTAGTAAGATTAGTTCCCATTTTGAAAGAATTTCAATCACCTTTAATTGCTATCGTAGGTAATATGGATTCTTTCATTGCAAAAAATTCCGATATCGTTCTCAATGGGACAGTTGAAAAGGAAATAGATCCGCTCGGAGTCGTTCCAACTACTAGTTCACTTGTTGCACTAGCAATTGGAGATGCTTTAGCTTCTGTTCTTATGGTTCAAAGAGGTTTTGATAAAAAAGATTTTGCAAGAAATCATCCTGGTGGAGAATTAGGGAAGCAATTAGCATTGAAAGTTGAAAGTGTTATGCATCCATTAAACGACGTCGCACAAATTGATAAAAATGATTCAATTAGTTCATGTGCCTCTAAGATGACCAAAAAGCCACTAGGTGCTGCACTTCATTTGGACAATGATAGATTAAAGGGCATAGTTACAGAAGGGGATTTAAGAAAATCAATTGCTTCCACCAGTGATTTATCAAATTCAATTTTGGATTTTATAAATAATAATCCTATTTCGATCAACCCTTCAATATCAATACTGGATGCAATGAAGGTAATGGAAGACAGACATTCTCAAATTTCTTGTTTACCTGTTATAGATAGTGATGGAAAATGCCTAGGTCTTGTAACACTTCACGATTTATATCAAACTAAGCTAGTATAAAAAAGTTATCTTACAATAACCATTTTCTTGGTTTTATTGTAATCACTCTGGCCATCAACCTTAGCTCTAAGTTGATAGAAATATACTCCACTACTTACTTTTTCACCATCGTCATTTCTACCATCCCATAAAGTAGTATGTTGTCCAGCACCTTTGTCACCTTCATCTAAGGTTCTTACAAGTGTACCAACAGTGTTGTAGATAAGTATTTCTACATCAACGGTATTTACCATTAGTGATGGTATATCATACATGATAGTGGTTTGATTGTTAAATGGATTTGGATAATTCTGATACAAATTGAATTCGTCAGGATTTCTTAGTTGCATCATACCATTTCCAATCATACCCTCAGCATTGAAGAGTTGATAGTTTAATTCTAAATTACTGGAAATAGGAGCGCCATCAATATTGATTACAATTTTACCATCATTTGAAGATAGGTTTCCGAATTCAACTTCATAATATTCGTTTTCTTCATTTTCATTTTCTAGAACTAGGTAGCCTTGTTTTTGTTCAGTATTGAAGTCATAAATATTATTGGTATTTCCAATTTCAAATCTTCCAGCAGTTACGCCCTCAGGAAGTTCAATAATGATTTGATTGCCTAAAATTTCTGCTTCAAATTCAGTTGGCATAATTTCAATATCTTCAACAGTTCTTCCTTGCGCTTTAGTCCAAAGCCACATTCTAGAAAATACGCTTAAATCTTTCACATCATTTACGTTGTCAGGGGAAGGAACAAGATATGGAACAGTTCCAGTTGCAGGACCAAGATCTACTGAGCTATCTACTCCAGCATTAGGCCATGCATTTACAAATACATTGAGGTCTTCAATATCAACATCATTATCGCTATCATAATCACCTAGATATGAAACGTAAGTGGTCACATTCTGGGAAACAAGATCAGAGTTATTATAACCACCATCTCGAGCGTATAAATATATGGTAAGTTCTGTCTGATCAGGTAAAGATAGTCCTGTTAAAGTAAGTTCATCACCAGCAGCAATTACTGCAGATCCATATGAAGTAGTTGAACTCCCTATATCAAGAACATAGTCTACTATTCCCGTATCATCGCTAAATCCATCAGCAGTAATACTTATTTCAGTTAAAGATTTCAAGTAGCCATCAACAAGGTTATCAATTGTGAACGTTCCTGCAGTAGGTGGTGATGTATCAAGTAAAAAGGATATTTCATCACTTAAAGTTTCATTTCCATCAGTGTCAACTGCACTTACTTTAAAGAACCATTCTTCTCCAGAGGTTGCAGGATGGACATAGTTATCAATAGAATATGTTTGTGTATATACAAAAGTAGTATCTGGCCATGGAGTGGTTGAAGGAGAAGGTTCAAAATGTGTTGAATTTATATCCCCTAAAGTACCTTGGCCTAAAAGCGTACTTGAGTCAGCTACAAAACCTTCTGTCAAACTTCCATAAACATTATATGATGCAAAATCAGGTTCACCATTTCTATTCCAATACAATTCAATTGCGTCAACTTGAGCTCCGCCATCAATATCTCTTAAAGCAACAATTCCCTGTGGAGCAAGTGGGGCACCATCAGCACTTAATTGTCCTGCAGTCACTCTAAAATTATCCCAAAAAGCATATTGTTGATTAGCTGTTTTGACATGTATTGCAATTCTTATTTTGGATCCTGCATATGCAGATAAATCATATGATTGAGGAGTCCAAGTACCAGTATTTTCGTCAACTACATTTGCTAGAGTAACTGTAAAGTCTTCTAGAGCGAGACTACCACTTGGAGATAATAAAACATCATATGTTTCGCTTCCTGCATTCATATTGGTGTAAAAACTTAAAATATTATCTGTA
Organism: Fidelibacterota bacterium SCGC AAA298-D23; assembly: GCA_000402655.1. GTDB lineage: Bacteria > Fidelibacterota > Marinisomatia > Marinisomatales > Marinisomataceae > Marinisoma. The sequence goes on from AQSI01000001.1 coordinate 379,659, forward strand.
CCTGGTCTTAAATGTAACAGAGGACTAACTAGCCAGTCATCAGCATCTCCAGCACCTGCCATTCCAAGACCAGCCATCCAGTGACTTCCTTCTGCAGCACCGTTTCCAGCTATGTAATACCACCAACTAAATGATTCAGCATCATTATTTTGATTAAAAATAGTCCATGAATAAGTATCTCTTCCCATGAAGTCAATTCTGCCATAAGGCGTAGATTCAAATCCTTCCTCATATAAGGTATCTTGTACAGCTGTAGCCCAAATTAAATTATTTTTAGTGGTAATACTGTTATTAGTCCCATCATCAACTGTAAGAGATATGGAATATCTTCCAGCGTCTGCAAATACGTGAGTAGGATTTTGTTCATTACTACTTGAACCGTCACCAAAGTCCCATGTCCAAGAGGTTACATTACCCGTTGAACGATCAACAAAATCAACTTCTAAGGGGAATACTCCCGAAGTTTTACTTGGTGAAAATGCAGCATTTAAAGGCGCAGTTGATGTAAAACCAGGTGAAGTAAATTGGCCGCGACCAAATGTTCCAGCAGACATTTCACCGTTACTATTCATTGCAAGCATGTCAACTCGAGTATTGGCTAGCCCGTCATTAGATGGATTCCAAACTACTGAAGAACTAGTAATATCATCTGATACCCAAACACCGACTTCTGTAGCAATGGCAACTTGATTAAAATTATCTCTATTATATAAACCCCATCTTACAGGCATATCAGGTAAATCACCTTCAACATTTACCCATCCATTTGCTCCACCTCCAGATATTGTTTCAAAAATAGAGTCAATGCCATAATTAGATAATGTTATCAGAATTTGATTATCATCTTTTCCAACATCAATTGATGAAATGTAACCTGAAGTTACTCCAGGACTGATCTCAGTAATTGAGTAATTATCTGTGTGAGCATCCACAATTTTAAAAACTCTACCACCTGCAGTAGCTACAAATAGTACTCCACTAGTGTGTGGAGAAACTTTATATGCTGAAGCACCAGCGCCTAAATTAATATTGATAAAATCATGATTGGTTAATGCAGTATAATCTTTTTGCCTCAAAATACTATTATTATCAAAAGTAACATACATTGCTTTATTTACTCCATCAATGACGCTTGGATTAATGAAAAATCCTGCATCAGTACCATCAGCATTTGTTACATTTGAGTAGAGACCAAAAGATGCTCCGCCGTTTGTACTTCGAACAATATTACCATATGTAGTAGCACTAAATTGATAGGTTGGATCTACTTGGTCAATGTGGGTATAAGCTCCATCTCCTCCATAAACTTCTGATCCTTCTTGCTTCCCAGCGGTATTTAATCTCCAGGTTCCATTATCTTGGGCACCACCTAAAACATAATCTGACGTTGTAGGATGAATTGCAGTTGAATAAAATTGAGTTGTAACCATATTATCATTTTTCATTGTAAATGTATTTCCACCATCAGTAGTTAGAAAAACACCACCATCGTTGGAAAAAAGAATTTTATCACTATCAATAAAAACAATATTGTGATGATCTGCATGAACGTATGGTTGCGAAAAACCTGTACCTCTCCATTCTGAGATTTCTGTCCAATTAGTTCCTGAGTCAGTTGACTTAAAGATTGATAGTGCTCCAGCTGCATATATTGTATTTGGATCATTTGGATCAATGCCTAACAATCCCCAATAATCCATTGAACCTTGGTAATCTCCAAAAGGATTACCATTTTCATCTTCCGCAATGCTTATTTGAGTCCATGTATTTCCAGCATCTGAAGACTTTGCAATATAAGTTATATAACCAGTACTTCCGTTTTCCATCATTACATATAAAATATTAGGATCGGAAGGGGATACATCAACAAATGTCCTATCAAAACTTCCTAAGGCTCCCAAATTGAATTGTGTAAATGTTGAACCATCATCGGAATAGAAAACTTGTCCACCACCTTCATTAAAAGTATTTGTTCTAGTACCAACAATAAGCCTATTATTAGAATCAAGTTCTAAATCTGTAACGTGATGATTAGAACCAGCAGAAATTTCCCCTAAAACTTCAGTCCAAGTTGAACCACCATCTGTAGACTTTTGTAATCCATTTACACCAGAGTATGCACCATTGGAAAAAGCTCTTCCTCCACCTGCATATACTGCACCTATACCATTTTCATTCCTTACAATAATAGTATCAATATAATTTAGATCAATAGATGATGATAGTTGGCTCCAATTTGCACCTCCATCAGATGTTTTCCAAACTCCCTGTCCTCTTAAACCTTGACCTCTTCTTTCACCTGTACCAACGTAAATTATATTAGCATCAGTAGGATCTGAAGCAACACAAGTAATGACAAGATTATCCCAAAAGTCAGATACTTTTGACCATTCAGAGGTTGGATTTTCAATATTAGTAATTGACCATATTCCGCCGCTGACACCAGCAGCCCAAACTTTTCCATTTGAATCAAAATTTCCATCAAGCATTAAAGCCCTAGTTCTACCAGCCTGTTTGCTTGGTCCACGCTCAGTCCAATTTATTTCACTTTGTCTATTAAAATAGGATAAACTATTTAATTTTGCATTTTTGATTTTTAATGCTTCAAGCGCTCTTTCAGAAGGAATAGCATTTGTACTTGGATCACGAGTCATTAAAAAATCATGATAATTTTTTAAATCAGGTCTTAGTCTTTTTGGAAGACTTTTAACATAACTTCTTTTAAAAGATTTATCGCTTAAATATTCGTTTATGAATGCTTCATTTTTAACTCTTTTATATTCATAAATTGCATTTTTAGCAGGTTGGTACGCTAAAAAACTAAAAATTAAAACAAACGCTAATATGTATATATTTTTTCTCATCTTTTCTACTCACTAATTAAAATATATGCTTCAACAGCATCATTCACAGTAATATCTCCACCATCAACATCAAGCATCAAACTACCAGTGCCTCCAGCTGATGGATCTAGATTAATACCTACTAATGTATCAACCGAACCATTTAAAGTAAAGTTTACGGTTGCAATTACCCCATCTCCATCATTTGATGGAAGATCACTTGATAGAGATGATGTATAAATAATAAGTCTATTTACTCCAGGATTACTTGTGGTAACTATTAGTGGATCAGTATCTCCCTTTAAAAAGTCTCCTGCTGTTACACTGTCATATGTCATTAAACTATTGTCGTAAAATATTACAACTTGAGCAGCTGCCATTCCGGTAACTCCCAAAACTTTAACGTCAAGTGAAAACGATGATCCGCTTGAAACTTCTAAATATTTAGGGTCTAAAACAAATGCAGGAGTTTGAACATCTTCAACTGTAATATATGCTGGAACGGTATATGTCTCTGTTCCACCATCTCCAGTAACTGATAAGCCCACGTCAAAAGTACCAGATGTTGTATAAGTGTGTATCGGATTTGTATCTGAACTAGTATTGCCATCACCAAAGTCCCAAAGGGATGTTGTATATCTCACAGAACCATTAACAAATTCAACTCTTAAATCTTTTTTTCCGGTTGTGGGATCATCTGTAGAAAAAAAAGCAGTCGGAGGAGTAGGTGATACATTAATATAGTTAGCTTTTGTTGTAGAGTCTGTTCCACCTGGTCCAGTTGCTGTTAATGAAACAGAATATGCACCTGCGTCATTATATGTGTATTGGACAATAACCCCGGATGCATCTAAAATACCATCACCATTAAAATCCCACTCATGCGTAGTTGCGTTTGTTGATGTAGAAGTAAATGTTACCGCTAAAGGCGCTCCACCGCTTAGTGGATTTGCTGAGAAAATTGCGACAGGAGGTTCATTAGTTGGACTGGTTCCACCAGAATCATCTCCGCCACCGCCACCGCCACCGCAGCTAATCATAAAAAATAATAAAAATACAGATAGTGATTTTTTGAACATCTGAAAATGTACAATAAAAGTTTGCTTGGTATCAATACTTAATTAACTATTATAATAAAAATTTAGTTCTGACTCATTGTAACATTTCTGGCAGATAAATATGATAACAAAAAGTCAATACATTGTTCATTTTCACCAACTAATTCAGGAGGAAAAACTCCTTTTTTGCTCCAAAGATTATTCAAAAGCATATTGATTGTAGCGGTGGCAGTAAAGCCAGTTGTTCTTGCCATTGAGGAAGATTTCGAAATGTCATCCGTTTCATCGTATAAATGATAATGAATATTGTTTGTATCACTATAAATATTAATGTTTAAAATTGTAAACTCTGGTTCATCTTCTTTTAGCTTCCAATCTTTAAAAAGTTTATTTATAGTTTTATCAAAATTTTTATCATTAAATAGCCCATCATCAATCATTGATTGTATCAATTTTGCATGTCCAGGGTATCGTAAAGTTTTTTCTTTCATATTTGGAATGTGACTCATTGTTTGAAGTAATGATCTTAAACCGTCAGTATTAAATGCTTCAAGTTTTCCTACTTCTGAAAAATTAAAAATTTCTAAATCTGATAAAGCTGGCTTTGTAACAACTTGAGAATCAATTCTCATTCTTGCTGGCCGAGTATATTCTTCAATAACATCAATGGGGGAAAAAGGTGCTTTATAATTATAGGGAGGAGATGGATTTTTTGGAAGACCACCAACACAATAATCAAAAGAATTAATTTTCATTTTACTATTCCAATATCCTAAAAGGAAATTCGGAATTCCAGGAGCAACACCCGCATCAACAACTGCGGTAACATTTTTTTCTTTGGCCAATTGATCAAGTGTTAAAACATTTTCTGGAGAAAAAGAAATATCTACTACATCTTTTCCACAATTAATAATTGTTTTTAATGATTGATATCCTAAAAAACCTGGGACTGCTAATAATACAATGTCTGCTTCAGCAATCCATGAGCTTAGCTCACTTTGATTTTGAACGTTAATTTGATTGATATGTATTGAACTATCATGATTTTTAATAGAATTAAGAAGATCTAAGTCTAAATCAGCCAGATATAGTTCATAATCTTGAGATAAATCTAGTGCCATAGTTTTACCAACGAGACCAGCACCAACTTGAAAGATTTTTTTCATTGAAACGTGCGGGATAGACGGGACTCGAACCCGCGACCTCCGGCTTGACAGGCCGGCGTTCTAACCAACTGAACTACTACCCCAAATTATTTTCTAAAAAGCAATGCTACTGGAATAATAACTAAATATCCCAGTAATAAAAGTAGTGGAGAAACAATCAAGCTTTGAAAGCTATTTACATCTCCAAGGTACATTGTCAAATAACCCACAATTATAACGAAAACTCCAAAACCAAACAAAATATAATTTTTTCTTTTATAGGGCCAGGAAAACTTGACAGTTTTATTATTATTGTCTTTCATATTTGGAAAGTTAGTAGCGATAATCGTTGATTCCAAAAATAAATTACATCCATTGATTTGAAAATATAATTACGCTAATTTTTAGCCCTCTTATGAAAGAGCTAAATACAGTACAGTTATTAATAATTACAATATTAATTATTACCGCTACCAGCTTAATATCGATTAATTCTAGAGAAGTGGATTCTACTATAATAACAATTGAAAAAGGAATGTCTCTTAATTCGGTATCTAAGCTGTTACTTGATGAAAACATAATAGTTGATAAAAATATTTTTAAAATAAAAGCCATTTTAAGAGGTTTAGAATCCAAAGTTCCTACTGGCAAATTTTTGATCGAAGGTAAAGTATCTGATGCCATATTATTTGATTTAATTTTTAAAAAAGGTCCAATAAAACTAAAGCTTACAATTCCTGAAGGCTTACAATCTCAACAACTCTTTGAAAATATAAACCTGCTTTTAAATAAGAATTATGATTTTGACGCTTATTTCAAATCAGAAGAAATTCTTGTTGCCAATAATATAAATGCAACCTCACTTGAGGGTTATTTACATCCAGAAACATATTACTTTTACCACGACTCATCTCCGGAAGATATTATTACTATTTTATTGAACGAATTTTGGAAAAAATTTGACAAAACTTTGCAAGATAGAGCGAATCAATTAGGATTTACGGTACATGAGGTTGTAACTTTGGCGTCGATTATTGAAGGGGAAGCAATGCTATCAAGCGAGCGCAAAACTATCTCGTCAGTTTATCACAATAGATTAAGAATTAATATGAAATTACAAGCAGATCCAACAATTCAATATATTATACCAGGGCCTCCTAAGACATTATCAAATAGAGATTTGAGAATTAAATCAGATTATAATACTTACCAAAACTATGGACTTCCTCCTGGTCCAATAAACAATCCAGGTATTGAATCAATAAAAGCTGCACTATTTCCAGAAAAGACTGATTACATTTTTTTTGTTGCTCAAGGCGATGGCTCACATGCTTTTTCAACAAATGAAAAAGATCATGAAGCAGCAAAAAGGATTTACAAAATTAATAAAAGAAAAAATAAATGAAGTTAAAAGATTTAAATACTCAACAACTAAGAGCAGTTCAAACTGTAAATAAACCGGTTTTAGTTTTTGCCGGTGCGGGTAGCGGAAAAACGCGTGTGTTAACATACAAAGTTTGGCATTTAATTAAAGAAAAACTTTTTAAGCCAGAAGAAATATTAGCTTTAACATTTACAAACAAAGCTGCATCTGAAATGAAATCAAGAATACAAGCAAGTATTTCCTGTGATGGAGTAAATGTTGGAACTTTTCATTCAATTGGTGCAAGAATGCTTAGAATGTATATTACTGCACTTGATGAAGGGTATAGTTCAAGTTTTACTATTTACGATACCCAAGATCAAAAAGCTGTGATAAAAGAAGTAGTTGAAAACTTGAATCTTTCGGAATTTAAAGAATTAAACGTAAATTTTTTGAAGTCTCAAATTGATAAATTTAAAAATGATAATCTTTCAATTAAGGTAATTGAATCAAGGGCGCAAACTTTTGAAGATGAAAAAATTATTGAAGTTTACAAAGAGTACTTAGCAAGACTTAAATCAAATAATGCATTAGATTTTAACGATTTATTATTATTTCCTATTCGACTTTTAAAAGAAAATTCAAATATTTTAAATTACTTTCATAAATCGTGGAAATATGTTTTGGTTGATGAATTCCAGGATACAAATTCACCTCAATTCGAAATGGTTTCTTTATTAGCGGGTAAACATCAAAATGTGACTGTTGTTGGAGATGATGATCAGTCAATATACGGATGGAGGGGTGCCAATATTGATAACATTTTAACAAACTTCCAAGAAACTTTTCCAAAAAATATGGAAATAAAACTTGAAAAAAATTATAGGTCAACTCAACGAATTTTAGATGGAGCATGGTCTGTAGTTTCAAACAATAAAAACAGGGCTGAAAAAAAGCTTGAAGCAACTAGGGGTAAGGGAGAAAAAATATCTCTCATTTCCACAGGAAGTGATGAAGAAGAGTCCAATGCAATTTGCGATTCTATTAAGTCAGAAATTAAGCTTAATAAGAGCTCCTTTAAAGATTTTGCTGTTCTTTATAGAACTAATGCTCAGTCAAGATCTATTGAACAAGCTATGGTTAAAGAAGGTTTACCTTATAATATAGTTGGAGGAACGAAGTTTTATGATAGAAAGGAAATAAAAAATGTTCTAGCATATTTAACTTTGGTTGCAAATAATAGTGATGATATAGCACTAAAGCGCATAATTAATTTTCCAGTTAGAGGCATTGGAGAAAAATCAATAAATATGTTTATTAATTTGGCTAATAAGAAAAAAATATCACTTTTTGATAGTTTAGAATTTTCAAAACAGCTCAAGCTTAGGGGAAAGCAACAAGATTCTATAGAAAATTTTCATACTTCAATTAAAAAATTCAGTAGCCTATTAGAAACGCTTGATCCAAAAGAATTATTAAGGACTTTGTTAGAAGAATTTAATATTGAAAATTATTATAAAAATAATCCTGTTGAACAAGATCGTTACGATAATATTCAAGAATTAAAAGCTTCTGTAGATAAATTTTCAGATCAAGTTGGTGGAAATTTGAAAGATTTTCTTCAAGAAATTTCATTGTTTACAGATATTGATGAATGGGATGATAAAAATAATGCTATAACATTAATGACTGTTCACGCTGCTAAGGGTCTCGAGTTTCCTACAGTATTTATTTCTGGTTTGGAGCAAGGGCTTTTTCCTTTGATGAGAATCGATGACGGACCAGATCAAATGGAAGAAGAAAGAAGATTATTTTATGTTGCAGTAACAAGGGCAATGAATCAATTATATCTTTTGAATGCTAAATATAGAAGAAGATTTGGAGCAATAAATACAACTTCATTTGTACAATCGGACTTTTTAAATGAAATTGACGAAGATGTAGTGAAAGTAAAATCGTATAAATCAGTTTATACAAAAAGAATTGTCGGTACTGGCCAACAAAAGAAAATTCAAATTTCTAGGACTGTTACTGAGTTTGATGACTTTAAAATTGGAGATCAAGTTCAACATAATCTTTTTGGAATTGGTACTATTTTGGTTTTAAGCGGTTCAGGAGAAAACCAAAAAGTTGGAGTTGAATTTGATGGCGGTTTACGAAAAAAACTGATTGTAAAATACGCTCGCTTAAAAAAAATAGATTAAAAAATCAATTTAGTGTAATTTGATATATGCAAAACTTAATACCATGTAGATTCCATATTGAAGTTGAAGCTGTTCTGAAAAGCGAGGGTTTAAGAGCCACTAAGCAACGGTTAGAAATATGGGATGAACTTTGCTCAACCGATAGTCACCGTGATATTGAGACCATCTTGGCTGATCTGAAAAAAAAGAAGATTAATGTTTCAAGAGCAACACTCTATAGAACGATTGATGTTTTTGTTAAACACAGTCTTCTTAAAAAAATTACTCTTGATAGTGGAAAATTTCTTTATGAGCATAACAAAAAAACAATCACCCCAAAACACGATCATATTGTTTGTGAAGATTGTGGAGAAATTTTTGAGTTTTATGATAATAAAATTTCTACAATTGAAAAGAAAATTGCAGATGACTTGAATATGAGTCTTACTAAACGTGTACATCAATTATCAGCTACTTGCAAAGATAATAACTGTGCTCATTCTAAAAATTAATTAAATGAAATCCATTTTAATTTCAAATTTAGTTGCCGATATGAAGCTTCAAGGATTTTATTTATGTCTTGAAAAAAAAATTCTTAAAAAAAAAGATGGATCAATATATTTAAACTTATTACTTCAAGATAAATCTGGAGTTATCAGAGCTAGAATTTGGGATAATGTTCAGAGGCTCTCTAAAAAATTTAGTATTGGGGATCCTGTTGCAGTTAAGGGAATCACATATCAATACGGTGAAAATTTATTAATTAAAATTGAAAATATTTCACGTGCTGATGAAAAAAAATATAAACAATATGGATTTAACGCATCAGATTTAATTCCATTATCCAAAAAAAATCCAAACGAATTATGGAAAGAGCTTGATAAAGAAATAAATCTTATTTCTAAGAGCCATCTAAAAAAACTTACAAGAGAAATTCTTAAAGATCATAAAAATAAATTTAAAATATATCCTGCAAGCATTTCATATCATTATAATTATCAAAATGGATTGATCGAGCAAACAGTATCACTTTTAAAAATTGCAAAGCAAATTGGATCCCATTATGAAGTGGATATTGATTTATTAATTTCTGGAGTTTGTCTTCATCAAATTGGAAAGCTTTACTCTATAAACCTTGGCTCAGTAGTTTCAAAATCTAGTCATAAATCTTTGGTAGGAAACGCTATAATTTCAAGAGATGTTGTTAATAAATATATTTCTAAAGTTAAAAATTTTCCAGATGAGGATAAGCTAAGGTTAGAACACCTAATTTTATCTTACCAAGGCAGAAAAGAATGGCAAAGCCCTGTTGAGCCTCAAACTTTAGAAGCTATATTATTACACTCAATTAACTTTATTGATTCTAAAATTAATTTTATGAGGAGAGATGAGTCATAATAGAATATTAATTTCATTTTTTCTGCTTAACACCATTGCTTTTTCACAAGAAGACATCCCTTTTGATATTTCAAAACAATTTGCCGTTCCAACAGATAATAATCAGCTCATTTGGAATAATGATTCATATTTTGATATCTTATTAATAGATAGATCTTCAAAAAATTTTAAAAACAAATTTTCAGATTTGGAATTCGATGAAATTGTAAAAGATTCTTCGTATGTAAAAAGTAAATTCATTTATGAATTTGGTGACTATGGATTTGATAAATTAAGCGTAGGATTAAAAAAGCATTCACAGAATGAAGAATTTAAATTCGTTGGTTCAAAAAAGAGTTTTTTTGGTCAGTATGCTGAATTTGCTGATTCTGATCAACCCCCACTAAGTTTATTTTATAAGTTTGATTACTTAAGAAAATTTGAAAAAAATAAATTTTATTCTTCTGTTGGGTATTTTAGAGAAGAAACTCAGTTTGATTTTAATTCTACCGAATTTGATTCATCATTAAATAGTGAATTTTCTGATTTTTTAACTTTAACAGTTGGAAATAATTTCATTAAAAATGATTACAATTTTGATTTGCAATTGAATCACATAAGTAAATTTGAATCATTGTTTATTAACCAATATGCTATAAATAATAAATATGAATTAGATAGAAATAGATTCAAATTTTCAATCCATAAAAACAATCAATTATTATTAAATATTTTGTTCAATAATAATAATTATTTTGATGAAAGATCTTCAAATGGTTTTTCTTTAAACTCTTTAACTTTAACAACTAAATATTCCAATATTCCCTCAATATTTGGTGAGTTTAATTATGGCATCGATTTAATTGAGGATAGAGTTAAGCCAAATATTTTTTACAAAAATATGTTTGGAAACTTTGATATAGTTTTTAATACTAGAAATCAACATTCCATGGTCTTGTTTGATGTTTATGACTTCACTGGCCAGGGTAGATTTAGTGGAAATAAAGTTGAAGAATGGAAAAACTTAACGCTCACTTATCACTTTTTCACTCAACTAGATCTTTCGGTTTCTTTAAAGTATGTTGAGGCAAATAATCTTATCATTCCTATTGATTTATTGGGAGAAGTTTTCATTCCTGAGGCTGATAGATATGAATTTATTGATGATGATATGATGTCTTTACAATCAAAATTTCAAGTTCCATTAAAATTTGGTTCATTGAATTTTAATCATTCTTATAATTTTTATGATAGTCTTATCAGTTCAAATAGAACCCACATTCTTAATTTAGATTACCTTTATAGTTTATCATTAATAAAAAATAATCTTGGAATAAACGGTAAATTGAGGCTGCAATATATGTCAAAAAATAATTCAGATTTTAGTTTTAATTATTTTAAAAATATGCCTGAAAGAAAAAATAGCATTGACTCAAATGAATACATAAATATTTCTCTAAACGCAGAGATTTCTATATCCGATGTAATACTTACTATTAGACTTCAAAATGCATTAAATAAGTTCAATACAAGTGAAAACTATTCTATATCAAATCACGAATTCTTTAATCCAATAAGTAGTTTACTGACATTTGGAATCATCTGGGAATTTGACGATTAAAGTTTATACTCTAACGTAAATTTTATGCTTCTACCAGGTTCTGGATAACCAATTGTAGAAATGTATTCTTCATCTAAAAGATTATCTACAGTCATATTGAGCATTACAGAGTCTTCACCCATCCAATTGAAAACATTTGATACTCCCAAACTCAATAACCCAAATGATTTATCATTCACTTGTTCAGCAAAAGATGAACCATATTGTAAAATCCTATCGCCAACAAGCTTATAGTTTAATGAATAGTGAGTTAAATTATTTAATTTATAAACTAGTAGTAAGCTAGCAGAGGAATCAGGTACATATAAAAGTTTTTCATCAATATCTTCATCAAGAGAATCATAAACATTATATGTTAACTGCATATGCAAGTCAGAAAAATCTTTAAGGTATTGAAAATTATAAGATGTTCTTTCAGCTGATGAAACATTTATCGGTACATATTTAAATGATTCATCGGGTTGCCATAAAATTAAATTTTCATAATCTTTAAAAGATGCAGTTACTTTCATTTTTCCAATGAAAGACTCATTTGAAATCGATAATACAAAGTATTCACTTTCTTCAGGTTTTAAATCGGGATTACCTCCACTATATAAACCATCTGGCCAAAATAAATCATTCAGTGTGGGAAATTGAAATGATGAGCCTATATCAAGATAAAAGTCAAACGCGCTTCCAGAATCTATAAATTGATTAACCGCTTCAAAGCCTAAATTATAAGTTGTTTTTTTATTTTCAACTCTTGAATCATAGCGCAATGAAGGAGAAACCTTAAAATCATGCTCTGTATTGACATAATTTCCAATAAACGAAAACGATGTTGTTTCTAATTCTTCCTTTTGAAGTTCACTACTATCAACTCTTTCAGATTTAACATTAAAAGCTGCTTCATAATTGAAGGATGAATTTATTGTATGATTTCCTCTAAGCCCAAAAACTGAGTAATCAAGTTCATGTTCACTATATACTGGAAAAGATCCTTCTGAATCGTCAAATTCTTGGTAATTATCTGATCTATTCATGTACAAATCAAGTGAACCATTATCAAAAAACTTATTAAAGGATAAGGCAAATAGTTCAAAGTCATCTTTTCTTGTAGCATTATCTGATGGAAAGGTTGTACTTCCTGCTGCTCCTCTAACATTTTCGGTTCTTAATGTAAATATATTGACTAAAAAATCTTCTCTTATAACAAATTGCCTATCAACGGAGAGAAAAAATTGATCTAAGTAATTATTTAAGCGCTTAATTTTATTTCCCGTTGAATCAGTATATTTATAATCACCATCATAAGATGTTTTACCAAATGATATATTTCTTTTCGATGTTTTTCTATTGATTGAATAATTAGCTCCGTATTGTGAAAATCCAAAATCTCCAACACTATAAAAAACATTATTATCTAAAAAATCATTATTAATATTAATAGAACCATCAATGGAGCCAGAACCAAATCTTGTTCCAGAATTTAATCTGTAATTGATGGAGCTCAGAGCAAAGGAGGGAAGCGTAGAAAGATCAACTTGTCCATTCATTGCATCAGTTAAATCAACTCCATTGTAAAGGACTTTTGTATGTCTTGCATATCCACCATCAAAAGAAGCAGAAGTTACTCCTGCATATCCACCATATGTCCTCAATTCTAAGGATGGAATTTGATTAAGAGAGCCTCCTTTAGAATAAATGCCTAAATTGTTTATTGAAGTCTTATCTATTAAATATCCTTCTTTTTTCTTACCATAAACGTCAACTTTTTCAAGGGATATGTTCTCTCTTACCATAATAATAGATTTATTTAATCTTTCTTCTGGTTTTACAATTACATCTTTAAATCCTATTCTTTGAAACAGAACACTCGATTCATTCATGACATTTATTGAAAAGTTGCCGTTTTTATCAGATATCGTCCAATTTCTTTCCTCTGATTTTGAATTTAATTCTTCAATAATAACATAAGAAATTTCAGTTCCAGATACATCTTTAACAAAACCTGTGAAAGTTTGTCCAAAGAGATTTGTGAATAATATTGTAAGTAATATATATATTTTTTTCATCATACTTTCCTCCGAAGATTATTTTTTATTTTTGCAAATAAGGTCTCCTGGCTTGAACCTAAAATGGCTTAATTCCTTCTCCAACTATGTTGAATGGATTATATTAAACCTCAGTAATTACAGTAGCGGGGACTGCCGAAGACTTTCACTTCGTTCCCTACATTTGCTATAAAACTTTAAACTTTATTTTGTACAATGTAAATGATTATTTATAAATTGTTGTATGTCAGAACACAATGTCAGTCATCTTAATAACTTAACCCTAATATTAAATGCCAGTTATTTACCATTAGGTGTTTGTAATTCTAAGCGTGCAATTTGTTTATATTTTTTAGATAAAGTAGATATTTTGATGAATTATGATCATCATATTCATTCTCCTTCAATGCAAATGAAAGTTCCAAGTGTAATAAAATTAAAAAAATATGTTTCTTTCAATAGTTTGGATGTTGTCTTAAACAGAAAAAATCTACTCTTAAGAGATCATTCATCATGTCAATATTGTGGATCCAAATCAAACCTGACAATTGATCATATTATTCCAAAACAAAAAGGAGGAGAAGACTCCTGGGAAAATTTAATCATAGCATGCTCACCTTGTAATTCGAGAAAGGGTAATAGGTCTCTTATTGAAACCAAAATGAAGCTCATGAAAGTTCCAAAAAAACCAAATAGATTTATGTATTTTAATCAATATATTAATCAAAAGAACCAGGGATGGAAAGAATACCTTTTTCAAAATAAAAATTAATTTATGAAAAAAAGAATTTTAAGCGGTGCACAGCCTTCTGGGCAACTACACATTGGAAATTACTTTGGTATGATAGAAAGAATGATTCGTTTTCAAAGTGAATCTGATTTATTTTGTTTTGTAGCGAATTATCATTCCATGACATCAATTAATGATAAAGCTGAACTAGAAGATAATACTAGACAAGCATTCATTGATTTGTTAGCTCTTGGCATAGACCCAGATAAATCAACATTTTGGGTACAATCTCATGTTCCAGAAGTGACAGAACTTGCTTGGATTTTATCAAACTTTGCATCTGTGGGTTTGATGCAAAGATCAACTTCCTATAAAGATAAAATTTCAAATGGATTAAAACCAAATATGGGTCTTTTTTCTTATCCAATTTTAATGGCATCAGATATATTATTATTTCAATCTGAAATGGTTCCAGTCGGTAAAGATCAAAAGCAACATTTAGAGATGACTAGAGATATTGCTATTAAATTCAATAACACTTTTGGAGAAATCTTTACTATCCCTGACATCGAAATTAATGAAAGTAATGATGTTGTAATTGGAATAGACAATCAAAAAATGAGCAAGTCTTATAATAACACTATTCCTATTTTTGCTAGCAACGATATCATAAAAGACCAAGTGATGAATATAGTTACTGATTCTGCTGGACTGAATGATCCAAAAGATCAAGATACCCCATTATTTAAGATTTATTCATTATTTCTTGATGATGTTTCAAAAAAAGAGCTTTCAGATAGATATAATACCCCTGGTTTGAAGTATATGGACATCAAAAAAGAATTAATCGAGACCATTATTAGTTTTTTTGAATCTCAAAAATTGAAAAGAGAGAAATTAGTTCTTGATAATGATGAAGTAACCAAGAAAATGATTTTAGGTCAAACTAAAGCAAAAGAAATTGCTCAAAAGACACTTCAAGAAGTTAAAAGTGCAACAGGTTTAATTTAAATGTTTAACATAAAGATAGAAAACTTTGAAGGACCTTTAGATTTACTTTTATACTTTATTAAAAGAGATAAAATTGATATTTACGACATTCCTATAACTCAAATAACTAATGAATACATTTCAGTGATAGATGAAGCAAAAAAATTAGACGTTTCAATTGCTGGAGAATTTTTGTTTATGGCTTCAATGTTACTAAGAATTAAAACTCAAATGCTTCTACCTAGACAGATAAATGATGAATCTTTAGATATAGAAGATCCAAGAATTGACTTAGTAGCTCAGCTACTTGAATATAAAAAATATAAGTCAATTGCTAATAAGCTAAAAAATCTACACTTTGAAAATAAAGGTTCATTTTTTCGAAACTCCTCTAAGGTGGTTTATGATCAATCTCCAAATGCATCTGATTTTTTAAACGAGGTGACATTATACGATATTTCCAAAATTTTCAAAGATGCAGTTAATAATGCTCCAACGCAAGATTCATTTGAGATTTATAGAGAAACTGTTTCTTTAAAAGATCAGCAAGATTTTATTTTACAACAATTTAATAATGATAAAATTTTATCATTAAAAAATCTTGTCAAAAAACTTGAAACAAAACTTAAAATTATTGTTACATTTTTGGCTCTATTAGAAATGATTAAACGTTCAGAAATCATTTGTTCTCAAAAAGAAAACTTTGAAGATATTGAAATAAAACTCATTATTGCTGAAGCATGACAGAAAACCAAAAAATTATAGAATCCCTTTTTTTTGTATCTACTGTTCCATTAGTTCAAAAAGATTTAATTAAAGTGTTTGGTAAAGATAATGCGCCGGATTTAGAAAAAGAAGTTTCAAATCTTAATAGTTTGTATGAAAACAATTCATTTTATATAAAATCTATTGGCGAAGGATTTATGATGGTAAGCAAAAAAGATTTTGAACCCTATATTTCTAAGCTCATTCCAACAAAAAAGTTAATGCTTTCAAATGCAGCGTTAGAAGTATTAGCAATTATTGCTTACAAACAACCAATATCAAGAATTCAAATCGAAACAATTAGAGGAGTTGATTGTAAGGGAGTTATAAAAAATTTATTGTCAAAAAATCTAATTAAGATTCAAGGAAGAGATGATTCCATTGGTAAAGCTCTTCTTTACAAAACAACAGATGATTATTTAAAGCATTTTGGAATAAGCAATCTTAGCGAAATGCCAACATCTGACGAAGTTACTGAACTTGTAGAATCCGAACATTTATAATAATGAAATTATTTAAGGTAATATCTTCATCTGGAGAACTTTCAAGAAGAAAATCTATTGATGCAATTAAGGAAGGAATGGTTACAGTTAATGGTCAACTCATTCTTGATCCATTTAATGATGTTGTAGCAAAAGATGATATCAGACTGGATAATAAAAAAATAAAACATAATGTTGATTTAACTACAATATTATTAAATAAGCCGAAAGGTTATTTATCAACCAAGTCAGACGAAAAAGGAAGAAAAACCATTTTTGAATTAATTCCAAAAAATCCTCCATTAAATCATGTTGGCAGGTTAGATAAAAATACTACAGGAGCGATTTTATTAACAAACGATGGGAATCTTTCTCAATTTTTAATGCATCCAAAAAATAGAATTGAAAAAGAATATATTGCTTTAACAGACCAATTTATAAGCGAAAAAAATATTAATAAGATACGAAAAGGAATTTTCATTGGCTCAAATGAAAAAGGAAGAGCAAAAATAGTTTCTCAAAAAATGAACAAAAGCCATATCGAAGTTAAAATGATATTAAAACAAGGTAAGAAAAATGAAATAAGAAGAATTTTCAAATTTCTTGACCTTAATCTTATGTCTTTAAAAAGGGTCAGAATTGGACAAATACAATTATCAAATCTTGCTTTGGGTAGTTGGAGACTTTTATCAAAGAAAGAACTTCATTTTTTATCAGAAATTCAGTCATAAATCTCAAAAACTAAACATCTTGGTATTTCTCTAAAGAAAAACTAACTTTCGTGGCATTTATGGTAATTACTATTGATGGAGCTGCAGGAGTTGGTAAGACATCAACTGCAAAAGAATTAGCGAGAAGGCTTGGATACCAGTATTTTGATACAGGTGCTATGTATCGTGCAGTTACTCTTTTTTTTATAAGAGAAAATGTTGATTTGTCATCAAGAAGCGAAGTTGTTAAATCGCTTGATTCCATAAAATTAAATATTGATTTTTCATCTGAAAGTGAGATGCAAATTTTTTTAGATGAAGATGATATAAGCTTGAAAATTCGTAGTCAAGAAGTTACTAGTAAAGTAAGTGCAGTTAGTGCACTTAAAGATGTAAGAGAGATGATGGTAAACATTCAAAGATCTTTTACAGCGAATGGTAATTTTGTTGTCGAAGGAAGAGATATTGGTACTGTAGTTTTTCCAGATGCCAAGTATAAATTTTACCTTCAAGCAGATTATGATATTCGAGCTGAAAGAAGGTTAGCTGATTTTGAAAAATTGAATGAAGCTAAAAATATTAACGAAATAAAAGAGGATTTGGAAAAAAGAGATAAGTACGATAGTAGTCGTAAACTATCTCCATTAAAAAAACCTGATAATGCAATTATAATTGACACAACTCTTTGCACTTTTGAGGAGCAGGTTTACAAAATTCTCAAACATATAGAGAAATAAAAATGAATGATAAATTAAAAAACGAAAATGTAAAAAATACAAATGATAATCTTGAAGATCTTAGTTCTCAAGAAGCAAGTGTTGAAACCATTGAAAAAAAAGACGAAGTAGAATCTTTATCTGAAAGAAAAAAAAGTATTAAAGATTATTTAAGTAAAGATCTTTTTACAGATGTGAAAAGAATATCTTTCAATGATGGTAAACCTTTAGAAGACAAAAAAGAAAATTTACTGTCTGAAGAATATCAAGGAACTTTTAATGATATTTCTGAAAATCAAATTATATCTGCTAAGGTAATTGGAATTAGTGACAGTGATGTTATGGTTGATATCGGTTTCAAGTCTGAGGGATTAATTAATCGTTCAGAATTTAACTCAAAGGATTTGCCTGAAATAGGTTCAAACATTGATATTCTCTTAGAAAAATTTGAAGATACTGATGGCAACATCACACTTTCAAAATATAAAGCAGATTTTATAAAAAGGTGGGAAGAGTTAAAGCATTTCTGTGATAGTGAAGAGCCAGTCAAAGGTAAAGTAGTAAAAAGAGTTAAAGGTGGATTGGTTGTTGACTTAGGTGTCATTCAAGCTTTCTTACCAGGTTCACAAGCTGATGTTCAGCCTATTAAAAATTTTGATGATTTTATTGGAAAAGAATTTGATTTTCAGATTGTTAAAGTTGATGAGATGAGAAAAAACTTAGTTGTATCTAGAAAAGCTATTCTTGAAGAATCTTTAAATGAAAAGAGACAAGAATTAATGACAAAGATTGAAATTGGTGCTGAGCTTGAAGGTGTTGTTAAAAATATAACTGATTTTGGTGCTTTTGTTGATTTAGGCGGTGTTGATGGACTAATTCATATTACTGATTTTTCATGGGGTAGAATAAATCATCCATCGGAGATTGTAGAAATTGGGCAAAAAATCAATGTTCAAGTAATTGATTTTAATAAAGAAACTTCAAGAATTTCACTAGGATTAAAACAATTAGTTGACAATCCTTGGGAATCTATTCCAGAAAAATATAAGGTTGGAGATATTGTTAAAGGAGAAATCGTTAGCATAATGAACTATGGTATTTTCATTGAATTAGAAAAGGGTATTGAAGGATTAATTCATATTTCAGAAGTATCCTGGACTAAAAATGTTCAAAATCTTCAAGATTCTTTTAAAGTTGGAAACTCTATAGAATCTAAAGTTCTCTTCGTTGATTCAGATGAACAAAAAATTAGTTTGGGTATTAAACAACTTTCAGAGGATCCGTGGAGCAAAATCTCTGATCTTGTAAAAGTTGGAGATAAAAAATCTGGTATTGTTAATAAGGTTACTAAATTTGGTGCATTTGTATCATTGACTGATGAACTAGAAGGCTTTGTAAGAACAACAGATTTTCATTGGACTAAAAATTCATCTCATCCAAAAGAATTTGTGAATGAAGGTGATAAATTAGATTACATTGTTATTGAAATACTTGAAAAGGAAAGAAAGGTCCTACTAAGTGTTAAAGATTTATCTGAAAACCCTTGGGAAGGTATTGAATCTAAATTTAATTCTGGAGACAAAATTAAAGGTTCGTTTGAAAAGCTGAATGATTTAGGTATTGTTATTAAATTAGGTGACGAGATTGAAGGTTTAATTCCAATGAATAAGGTATCTAAAGAGCAAAAAAAGAATATGGTAAGTAATCTTAATGAGGGTGACTCTTTAGATTTACTTGTGGTTGAGGTTAAATCAGAAGAAAAATATATAACCTTAATGCTAGATGATTCAAATGTTGATGATTAAAAATACAAAATTCAAAAGAATTGCTTATTCTTTTGTTATTGCTTTTGTATTCTGGTTTTTCATAAAGAGTGAAGAAGTTTATTCTGTAAATCTCGATATTCCATTAGTTGCAAGAAATTTACAAGAACAAAAAACATATAAGGAAGAGGTGCCTGAAAACGTTTTTATTACCTTAAAAGGTTCGGGGAGATCCTTTATTTGGCTCAGAGTTTTCAAAAATTTCTACAAAGATGATTTTAAAGCAGTAATTGATTTGAGTAGCATTACTGATGAATATAATTTTGAGCTAGATTCATATTACAAAAAAAATCCAGAAAAAATTGTCTTACCTAGATCTTTAGATTTAGAATTTGTAGAGGTTTTAAATCCTAGAAATATTCAAATCAAATTACAAAGATATATGGTTAAAAAAGTTCCAGTTAAATCACAAATATTTACATTAACGGAACCTGGATATATTGCTCTTGAAGGGGTTTTTATTCCTGATTCAATAAGTATAGGTGGCCCTGAAGAAGCTGTCAATTCAATTGAATTTGTACAAACAAATAAAGATACTTTACAAAACTTAACTTCATCTGTTGAAAATGAATGGCTAATATTATCTCCAAACAAGCTTGTTAGTTATGATCCTAAGAAAGTTACTGGATTGATTAATGTTCAACCAATTAGCGAAACAATTGTAACAGGTATTCCTGTACAATTAGTAAACAAACCAAATGATATCAATGTATTTGTAAATCCGGCTACTGTATCTTTGACAATTGTTGGAGGTCTTGAACAAATTACTAGTATTTCTCCTGAAGATATTGATGTAATTATAGATTTTGATTATTGGAATTCTGAAAAACAATTCTATTCTCCATCAATTAAATTACCCGAATTTTTAATTGAATGGAAAGATTTATCCCCAAACAATTTAGAAATCTTAGTAATAAAAGAAATTAATTGATTATTCTTGGCATAGAAACATCATGTGATGAAACAGGAGTTGCTCTTTGTAGTGACTTCAAAATTTTGTCTAGTTTTACTAAGACCCAATCTGTTCACCAGAAATATGGTGGAGTAGTACCGGAGATAGCTTCAAGAGAGCATGAAAAATATTTACCGAGCATTACTAATAAGGTTCTTAAAGATGCAAATGTACGTTTTGAAGATATTGATGCAATTGCAGTAACAAATGGTCCTGGTTTGATGGGTTCTCTTCTTTCAGGTATAAGTTTTGCTAAAGGAATAGCTCAAGCTTTAAATATACCAATCATTCCTGTAAATCATTTAGAGGCTCATTTAAATTCTGTATTTATTGAGCACTCTGACCTAAAGGCTCCATTTATAAATCTTTTAGTTTCAGGAGGGCACACTCAGCTATGGCTTGTAAAAAATATGTTTGAATATGAGCTTTTAGGTGAAACTTTAGATGACGCATGCGGAGAGGCATTTGATAAAGGAGCCAAGAAAATGAACTTAAATTATCCAGGAGGTCCTGAAATTGAAAAGCTTGCAACAAATGGTAATAAAAATATAATTAATTTTCCAAGACCTATGATTAATGACAACTCATTTAACTTTAGTTTCAGTGGATTAAAAACTGCATTAATCAATTGTGTTAATGAAAATAGGTATAGCTTTGAAGATATTGCTGCAAGTTATCAAGAGGCGATTGTAGATACATTAATTAGTAAATTTGAAAAAGCAATGAAAGAATACTCTACTAACTCTGGAATTATTTGCGGTGGCGTTGCTGCCAATAAGAGATTGCGAAATAAATTAGATAAATTGGATCAAAATATTATTTATCCATCTATGCAGTATTGCACTGATAATGCAGATATGATTGCATTCTTAGCGCAGCATAAAGTAAATAATAAAAAAATAGTTTTTGATATGGATTTTAGCGCTTATTCAAGAGGTATGATTGTTTAATGAAAAAAAATAATTATTTAATAATAAAACTCATTTTCTTAATCACTTTATTTTCTTGTGTAAAAAATGAAAATAATATTACCAATAAAAATAATTCAACACAAATCAGCGAAGTAATTATTAATGAACCTATAGATTTATCTATTAAAAATATTCTCATTTATCCAAACCAATTTGATAAAAGCTCAATGTATATGGATGTTGAAATTTTAAGCACTAATGAAGGAGAAGGCGAAGTTCAGATAGCACTTTTGAACGATAAAAAATTAATTGCATCAAATTCTATCAAGATAATTTCTAACCAACAAAATTATTTTCAATCATTTTTAATTAATGATAAAGTTGATTATGAAAAAAACTTTGAAATTGGAATTTCGGCTTTAAATGGCGAAGTAAATGTTTCAAACAATAAACACATCTTTAAAAGTAGTTTAAAGATTAAAAAACCTAAAATTGCAATTTTATCTGGAAAATTAAATTTTAACACACCACACATAATTAATAATTTAAATGCTGATTATGATCATTTTTATCCTAATCCAATTGATGGAAATCTTGATGTAACTGACTTTTGGTTCAGCAAATATGATATAATTTTTCTTGATAATTTTCCTATTAAACCTGTATCTGATAAGTGGCGCAATTTATTTTTAAAGAAGATTATTTCAGATGAAAGTTCATTAGTTATGGCTTCGAAATTGAATCAGGAAATTAAAGTATTAAAAGATTTTTTACCTATTTTTAATATCAAATATAAAGAGGGTATAGATTTAATTAATTTTAATGATTTTTCTAGATACGAAAATGGTACATTCAAATCATCATTCATTGCTACGAATGATATTTATAATGTTTCAAAAGATTATATTAAAAAATTAAATGATGTAATTGATTGGATTTTAAAAGACACAGATATTCAATACTCATTTCACATTGCAAATAAGGATAAAAAATTAGACGAAGCTCTATTTATTTATGGTTACTCAAATTTAGTTGACTCCAAAGTCAAAAATCTTCATGCAGAAGTTTTAATTGATGAAGAATTAGTAAGTAATATTAAGATACTTTATAATCCTATTTCTGGATATTACTTTAGTCAATTTGAACTTGAAACATTAGGTAGTTATGTTTTTAATATTTTGGAGAATGAGAAATTAATTGATACTATAAATGTAAATATATTTGATTAATTGAGTAAATTATCTCATGCTTGACATAAAAAAAATAAGAAATAATTCAGATGAAATTTTAAAGTCTTTATCTACAAAAGATAAAGATGCTTCCTTAGATAACATTTTAAAATTGGATAATAGTCTAAAAACTTTAACAACAAAGCTTAATGAACTGCAAGCAGATCAAAATAGTAAATCAAAAGAAGTAGGTATATTAAAGTCAAAAGGAGAATCTGCTGATAATATTTTTTCTGATTTAAAAATTCTTTCTGATAAAATTAAAGAGCTTGAAAAAGAACAAAGAGAATTATCATTATCTTTGAAAGATGCATTACAAGAAATACCTAACGTACCTCATTCATCATGTCCTAAAGGTTTTTCAGATAAAGATAATGTAGTTATCAAAGAAAAAAAGACAAACAAAGATTTTAATTTCAGCCCAAAAAATCACATAGAGATTGGAAAACAATTGGATATTCTTGATTTTGAAGTAGCTGCAAAAATGTCAGGTAGCGGATTTCCTCTTTATAAAGGTAAAGGTGCATTGCTTGAAAGAGCACTAATCAATTTTATGATAGATTATCACCTTAAAAACTTTAATTATACAGAGATTTTCACCCCCTTCTTAGTCAAACCAGATTCAGCTTTAACCACTGGTCAACTTCCAAAGTTTTCTGAGGACATGTATCATATTGAAAAAGATGATTTGTACTTGATTCCAACTGCAGAAGTTTCATTAACAAACATTCATAAAGATGATATTTTATCTAAAGACGATTTACCTAAATATTACCTTGGATATTCTGCATGCTTTCGAAGAGAGGCTGGATCTTATGGAAAAGATACCAGAGGGCTTTTAAGAGTTCATCAATTTAATAAAGTTGAATTAGTAAAATTTGTAGAACCAGAAAAATCTTATGCTGAACTTGATTCTTTAGTAAAACAAGCATCAGATATTCTTGATTTGTTGGAGCTTCAATACAGAGTGATTGAATTATGCACTGGTGATCTTAGCTTTGCTGCTGCAAAATGTTTTGATCTTGAAGTATGGGCTCCAGGAGAGGAAAAATGGTTAGAGGTATCTTCATGTAGCAATTTTGAAGATTTTCAATCAAGGAGAGGAAATATTAGGTTTAAAAATGCTGACGGAAGCACTAATTTTATACACACGTTAAATGGATCAGGATTAGCAACCCCCAGAATTTTTGCTGCTTTCATTGAAACTCATCAAAATGAGGATGGAAGTATTCGTATCCCACCAAGTCTCCAGCCTTATATGGAAATTTCGGAGATAAAATAATTGCGAATTATATGGATTTATTTAAATCTTATTTTTTGGACATTATTGTTTGGTCTTGGTTCTTTCTTTACAATCTCATTAACAGGTAGGAAAGAAAATTTTAAGTTTTTTTCGAGAATATGGGGAAAAACTTTATCATTTATTTTTAATGTAAAATTAGTAGTAAAAGGAAAGCATAATCTTAATAACGGTAATTATATTTTTGCGCTAAATCACGCTTCTTTAATTGATATTCCTCTTTTATTTATTGCTGTAAAAAGATATACAGTATTCATTGCTAAAAGTGAGCTCAGTAATATACCTATTTTTAAATCAATTTTAGATAGAGCAGGTTTTATTTTTGTAGATAGAAGAAATAACGATAGTGCTGTTGAATCAATGAATAATTTAATGGATGAAATTAAAGAGACACCAAGATCTGTTGCTATTTTTCCAGAAGGAACACGAACTAAAGATGGAGAGCTTTTACCATTCAAGAAGGGTGCAGCCATTTTTGGAATAAACACAAAAGTTCCCATAATTCCTGTTGCAATATCAGGAACCTATCATTGGTCGCAAAAAAAATTATTTGATTTATCACAAAGTGTAATAACTTTTGAGTTTGGAGAACCTATCATTACTAAAAATTACTCTTTTGAAGATAGAGGCCATTTAACTAAAAAAATTAAATCAGACATTGAAAAAATGAAGGTTAATTGAAATGAAATTTTTACTTAAAGATAATATTAGTATTATAAAAAAAGTTAAGGTCGAAAGAAAAAAAATAGTTTTTACAAATGGTTGCTTTGACTTACTACATGTTGGTCATATTAGATACTTAGCTCAAGCAAAAAAACTTGGTGATTTTTTGATTATTGGTCTTAATTCAGACAGTTCGGTAAAAGCACTTAAAGGTAAAGACAGGCCAATAAATTCTTTTGAGGATCGAGCAGTTTTATTATCAGCACTTACTTCAGTTGATTTAGTTATAATATTTGAGGAACTAACGCCAGAAAATTTAATAAAAGAAATAGTGCCTGATGTTTTAGTAAAAGGAGGAGATTACAATATTGAAGATATTGTTGGATTCCAAACAGTAATTCAAAATGGAGGTCTTGTAAAATCTTTAAGTTTTTATGATGGCTATAGTACTACAAATTATATTAATAAAATAAATAAACCCTAACTTGCTTATCAAAACTAATTCAAATAATTTCACATCTTTATGATAAAAAATAGAATAATTATTACATTAATTCTGTCCTCAATAATTTTTGGACAAACTGTTTCAGAAAAACCTAAAAAACCATTTATGAATACAAATGATATTTCTTTTTTAGGAACGTCAAATAGAATCACTTCAATTTTGGATGAAGCAAAGCAATTTTTATCAGATGCAATTATCGCTGATGTTAATTCAGATACCGTAGAGGTAGTTTATAATATAAAGAAAGTTTTTGATCTGATGTCAGATGTTGAACAAATTGGTGTTAGGGAAGAGTTAGATAAAATTGAATTTGAAAAATTCCAAGATGATTTCGTAAAAATTTATACAACAAGATTAAGTACTATTGATAGTTCTACTCAAATATTAACAGCTGACCTCATCAGAAGAGATATTGCTGCAATTACTTCGGAGAATGAATCTATCGAGATGGGTTTAACAAAATTTACTATTATTGATGACAGAGAAGGACATGTCCCTTTAGTTACAAATTCGCAAGTTGAAAGTTATATCCGATATTTTCAAGGTAAAGGTCGTAAGGGATTTAACATATGGCTTAGAAGATACGTACAGTACAAAGATTTAATGTTACCAATTTTAGAGCAGTATGATTTGCCTGAAGAGTTAATTGTTGTTTCCATGATTGAATCAGGCTTTGATCCCAAGGCTATTTCAAAAGCTAAAGCTGTTGGTTTATGGCAATTTATGTATTCAACGGGAAAGCAATATGGATTAAATAGAAATTGGTATATTGATGAAAGACAAGATCCTATTAAATCGACTCATGCTGCAGCAAAATATTTTAAAGACTTATACAAAGAATTTGAAGACTGGTATTTAGTTCTTGCCGCATATAATACTGGACCTGGAAGAGTGAATAGAGCTTTAAAACTCCATGAAACGTCTGATTATTGGCAATTATATTCTTTACCTAAAGATACAAAAAATTATATTCCATACTATCTTTCATCAGCTATAATTTTGCAAAATCCTGAAAAATATGGTTTTAAAATTCCTAAAAATAATCCACTTAAATATGATGAAGTAAAAATTGAAAAGAGTTCTGACTTAAATGTAATTGCAAAGGCAGCTGATACAAAAGTTAGTACAATAAAAAAATTAAATCCCGAGTTAAGACAGCCTGCGACTCCAAATAATGAACCTTACACTTTAAATATCCCAAACGGTAAAAAAGAATCTTTTTATAAGAAGTTCAATGCTATCCCAGATGATGAAAAATTCGCAGTTCAAAAAGTGGAACACAGAGTTCAAAAAGGTGAAAACTTAATATCGATAGCTTCAAAATATAGAGTTTTAGTTGCAGATTTACAGACAATCAATAATATTTCAAATATAAATAAACTATCTATAGGCCAAAGACTCAAAATCCCAGTTAAAGGTGGTCTTTATTCAAACTATCCAGAAAAGAAAATTTATACTGTTAAAAAAGGTGATACTCTTGGACATATTGCTGAAGATTATAACACAAGAGCAAGTGAAATAAGAAAATGGAATAATATGGGTTCTAGTTCAAGAATTTATCCTGGCCAGAAGTTAACTTTGTTTGTTAAAGGTCAACCAGTTAAGGATACTCCAAAAAAAAATGTTTATATTGTTAGAGCTGGCGATAATTTGAGTACGATTGCTAAAAATAATAATACTACAATTGCAAAAATAAAGGGTTGGAATAGTATGAAATCTTCTACAATTTATCCTGGTCAAAAATTAACAATTTATTTTGAATGATTAAATTATGATAAAGCAGGACATAGTAGATAATGTAGCAAATGCAACTGGACTTACGAAGGTTGAAGTAGAAGCAGTGTTAAATGAATCTTTTGGTGAAATTATTAGAGCTTTAAGTAATAATGAAAAAATTGAATTAAGAGGATTTGGAACATTCAGTGTAAAACATAGACTACCAAAAAAAGCAAGAAATCCAAAAACCGGTGATCCTATCTTTTT